>JAZJZB010000062.1:0-31534 GCA_040390085.1 Pseudomonadota bacterium | reverse complement strand
CGCGATGACCGCCAGCCAGGTGTCGCGGACATTGATCGCCATCGGCAGCGGCAAGGGCGGGGTCGGCAAATCGACCGTCTCGGCCAATCTCGCGGTTGCGCTCGCCAGGGCCGGCAAGAAGGTCGGGCTGATCGACGCCGACGTTTACGGACCGTCCCAGCCAACCTTGCTCGGCACCCACGCCAAGCCCGAAGCCGAAGGCGAGCAGCTGATCCCGGTAGAGGCGCACGGAATTAAATTTCTGTCACTCGGCCAGCTGGTCTCGCCGGGCCGCGCGCTTGCCTGGCGCGGGCCGATGGCGACCGGCGCGCTCGCCAACCTCGTCAACGCCGATTGGGGCGATTGCGAATTCCTGATTGTCGACATGCCGCCCGGCACCGGCGATGTGCAGCTGTCGCTGATCCAGCGCTCGCGGCCCGCAGGCGCAGTGATCGTATCGACCCCGCAGGACCTGTCGCTGATCGACGCGCGCCGAGCGGTCGACCTGTTCAACAAGACCAGCGTCCCGGTGATCGGGCTGATCGAAAATATGGCGACTTACGTCTGCCCGCATTGCGGGGAGGCCTCGCATCCGTTCGGAACCGGCGGCGCGGAAACCGCCGCTGCCGAGATGGGGATTCCGTTCCTCGGCCGGCTGCCGCTGTCGCTCGCCATTCGCGAAGCTTCCGATGCCGGAAACCCGCCGGCGGCCTCGGACGGCCCGGAAGCCGAAGCCTTTGCCGCGATCGCCGCGAAACTGTTGGCGGCCGTGGCGCATTGATCGCTTCGAAAGGAGCAGCGCAATGCCGCTCATCCACGACGAAGACATCGCCGAGCTGCTGACCAACGCGCGTACCATCGCCATGGTCGGCGCTTCCGACCGGCCCGACCGGCCCTCTCATGGCGTCATGAAGTTCCTCCAGGACTGGGGCTACCGGGTGCTGCCGGTAAATCCGCAAATCACCGGCGAGCATATCCATGGCGAGTTCGTCTGGCGCGAGCTTGCGCAGATCGGGGTGCCGATCGACATCGTCGACATCTTCCGACGCCCGCAAGCCGCGGCCGATGCGGTCGACCAGGCGATCTTCGTCGGCGCCAAAGCCGTGTGGATGCAGATCGGCGTGATCAACCAGGAAGCCGCGGCCAAGGCCGAGGCAGCGGGGCTCAAAGTGGTCATGGACCGCTGCCCGAAGATCGAGATTCCGCGGCTCGGCGTGCCGAGGATTGCCGCCGAAGCCTGAAGTTCCTCCCTGCGCCGAAGGCGTGGGGAGGGGAACCGTTCACCGCAGAGTGAACGGTCGAGGGGTAACTGGGGGGCACCTTCTACCCCTCCACCATGCTGCGCATGGTTCCCCTCCCCACCCATGGATGGGGAGGAACTACGCGGCGGCGACCGTCATCTCCGGAATGAGGATCGTCGGCGCGTCGATTCCGCGGCGGAATTCGAGGTCGCTTGCCGGCTCCAGGCTCGCAAACATATCCGTGAGGTTGGACGCGATGGTGATCTCGGCCACGGGTTCGGCAATCTCGCCGCCGCGGACCATGAAGCCGACCGCGCCGCGGCTGTAATCGCCGGTCAGGCTGTTCACGCCCTGCCCGATCAGCTCGATGATCAGCACGGCCTCGGGAAAGGCGGCAAGCAGCTCGTCGCGGCTGCGGGTTCCCGGCGCCATGTACAGGTTGCTCGGGCTTGCGCCCGGCGCCCCGCCGACTCCGCGCGCGGCATGGCCGGTCGGCTCGATCCCGAGCTGCCGGGCCGAGGCGCTCTCGGCGATCCAGCTGCCAAGAACGCCGCCCGACACCAGCTCGCGCCGGGCGACCCGAACGCCCTCTGCATCGAACGGCCGCGAGCGAAGCCCACGCGCACGCAGCGGGTCATCGACGATCGTCACGTTCGGAGCGAAAACCTGCGCGCCGAGCTTGTCGCGCAGGAAGCTGGTCCTGCGCGCGATCGATGAGCCGCTGATCGCGCCCGCGAAATGGCCGAGCAGGCTGGAAGACACGCGCGGGTCGAAGATCACCGGATACTTGCCGGGTTTCGGGCGCGCCGGGTTGACCCGCGCCACCGCGCGCTCGCCGGCGCGGCGGCCGATGTCATCGGCCGATTCGAGATCTTCGCGGTGGCGGGCGCTGTGCCAGGCATGGTCGCGCTGCATGGTCGCGCCTTCGCCGGCGATGACCGCCGCCGAGCAGCCGTGGCCGGTGCTCCGGTAGGCGCCCGAGAAGCCGCCCGAGGTCGCGAGCGCGATGATCGATGCCGACGCGCTCGCACCGGCGCCGTTGGAGTTGGTCACTCCGGCGACTGCGAGCGCGGCATTCTCGGCCTCCAGCGCGCGGGCGCGAAGCTCAGCGGGCTCGGGTTCGAGCGGATCATCGGAATCGAGGAACGGCGGGTCGTCGCGCTCGAGCAGGGCTTCGGGCGCCAGGCCGGCATAGGAATCTTCGGGCGCTTCCCTGGCCATGCTCAGGCAGCGCTCGACCATCGTCTGCAGCGCCTCCTTTGACAGGTCGGACGAAGCGGCCGTCGCCGAGCGCTGGCCGGCGAACAAGCGCAGCCCGACCTCCTCGCCTTCGGAGCGGCCGACACTGTCCAGCACGCCGAGCCGCACCTGCACCGAGGACGAGCGGTCACCGATATAAAGTGCGTCGGCGGCGCTCGCACCGGCGGCGATTCCGCGCTCGACCAGCGATTCAACGATCTTGCGGGCCTGTTCGGGCGATTGCATCGCGGTCGCCTAGCGGGCGGAAAGGCCGACGACCAGCATCGCCAGCAACACCAGCAGCCCGCACGTGCGGTTCGATCGGAACAGCCGCAGCGCGAGCTCGCCGTCCTTGGGGTTGGCGCGAACCACTTGGCCGGCAAGGTGCAACCCGGCCGGAAGCAAGGTCATCAACGCGAGCCAATCCGGCCGCACGCTCCAGATCGCTGCGCCCCACAAAGCGACGGCGAGCGCATAGAATAATGCGATCCCGAGCTGCGCCCTGTCGCCGAGGCGCCGGGCCGAGGATTTGACCCCCACCAGCGCGTCGTCCTCGATGTCCTGGATCGCGTAAAGCGTGTCGTAGCCGACCACCCACGCGACGCTTCCAAGCCACAGCAGGAATGGCGGCCAGCCAAGGCTTCCGGTGACCGCCGGCCAGCCGACCAGCGCGCCCCACGAAAACACCAGCCCAAGCCACGCCTGCGGCCACCAGGTGATGCGCTTCATGAAGGGATAAGCAGCGACCGGCGCGATGCTTGCCAGCGCCACGACCGCCGCAACCGTATTGAGCTGGGCGAGGACGATGAGGCCGATGAAGCAAAGGATGGCGATGAGCAGCCACGCCGAGCGCAGCGACACTCGCCCGCTGGCCAGCGGGCGAAGCCGGGTCCGCGCGACCCGGCGGTCGAGGTCGCGGTCGACGATGTCGTTGTAGACGCACCCCGCGCTGCGCATCGCGAAGGCGCCGAGCGCGAGCCACAGGAACAGCTCCCAGCGCCCGCCGACGCCGGCGAGCGCGACGCTCCACGCGCACGGCCAATAGAGCAGCCAGCTGCCGATCGGACGGTCGAGCCGCATCAGGCTTGCATAGGGCCTCAGCACCGCTGGAAGCGCGCCGATCAGCCCCCGCCGCTCGCTGTCGGGTACGATATCGAGAACCGCGTTCATTTGAACGATTTGGCAGTCGCGGGCCACCCACTCAAGCTGCAAGCTTGAAGGAGCGGCCGCGTGTAATCGTCAAAGTGGTGCTTAATTCAAACAAAGTTACGGAGCCGAAAAAGACATTGTGCGTTTACAACTGAGATAACGACGAGCCGCGCGGTCGCCGAACCAAAGGACGGCGATGTGTACAAGGCCTATTTTATAAGACGCCTGCTAGAGGCGCTGAGCCTGGCAGAACAGGCCGAAAGCGAAGAAGAGCGATCGATTCATCTTCGAGCGTCGCGCTATTATCGCGACTTGATCGAAGCGACCGACCGTCGCAACTAATCACCCATCGATGACGTAGCGCGAGCCACTTGGCGCGGCTAAGCCGCCGCAATGCCCGCGACCCCAGCATGGCCGCCGAAAAGCCTGCCGCGCCTGTTCGTTCGGCAGGCGCTTGGCGAGAGCGCGCATATCGAGCTGGACGCGGGACAGGCGAATTATCTCGGCAATGTGATGCGGCTTGGGCCTGGCGCCGAGCTGCTGACGTTCGACGGGAATTCGGGCGAATGGCTGGCGCGCATCGCCGAGACCGGCAAGAAACGGATGACCCTCACCGTCGAGCGGCGGACCCGGACGCCTGAGCCGGTTGTCGATATCTGGCTCGCTTTCGCCCCGGTCAAACGAACGCAGACCGACTGGCTGGCCGAAAAAGCGACCGAGCTCGGTGCAGCGCGGCTGCTGCCGGTCATCACCCAGCGCACAATCGCCGAGCGGGTGAAGCTGGAGCGTCTGGAAGCGATCGCGATCGAAGCCGCCGAGCAATGCGGGCGCACGCGGCTTCCCGAGATCGCCGAGCCGGTCAGCCTCAAGCAACTGCTGGGCGGGCTGGATGGCAAGCGCACGCTCTACTTCGCCGACGAGGGCGGTGGCCAGCCGGTGGGCCAAGCGATGAGGCCCGGCCCGGCGCTGATCCTGATCGGCCCCGAAGGCGGCTTTACCGACGACGAGCGCGCGCTGGTCCGCGCCGCGCCAGGCGCGGTCGCGATCTCGCTCGGCCCGCGCATCCTCCGAGCGGAGACCGCGGCGCTTGCAGCGCTGACGGCCTACATGGCGCTCGCCGGCGACTGGCGCTGATAAGCTGCGCTGTTGGGACGATAAGACAGATGTGCTGGCGTCGTTACGGGCGCGTCGCTAGGGCGCGATGCCAATGACGACCCGGACCGACGAAAGCGCCAGCCCGCTCATCGAGAGCCGTGACGATCTGTTGTCGGTGTTCGCCGGCGGCGAGAAGCCGCGCGGCAAGTGGCTGATCGGCACCGAGCATGAGAAATTCGTCTATCGGATGGCCGACCACCGCGCGCCTTCATACGATGAGCCCGGCGGCATCCGCGACCTGCTCAGCGGCCTCACCGAGTTCGGCTGGAAGCCGGTGATCGAGGGCGGCAACACAATCGCGCTGTCCGGCCCCGACGGCACCATCAGCCTCGAGCCCGCCGGCCAGTTGGAGTTGTCCGGCGCCGCCTTGCAGAACCTCCACCAGACCTGCGCCGAAGCGGCCCGCCACCTCGAGCAATGCAAGACCGTCGGCGAGCGGCTTGGGCTCGGCTTCCTTGGGCTCGGCATGTGGCCCGACAAGGCGCGCAGCGACCTGCCGGTGATGCCCAAGGGCCGCTACAAGATCATGCTCAATTACATGCCCAAGGTCGGCAAGCTCGGCCTCGACATGATGCTCCGCACCTGCACCATCCAGGTGAACCTCGATTATTCGAGCGAAGCCGACATGGTGAAGAAATTCCGCGTCGGGCTGGCGCTGCAGCCCGTCGCCACGGCATTGTTCGCGAACTCGCCGTTGACCGAGCGCAAGCCGAACGGCTTCAAGAGCTTCCGCAGCCACATCTGGGAAGACACCGACCCCGACCGCACCGGAATGCTTCCGTTCGTGTTCGAGGACGGGTTCGGCTACGAGCGCTACTGCGACTATGCGCTCGATGTGCCGATGTACTTCGTCTACCGCGACGGCAAATATATCGACGTCGCCGGCCGCAGCTTCCGCGATTTCCTCGATGGCCGGCTGCCCGAGCTTCCGGGGCAAAAGCCGCTGCTGACCGACTGGGTCGACCATTTGTCGACCGCCTTCCCCGAAGTGCGATTGAAGAGCTTCCTCGAGATGCGCGGCGCCGACGGCGGCCGCTGGAGCCGGATCTGCGCGCTCCCGGCCTTGTGGGTCGGGCTGCTGTACGACGATGTCGCGCTCGACGCGGCGTGGGAGCTGGTCAAGCATTGGGACATCGCCGAGCGCGAGAAGTTGCGCCACGAAGTGCCCAAGCTGACCCTCGATTCCACGACTCCGGACGGCCAGTCGATGCGCGATTTCGCAGGCGCGGTGTTGGGCATCGCCGCCGACGGCCTCTCGCGCAGGGCGCAGCTCAACAGCGCCGGCGATAATGAAGGCGGGTTCCTCGATCCGTTGCGCGACGTTGTTGCAACAGGCATGACACCGGCCGACCGACTGCTCGCCAAATATGAGAACGAGTGGGACGGCGACGTCTCGCGCATCTACGAGGAATTCAGCTTCTGATGGACGCCCACAGCCCCAAGCGCCGCACGCTTTACCCCGCGATCGAGCCCTACCAGAGCGGAATGCTCGACGTCGGCGACGGCCACAGCCTCTACTGGGAGCTTTCGGGCAATCCCAACGGCAAGCCGGTGGTGTTCCTCCACGGCGGGCCGGGCGGCGGTTCGAGCCCCGATCACCGCCGCCAGTTCAACCCGGACAAGTATAACATCCTGGTGTTCGACCAGCGCGGCTGCGGCAAATCGACGCCTTATGCGAGCCTCGAGGCCAACACGACCTGGCATCTGGTCGAGGATATCGAGAAGCTGCGGGTCGAGGTCGCCAAGGTCGACAAGTGGCAGGTGTTCGGCGGCAGCTGGGGCTCGACCCTGGCGATCGCTTATGGCGAGACTCATCCGGAGCGCGTGACCGAGCTGGTGCTGCGCGGAATCTTCCTGTTCGACCAGTATGAGATCGACTGGATGTACAAGGAGGGCGGCGCTTCGCAGCTCTACCCCGACAAGTTCGAGGAGTTCCTCGCGCCGATTCCGGAAGCCGAGCGCGACGATCTGGTCGAAGCCTATCGCAAGCGACTGACCAGCGACGACAAGGCCGAGCAACTGGCCGCCGCCCAGGCGTGGAGCAAGTGGGAGGGCGACATCGTCACCCTGCTGCCGAGCCCGTCGACAATCGAGCATTTCACCAGCCCCGAAGTGGCCGTCGCGGTCGCTCGCATCGAGAACCATTATATGGCCGCGCACGGCTGGCTCGAGGAAGGGCAGCTGCTGCGCGACGCGACCAAGCTTCGCGGCATTCCCGGCGTGATCGTCCAGGGCCGGCACGATTGCTGCACCCCGCCGGTCGCTGCCTGGCGGCTGAAGCAGGCATGGCCCGAGGTCGAGCTGAACATCGTGCCCGACGGCGGTCACTTATTCAGCGAGCCAGGCGTGCTCGACGGCCTGATCCGGGCGACGGACAAGTTCGCGGGGGTTTAGCTAGTCATCCTCCCCTCGATTTCGAGGGGAGGTGGCGCGCCACAGGCGCGACGGAGGGGCCCCTCCACCAGCTTGGCCGGTCCCCCTCCCCTGCAAATGCAGGGGAGGATGAGCTTATTTCCAAGGCCGATAGACGCGCTCGGTGTGGCCCTTGAGCTGGTCGGGATAGAAATAGACCTCGCGCAAATCGCCTGACGCGTAGCGCTGGGCTTCGTCGGCGAAGTGCGGCGAATCCGGATGGCCGCTCTCGCCGCCGGCAGTGATGGCATGGGCGCGGACCCGCTTGCCGAACTCGACCACCGCGACGAACGAATTGCCATAGTCGCCGTACCACCGCTTGGTGCCTGGACGCGGCTCGGACCGGAATGACGCGAGCGAACCATAGCGGCCTTCGGCGAAGGGCACTGCAATGCTCGGCGCCTGGTCGCTGTAGGGCGGCTTGATCGCGTTGGAGATCCGTTGGAACCGGTTGACCTCGCCCCATGGCACCTGCCAGCGGCCGAAGTCGCGTCGGAGGTAAGCGACCGCCTCGTCGAACAGCTTCAGCTTCAGCGCGGGCGACGTGTCGCGGTCGAGGCGCATCATCACCTTGTTGCCCGGTTCCGATTTTGGCGCGTGGAGCGCTTTTCGCAGTGCTTCGCCCCACGCCATCGCCAGGGATTGGGCGACCGATTGCGCCCCCCAGCGGTAATTCCAGCCGCGCAGCGTGGCGATCGGCGCCTGCAGGCGCGCTCGCCGCGGATCGCCGTTGGGAAGCGCATCATAAGCGGCAATGAGCGACGGAATCAGCACCGCGAAACCGGGCTGCTCGCTGTCGAATGCGGCCGCCTGCAGCTTGTCGAGCGTCCAGCCCTTGCTGCCGGTCAACAGCCGGACCGCGTGGAGGCCGCGAAAATTCTCGCCGTCGGTGTCCATATATCTGGGAAAGCGCGCCGGGTTGGCGCTGTACGGGCCGGCTGCGCGGTACGGCCAGGTGTTGGTGTTCTGGACCCAGCCGTTGGGCGGGGTCGTCACGCTCGGCAGCTCGGCCAGCGCATGGACCCCGCGCCAGTCGGTCGTCGGATCGGTGCCGTCGACCAGCCTGGTATAATCAAACCGGTCGTCGCGGCGCGGGACGAACTGCGGATGGAGGTAAGCGATCTCCCCCTTATCGTCGGCAAAGATTGTATCGTTCGAACTGTTTGCTTTGAAGTTTGCGACGCGCAGGAAGGAGGCAAGGTCGCTCGCCTTGGTCCGCAGGAAGCTCTGCTGCAGCGCCTCGACCGGCTTGTCCATCATCGCGAACGCAATCCAGCAAATGCGCTGGTCCTTCTTGGGCGCAGGCGCGCAAGTTGACGTCAACTCCTCGCGGACGATCGGGCCGCGATGGGTGAAATAGGTCGTGAAGCTCCGCTCGCCGAGGCTCCCATCCGCCTTCCTGTAGCGGATTGTCACCGGCCGCTGGTCCATCACCCGCCACTCGCTTCCGTAGCGATAGCGCGGACCCAGCTCGGGCAACTGCACCTGGTAGGCGAACTCGTCGACGCTATCGACCCCGCTCGAGGTGTGCATCCAGCCGGCGTGGGCGTTGAAGCCCTGGTAGATGAAGAACTGGCCCCAGGTCGAAGCGCCGTAAGCGTTGAGGCCCTCGTCGCTGGTGACCTGCGCCTCGGACCGGAAATAGTGGCTGGTGTGCGGGTTGATCAGCAGCAGCGCATTGCCGCCACTGGTCAGCTTCGGCGCGATCGCGATTCCGTTGGAGCCCTGGCGCTCGAGATTTGTATCATCCTCCCCTGCATTTGCAGGGGAGGTGGCACGGCGAAGCGATGACGGAGGGGGCCCTCCACCATGCTTCGCATGGTCCCCCTCCCCCAGAAATCTGGGGGAGGATGAATAGAATGCCTTGAGCTGATCGAGATCGATCCGCTCGATGTCGCCGCCGATGCTGCCTTCGGTGAAGCTCAGCGCCATCCACGGCTCGAACCGGGTCAGTGCGCGCGGGCGCACGTTCGGGTGGGTCGCGAGGAAGTAATTGAGCCCGTTGGCCCAGGCATTCATCAGCCGGCGCATGGCGACCGGGCTGCGCGCATAATCGGCCTTGAGCTCGCCTTCGCTAACATAAAGCCGGGCGCGCAAATCCTGCCAGATCGCTTTCTCGCCCTCGGCTTCCGCGGTGCGGCCGAGGCTGGTCAGGTAATTGGCTTCGATGCGCGGGAAATCGTCCTCGGCCTGGGCGTAGATCATTCCGAACACCGCGTCGGCGTCGGTGCGGCCGTGGATGTGGGCAATGCCCCAATCGTCGCGGGTGATAGTCACTCGCGATGCCTCCGCGCGCCATCGCGCGAGCTCCGGCGGCGATGCCGCGGTGAGCAGGAAAAGGAGGGGAAGCAAAGCGGTGGCTGAGGTTTTGCGCATGGCTTGTTCTAGTCCTGCGAGGACGCGCGTCCACGACGGGATTCGCGGTCGGTTCGATCCGGACCGGTCACGACTCCGGTTCTGACCAATTCTCCGTTAATGCTGTTCGCTCACTGGAACGAAGGCGGCAACCGTTGCAAGTGATCCCGATGAGGTCCGCTTCGAGCGCACTGCACGCCGGCCTTCAGTCGGTGCTCGACACTGCGCTTGACGCGGTGGTGGTGATGGACGTCGACGGCCGCATCCTCGGCTGGAACGAACATGCCACGGCGAGCTTCGGCTGGACCCTCGCCGAAGCGGTCGGCCAGAAGCTCAGCGACCTGATCATCCCGCCGCAGCACCGCCCGGCGCACGAGCGCGGCCTTAAGCGCTATTTGCAGACCGGTCTTGGCCCGGTGCTCAACCGGCGGATCGAGATCAGCGCCCTCCATCGCGACGGACGCGAGCTTCCGGTCGAGCTGTCGATCACCGAATCCCGCCAGTTCGGCGGGCGGCTGTTCATCGGCTTCATCCGCGACATCCGCGAGCGCCAGCAGGAGGTCGAGCGGCGCCATCGGCTGCTCCGCGAATTCAATCACCGCGTGAAAAACATGCTGTCGGTGGTGCTTGCGATGGCCCACCAGACCGCACGCCATTCGTCCGACACGGAAAGCTTCCAGGAAGCTTTCCTCAGCCGCCTCGAGACGCTCGCCCACGGCCACGACCTGCTGGTTGCGTCCGAGTGGAAGGAAGTCGAGCTCCAGGCGCTTGCCGAGCAAGTGCTTGGCGCCGACGCAGCGACCGGCCGCGCAAGCTTCTCGGGCGAGCGCGCCTTGTTGTCAGCCAACCGCGTGCTCGGCCTCGCGCTGGTCCTGCACGAGCTTTACACCAACGCCGTCAAATATGGCGCGCTCGCAGTGCCGGCGGGGCGGGTCGATTTGGATTGGCGGGTCGAGGATGGCGAGGCGATCGTGTGCTGGCGCGAGAGCGGAAACGGCGGCGTCGACAAGCCGTCGCGGCTGGGCTTCGGACACCAGATGATCGACATGACCGCGCGGGCGGACCTTCAGGGCCGGGTCGACTTCGAATGGCTGAGCAGCGGCCTCGTTGTGACCATCCGCTTCCCGATGACCGCCTAGACCTTCGGCAGCGCCTGCTTGGCCTGGCCCCAGCCGGCGAGCAGCTTGGAGCTCGCGCGGTCAAGCAATTCGTCGGCGTCGCGGATGCTGAAATGGCCGCCGCTCTGATAGCGGTCGAGCTCCTCCCAGGCGATCGGCGCCGCCACCGGCGCGCCTTCGCGGGCGCGCGCGGAAAAGGGCATGACCGCGGTCGCCCCGCGCTGGTTGCGCAGCCAGTCGAGGAAGATCCGGCCCTTGCGCTGGACCTTGCGGATGTTCGCGGTGAACATCTCCGGCTCGGCCTCGGCGATCGCGCGGCTGAAGCGGTCGGCGAAGCTTTTGACCGTCGGCCAGTCCTTCGACGCGTCGAGCGGCACGACGACGTGCATTCCCTTGCCGCCCGACAGCAGCGGGAAGGTCTTGAGGCCGAGGTCGCCGAGCAGCGCTTTCAACCGCAGCGCCGCCAACTTCACCTTCGCGAAATCGAGGCCGACGTCGGGGTCGAGATCGAACACCAACCGATCGGGATATTCGACCTTCTCGACCTTGCTGCCCCAGCCATGGAATTCGACGGTTCCCATCTGGACGCAGGCGAGCAGGCCCTTGATGTCGTCGAAGTAGAGATAGTCCTGAACCTCGCCGTCCTTCTCCTTGATCGGGATGTGCTTGACGTCGGGGCCGAAGGTGCCGCTGTCGTGCTTCTGGAAGAAGCATTTCTTGGCCCGGCCCTGCGGACAGCGGATCAGGGTCATCGGGCGGTTGGCGACGTCGACCATGATCAGCGGTTCGACCGCGGCGTAATAATCGGCGAGGTCGCCCTTGGTCAGCCCGTCCTCCGGATAGATGATCCGGTCGGGATTGCTGATCTTGATCCCCAGGCTCTCCGCGGTCGGCCGCTCGGATTTCTTCTCCGCCTTGTCGAGATGCTTGGGCACCTCGCGCACCACCTCTGACGCGGGCTTGTCCTCGCGCAGGCCGATGAAGCTCGGATGTCGTAAAATGCCTTCGTTGGTGAACTCGGCATAAGCGATCTCAGCGACCAGCACCGGCTTGATCCAGTGCGCCGCCTTGCGGTCGGCGCGCGGCACGTCGACAGGCGCCTTGTCGACCTCGAGCGGACGCATCCGCTCCATCAGCTCAAGGATCAATTTTCCCGAAAAGCCGGTGCCGACCTTGCCGACATAGGTCAGCTTGCCCTTCTCCTTCAGCGCCAGCAGCAGCGAGCGGAAGCCCATTCTCTTGTCGCTTTCGGACCAGCCGATCAGCACGAATTCCTGGCGCTGGATGCACTTGATCTTGAGCCACGAGCGCGTGCGGGTGCCCTTGTAAGGGGCGCTCGCTTTCTTCGAGATGATCCCTTCGCCGTTCTGCTTGCAGATTTCCTCGAACAGGGCCTCGCCGCGGCCAATCACATGGTCGCCGTAAAGGATCGGCGGCGAGACGCCCTGGAGCAGCGCCGCGAGCCGCTCCTTGCGCTCGATGTTGGGGAGTTTGCGGATGTCCTCGCCGCGGTCGATCAGCAGGTCGAAAGCGTAATAGACGAGGTTGGCGCCCTTGCTTTCCTTGAGCGTCGACTGCAGCAGCTGGAAGCTCGGCCGGCCCTTGTCGTCGAGCGCGACCGCTTCGCCGTCGATCAGGCAGCCGGCGGGGAGGTTGGCCGCCGCTTTCACCAACGCCTTGAACTTGTCGCTCCAGTCCTTGCCCTTGCGAGTCCAGGCGGTGGCGACGCCCTCGCCGACCGACAGCAACAGGCGGTAGCCGTCATATTTATATTCGTGGATCCATGAATTGCCGGCCGGGACGTCGTCGACCAGCGTTGCAAGCTGCGGCTCCTCGAACGGCGGCGGCGCCTTGCCCGCCTTGCGCTTGCCGCGGCCGCCCTTTTGCCCGCCGCGATTCGATCGCCACACGTCCTCGCCGGCGGCGATCTCGGCCATCGTCCGGCCGGTGGTCACGCTGGTCACGCAATTGTCGACCAAGGCGTCGCCGTCTTCGGGGTCGGCATGTTGGTCGGTCACTTTCTTCAGCATCCACGGCTCAGCCTTCTCGCCGGCACGGGGCTTGAGGCGGAACATCACCCACTCGCCCTTCATCCGCTCGCCCTCGAGCGTGAAGTGGAGGTGTCCTTCCTCGATCGTCTTGCTGGGGTCCTTGCCCGGCTCGGGCACCCACCGGCCCTCATCCCACAGCATCACCGTGCCGCCGCCATATTCGCCCCTGGGGATGGTGCCTTCGAAGGTGCCGTAGTCGAGCGGATGATCCTCGGTCCGCATCGCCAGCCGCTTGTCGTCGGGATCGAGGCTCGGGCCCTTGGGTACCGCCCAGCTCTTGAGCACCCCGTCGAGCTCGAGGCGAAAATCCCAGTGCAGCCGCGAGGCATCGTGCTTCTGGACCACGAAGCTGTCGCCCTCGCCCTTGAGCTTGCGCCCGCGCGGCTCCCTGGTCTTCGAGAAGTCGCGCTTGCGGTTATAGGTCTCGATGTCGAGCGGCACCCGGCGAGCCATTGCTCAGGTCCTACCGCCTGCGGCCGCCCGCAGCCGCCTTTTTCGCAGGGGCTTTCTTGGGCGCATGGCGCGGCGCCGGCTTGCGCGCAGCAGCGCTTTTCTTCGCGCTTTTGTTCTCGTTGGCGGCCTTGCCTTCATCGCCGAGGCTGCGTTTCAATGCCGCCATCAGGTCGACGACGTTGGAGCCCTTGGGCGGCGCAGCGTCGGCGTCCGGATCCTGGATGACCTTCTCGCCCTTCTTGCGCTGCTTCTCCTTGATCAGGTCGCGAAGCGCGTCGACGTAGCGATTGTGGAACTCGGACGGATCAAACTTGCCGGTCTTCCGCTCGATCAGCATCGAGGCCATGTCGAGCAGGTCCGCGTCGGGCTCGGTGTCGCCGATCTCGCGGAAATAGGATTGCGCGCGGTTGACCTCGTCTGCGTAGCGCAATGTCTCGAGCAGCATTCCGCGGCCGCACGGCTTCAAACCGACGACATATTCCTGGCCGCGCATGGCGAGCTGGCCGACGCCGACCTTCTTCGCCGCCCGAAGCGCGTCGCGCAACACCACGAACGCCTCTTCGGCGAGATCGTCGGCCGGGACCACGAAATAAGGCTTGTCGAAATACATCGCGTCGATGTCATTGGCGTCGACGAACTGGACCAGGTCGAGCGTCTTGCGGCTCTCCAGCTTGACGCTTTCGATCTCCTCGGGGTCGAGGAGAACATAGTGGCCCTTTGATACTTCATAGCCTTTGACGATCTCGTCGCGGTCGACCGGGCCGATGCCGGGCACGACCTTTTCATATTTGATCCGCTTGCCTGAGGGCTCGTGCACCTGGTGGAACTGGATCGAAGCCCCGCTTTTGGTCGCGGGATAGAGCTCGACCGGGATCGACACGAGCGCCAGGCGGATTTGCCCTCGCCAGATCGGACGCGCGGCCATCAAACCTCTCCTTGCCTTGCGCCGATTCAATCATTGCGAGGGCGAGTCGTTCCGTGTCGCTGATTTGAGCGAGCGGACCAGCCCCCGAACATCGCCGCCGCGCGCCGCGAGATCGACGATCGCCGAACCGCAGATGACGCCGCGAGCGCCGGCCGCGAGCGCTGCGCGGACATGGTCGGGAGTCGAGATTCCGAAGCCGAACACGGCGGGCGGCGCGACGGCCTTTTCCAGCCGCGCGATGAGCGAAGCGTCAAACGTGCCCGCTGAATGCGTGCCGGTGATCCCGACGCGGCTGACGCAATAAGTATAGGCCTTCGACAGCGATGCGATTTTCGCCAGCGTGGGATCAGGCGTGTTCGCTGCGGCGATCAGCACCGGCTCGACTCCCGACTGCTCCATTTCTCGCACGAATGGCTGGGCCTCGAGCGCGGGAACGTCGGCGATCAGCAGGCTGTCGGCGCCGGCCTCCACCGCCTCGCGCATGAAGCCGGGACGAGCGACGACGATGTTGGCGTAAGTGAGGATTCCGAGCGGCACCTGCGGATGGCGCGCGCGGAAGCCGGCGATGAGGTGGAGGCAATCGGCGACCCGCACGCCGGCGGCCAGCGCGCGCTGCGCAGCGGCCTGGATCACCGGCCCGTCGGCGACCGGATCGGAGAAGGGAATGCCGACCTCGACCATGTCGGCGCCACCCTCGACGACCGCGTCGAGCAGGGCGGCACTGGTTTCGAGGTCCGGATCGCCGAGCATCAGGAACGCGCCGAACGCGCCCTCTCCGCCCAGCAGGTCGAACATCTCCGCGTAGCGGCTCACGCGAGCAGGCCCTGCGCCTGTGGCTCGTCAGCAAGCCCTGCCCCCAGCAGGGCTTGTGCTTGAGCCACATCCTTGTCCCCGCGCCCCGACAGGCCGACGAGGATCGCGCTGTTCGGGTCCTGCTCGGCCAGCTTCAGCGCGTGGGCGAGCGCATGCGCGGATTCGAAGGCGCACAATATGCCTTCGCCTTGCGCCAGCGCCTTGAACGCGGCGAGCGCCTCGGCGTCGGTTGCGCCGACATATAAGGCGCGGCCGCTGTCCTTGAGGTGGGCATGCTCGGGGCCGACGGCGGGATAATCGAGGCCGGCGGACACCGACCAGGTGTCGGCGATTTGGCCGTCGTCGTCCTGAAGCACATAAGTCTCGGCGCCGTGGAGGATTCCCGGCGATCCGCGCAGCAGAGTCGCGCCATGCTCGGCTCTGTCGAGACCGCGCCCGGCAGCCTCGACCCCGATCAGGCGGACGTCATCGTCGAGGAAGTCGGCGAACAGGCCGATCGCGTTCGATCCCCCGCCAACGCAGGCGACCACCGCATCGGGCAACCGGCCGAGCTGGTCGAGGATTTGTGCCCGCGCCTCACGGCCGATCACCCGCTGGAACTCGCGGACCATGGTCGGGAAGGGATGCGGCCCGGCGGCGGTGCCGAGACAATAATGGGTAGTCTCGAAGCTCGCCGACCAGTCGCGCAGCGCCTCGTTGATCGCGTCCTTGAGGGTCCGGCCACCGACCTCCACCGGCACCACCGTCGCGCCCATCAGCTCCATCCGGAACACGTTGAGCCGCTGCCGCTCGACGTCCTCGGCGCCCATGTAGACGATTGTCTCGAAGCCGAGGAGCGCGCCGACGATCGCGGTTGCAACCCCGTGCTGGCCGGCGCCGGTCTCGGCGATCAGCCGCGTCTTGCCCATGCGCCCTGCAAGCAGCCCCTGCGCGAGCACCTGGTTGGTCTTGTGCGCGCCGCCGTGGAGCAGGTCCTCGCGCTTCAGGTAAATGTTGCCGGGCAGGTTGCGGCAGCGAGTCAGCGGGGTCGGCCGGCCCGCATAGTTCGCAAGCAGGCTGTCGAGCTCCGCGGCAAAGGCGGGGTCCTCCTGCGAGTCGAGGAACGCCGCCTCGAGCTGCTCGAGCGCGGGCACCAGGATTTCGGGGATATAGCAGCCTCCAAAGCGGCCGAAGCGGCCGTTCAGGCGCATGCGCGAAGCCGGTTGCGTGAGGGCGCGCGCAGGGCGTCGAACAGCGCCGCGATCCGCGCCGGCGACTTGACTCCGGGCCGCTCGTCCACCGCGGATCCGACGTCCAGTGCGTAAGCGCCGAGCCGCGATGCCTCGCGTGCGTTGGCAGGGCCGATTCCGCCGGCGACAAAGGAACGGCCGAGCGCCGGATGATCGCGGATCAACGTCCAGTCGAAGGTTTGGCCGGTGCCGCCCGGGCCGCTGTCGAACAGCAGGCGGTCGGCGGCGTCGAAGCCGTGCAGGCTTGAACGGCCGACCTCGATCGCCTTCCACACTTCGCAACGGACGGGCAATCGTCGGGCCAGCGAGCGGACATAAGACGCGTCTTCGGCGCCGTGGAGCTGGACCGCCGCCAGGCCGAGCATTGCGGCGGCACTTGCAACATCCTCGATCGGGGCGTTGCGAAAGATGCCGACCGGAGCCGGATGAAGCGCAGCCAGCCGGAGCGCCTGGCCGAGCGAGACGCAGCGCGGGCTGTCCGGGACCATGACCAGCCCGGCAAAGCTCGCCGCGCGGGCAGCCTCGAAATCTTCGGGCCGATTCAGACCGCACAATTTGACCCGCCCGAATACCAAGACCCGCGCCGCGTCAGCGGGATCCGCCGCCCGCATCAAGGCGCTGCCGACGAGGAACCCGTCGACATGAGGCGCCAGCCGGTCGGCATCGTCGCGGTCGGCGATGCCCGATTCCGAGACCAGAATGCGGCAGGTCGCCAGCGGCGCCAGCCGCTCGGTGGTCGAAAGATCGACCGTCAGGTCGCGAAGGTCGCGATTGTTGATTCCGATCAGCGGCGCCCCGAGCGCAAGCGCGCGGCGCATCTCGGCGTCGTCATGGACCTCGACCAGCGTCTCCATCCCGAAGCGGCGCGCCTCGGCGATCATCTCGCGAGCCTGTTCGTCGCCGAGCAGCGAGAGCATCACCAGGATCGCGTCGGCCCCCGCGATCCGCGCCTCCACAACCTGGCGGGGGTCGATAAAGAAGTCCTTGGCGAGGATCGGTCCATCGAATTGCGCGCGGGCCGCTGAGAGGTCGCCGAGCGAGCCTGCGAAATGGGGGCCGTCGGTAAGCACGCTCAGGGCATCGGCGATCCCGGCATAGCCGCGGGCGAGCGCTGCAGCGTCGGCGCCCGACCGGATCGATCCCGCTGACGGCGAGGCTTTCTTGATTTCGAGGATGAAGCGCGCCCCGTCCTGCGCGATGGTCCGCGCGAGGCTGCGGCTGGTCGGCCTCGCGCGGGCGCGCAGGCCGTCGATCGACACGCCGTCGAAACGCGTCGCGAGCTCGACGCGCTTGGCCGCCGCGATCTCGCCCAGGATTCCCACCGGTTCAGCCACGGCTCGCCTCGACGAACGCTTCGAGCGTCGCGTTGGCGCGTCCGCCGCGGACCGAGTCGAACGCCATGTCGACGCCGTCGCGCAGCGAGCCCGCAATGCCGGCGGTCATCAGCAGCGCGCCGGCGTTGAGCGCGACCACTGCAGTGTCGGCTTCACGGCCGCGGCCGGACAACAATGCCGCCAGGCGCGCCGCATTCTCCTGAGGCGTGCCGCCGGTGATCGATTGCACCGGCATCCGGTCGAGCCCAGCCTGCTCGGGTGTGATCTCGATCTCGTCGAGGCGGCCTCCGCTCAGCGACACCGCGCGGCTGAAGCCGTGCAGCGCAACTTCATCGAGCCCCGAGCCGTGCACGACCAAAGCGCGCTCGGCCCCGAGCGCGCGCAAGGTCTCGGCGATGGGCAGAAGCAATTTGGGGTCCGCAACTCCCAGCAGCTGCACGGTCGGCCGCGCCGGGTTGAGGCACGGCCCGAGCAGGTTCATGATCGTGCGCACCTTGAGTGTTCGCCGAACCGGCCCGGCGTGGGCGATGCCGGGGTGGTATTGCGGCGCGAGGAGGAAGCAAAAGCCGGTCTGGTCGAGGATCTCGCGCGATTCGATCGCGCTCAAATCCAGGCGCGCGCCAAGCGCTTCGAGCACATCGGCCGAGCCGCATTTCGAAGTGAAGGAGCGGTTGCCGTGCTTGACTACCGGCAAGCCGCACGCAGCGGCGACCAGCCCGGCAGCAGTCGATACGTTGATCGATCCCGAGAAATCGCCGCCGGTCCCGCAACTGTCGGCGAACAAATAGGCCGGCGACGGGAACGGACGCGCCGCGCTGCGCAGCGCCTGCGCCGCTCCAATCAGCTCATCGGCGGTCTCGCCCTTCACGCGAAGAGCGACGAACGCCGCGGCCATTAGCGGCTCGCTGAGCGAACCTTCGACGATGCGGCCGAACAAATGGCGGGCGGACAGGCGGTCGAGGTCCTGCCCGTCGAGCAGGCAGGTGATCGCCGCTTCGGCGGCCGGGGTGCAATCTTGGGGAATCGCCTCGGAATCGCGGGAAAAAGCCAGAATCTGGGTCATGATCTCACCTGGAAACAAAAAAGCCCGCCGGATGGCGGGCGGGCAGTCGATGATCGGCGGTTAGTCGATCAGTCGCGCCATCGCGCCGCAAGGGTGCAACCGGGCCACCACGGGTGGACGGTCGAGCTTGCGGCGATGGCGTTCAGGTTGGTCATGCGAATCGCTTCCTAATGCAGGCGCGCGGCCGCGGTCAACGCAGTCGCGGTTGACGTCTTCGATGCCGCAATGGCATTGGCGGCTGCCCAAGCGGGTGTAGCTCAATGGTAGAGCAGAAGCCTTCCAAGCTTACGACGAGGGTTCGATTCCCTTCACCCGCTCCAAAATTTGATCGCGCGGGGCGCGATTGAATTTTGGAGCGCCCGAACGAAGTGAGGGGCGACAGCCGACATGCCGGGGGCGTGTCGAAGCTTTGGAGCGCCCACAGCGGAGCGGAGGAGCGACAACTCTTCGCCGTCGGTCGCGTTGACACACCTTATTCGCGCCGCCACATGGCGCGCCTGCCCACCTGGAGAGGTGGCCGAGTGGTTAAAGGCAGCAGACTGTAAATCTGCCCGCGCAAGCGTACGCTGGTTCGAATCCAGCCCTCTCCACCATTGCCGCCCACAGGATGTCCGAGGGGTATCCGAGGACGGCAATCACGAGCGCAGCGAGCGGTAGGAGCAACCGCGGGCCATCGATCACCCGCCACCGCCACGCGATATCAAGCGCGTCTAACTGACAGGCGTGTAATTCGCGGAAATCCGCTAAAAACTGGCCAAGTCCCGGCAGATGGCATAAGGTCGTCCCGGACTCGGTGCTCGGGAGTAGCGTGAAATGCGGAGCGGGGTGGGGATAGCCTTGGAGGATTCGGACGGCTCGCCTGAATTTGCTGGGGGGCCTTACGGAACTGCATCAGACGAACTGCTCGCGCAGCGCGTTGCGCGGCTAACCGCCGGCCAGCTCGACTGCCTCCGACTCGTCGACCAGCATCTGTCGTCGAAAGAGATCGCCGCCGAGCTCGATATCTCCCCCCACACCGTCGACCAGCGCATCCGCCAGGCGCTTGCGATCCTTGGCGTCGAGCGCCGATCGCAGGCGGCGCGCCTCGTCGCCCAGTACAGCGGACCATATCAACGGTTGATACATCAATCGCCGTACATTCCCGCCGCCCCCCAAACCGGCCACCCAGAGGCCGCGGTCAGTCATCAGATTCGGCACGCTGACCGCGCAGGGGGGGTCGGGGGAGCAGGTTTCCTTACCGAGCAGAGGCCCGCATCATTCCGGCCCTCCTTGCAACCGCCGTTCGCAACGAGGAGCAACCCACGGAATGAGATGAGTGTCGGCCAGAGGCTGTTCTGGATTGCGGCGATCGCGATCGGAGCAGCGTTTTCGGCGGGCATGTATCTCGCCGGACTCGAAAGCCTCGCACGGCTGCTCAAGAGCTAGCCACCGACATCCAGATCAGGCCGACAGCCACCCCGGCGCGCACGCGCTTGGGGGAAGGAACAGTCATGCGCAAACAGATGATCGAAAATGCCGCTTATGAAGTCGCAACCCAGGTCCGCGCGGTCGAGGACAGCATCGAGGCGGCGCTCGCCGAGCTTGCCGAACTTCAGGCGCGCATGGTCCACGCCCGCGGCGTAACCAACGCCGGCTTTGTCACCAGCCACGGAGCCTTCGAGCAGCTCGCGGCCACGACCAACGGCCTGGTTGCCGCGCGCGGCGGGATCGCCAATTGCCACGCGGCATTGGCCGAAACCCAGAAAACCATTCCCGGCCTGCGCACCGTCGGGTTCGGCGACCAGGGCTCGTGCCCGCCGTCGGCCAAGACCGAACTGCGCGTCGTCGCCTGAAGCAAGGTGTTGACCGGGCAGCTCACCGGCTGTCCGGTCCAACGACCATGATCCGGGTGATTCTCTTCGACCTGCTGCTGTTCGGCGTGAGCGGCTACGCGCTGCTGCGCGGTACCCGCGACGCGCGAATCGTCGCGATCGTTTGCATCGCGGCCAATTTCGCCTCAGCCGCGCTCAAGGGGCCGGTGATGCAAAGCTATTCGTCGATGGAGACGGGAGTGCTCGCGGTCGACGTGGCGACGCTGATCGCATTCACCTTTGTTGCTCTGACCACCGACCGTTTCTGGCCGTTATGGGTCAGCGGGCTTCAGCTGACGACCAGCATCGGCCATGTCTTCAAGGGGCTCGACGTCAGCCTCGTGCCCATCGCTTATGCCGCCGCGCTGCGCTTCTGGAGCTATCCGATCCTGATCATCCTCGCCGTCGGAACCTGGCGCCACCAGCGCCGCGCCCGGGAGGAACGGGCCGGCCTCGCCGCATAGGCGGCTGGACAGAAGCGCGCTCCGGACTAAGCGGGGCGCATGTCGAAGCGCAAAAAATCACACCAGAGCCACGGCACCGCCAACCGGCCGCGCCTGTGGGGCAAGCATGCGGTCGCAGCGGCGCTCGACGAGCGCACCGCGCTCGTCTCGGTCATGCACGGCAATCCCGCGCGCAAGATCCTGCGCGCCTGGACGACGCGAGAAGCGGCCGGCTTCATGCAGTTTCCCAAGGACGTGGCGGTGACGCTCGCCGACGTCTCTGACCTCGGCCGGCTTGTGCCGAACGACGCGCCGCACCAGGGCGTGGTGATCGAGGTCGAGCCGCTCGACGACATTTGGCTCGATGACATCCTCACCGAGACTGACGAGCGCGCAATCCTGCTCGTCCTCGACCAGGTCACCGATCCGCACAATGTCGGCGCGATCCTGCGCTCGGCCGCAGCATTCGGCGCGATCGGGATCGTCACCCAGGACCGCCACTCGCCGCCCGAGAGCGGAGTGATCGCCAAGGCCTCGTCCGGCGCGCTCGAGCGCGTGCCGTGGGCGCGGGTGGTCAACCTCGCCCGGGCGCTCGAGGAGATTGGCGACGCCGGCTTCTGGCGGATCGGCCTCGCCGGCGATGCGGACACCGACCTCAGGGAAGCACTCGGCCCGCAACGGGTTGCGCTGGTGCTCGGCGCGGAGGGCGCGGGCCTCAGGCCCAACACCCGCGAGCATTGCGATTCGCTGGCCCGGCTGCCGATCACCGACGCGGTCGAAAGCCTCAATGTGTCGAACGCCGCAGCGGTGGCGCTTTACGCCGCGACCATCGCCTGATGGTCCGCACCAGCACCAGCATCAAAAGGCATGTGAAGGCGCTCGCCGAGCGCGAACCGGCTTTCGCGCGGCTCGTCGAACAGCATGGGATTCCGGAGCCGCGAAGCAGCAACCGCGGCGCGGAAACCTTGCTTCGGACGATCGTCGGGCAACAGGTCAGCGTTGCCGCTGCGCGGTCGATGTGGGCCAAGCTGGAGGCCGCTTTCGGCTCCCCGCCGGACCTTGATTTGCTGCTTGCCGCGAACGACGAGCAGCTGCGCGCCGCGGGAATGTCGCGGCAGAAGGCCGGTTACATCCGGAGCCTTGCCGAGCTGGTCATCTCCGGCGAGCTCGACCTCGACGCCTTGCCCACGGACAATGAGGAAGCGATCGCGCTGCTGACCAAGATCAAGGGCATCGGCCGCTGGTCGGCCGAGATTTATTTGCTGTTCGCCGAAGGCCGCCCGGACGTCTTTCCAGCCGGAGACCTTGCGGTCCAGATCGAGATCGGGCGGTTGATGGGGCTGCCCGACAAGCCGAGCGAAAAGCAGCTGCGCGAGATCGCCGAGGCGTGGAAGCCCTATCGCGGCGCGGCCGCGGTGCTCGCCTGGCACAGCTACAATTCGGCGGTGCTCTAGGTCCTCACGCCGAGCGGCAGCGGCCGGCCGCTGATCGCGCGGAAGCTGCGCGCGCCAAGATCGAGTCGGAACGGACCGAGCTTGTCGCTCTTGGTGTCGCGGCCGAGCAAATATGCGACCGAGGTCTGCCCGGCGCCGCCGCCCCAGCGGTAAAGGGCGTTGAAGGCGAGCACCGGGACGAACACCGTGTGGCCGGCCAATGCATATGCCCGGACCTGGCTGCGCTCGACGACCAGCTGGTGGCGAACCGTCACCCGCTTGAGGGGCTGGATCGCGACGATCCGCTCGCCGGCGCCAACGGGATTTGCAAAGAACGCCCCGATCACCTGGTCCTGGTCGGAGCCGGCGTTGAACAACGACGCCTCGGCGAGGACTGCGCGGGCTGGGCCACTGCCCGAGTTGAACAGCTCCAGTTCAAAATCGACCGTCACCTTGTCATCGTCGACGGTGCATTGGAGCGGTTGGAAACCGACCTCGATCCACGGGCGAAGGCGGGTCGAAACGAGGCCGGCAATGGGCGGCGGCGACGCCGGTTGCGGCGGCGTCGGCGCCGGTTGCGGCGGCGTCGGCGCAGGTTCGGGCGCGACATAGGAGTCGATTTCGGGACCCCCGGCGAAGGCCTGGCGAGACCGGTTGCGCAAGAACAGGAATGCACCGGCGGCGCCGAGCGCCGCGGCGGCAAGCAGCCACGGCCATAGCGGCAGCTTGGGCTGTGGCTGGGCGGGCACGGTCAGGTCCGGAGTTGGCGTGAAGCCGGGATCCGGCCGAACAGTGCCATTCGAAGTCGAGCCATTGTCGGCGCGAGTGGGCAGCGGGACCGTGACCCGCGAGGCGGACGGAGTCTGCCCTGGACCGGCGGCTCGCGGCGGCGCTTGTGTTTCTGCGGTCGGCCGCGTCGCGGGGCGCTGCGTGGCGCGGGTTGGAGTCGGCGTTTCCTGCGTCCGCGCGATCTCGGCGCGGGGGCGCGGAGCGGTTGCCGCCGGCGCCGTCCTGGCTGGCTGGTCGGCGGGACGGGTGACCGTGCCCTGCAGGTTGAAGTTCTGCAGATCCCTTGGGCCGATGCTGTTGGTGGCAGGCGCGGGCGCATTGGTCGTCGCGGTGACCTGGTTCGTGTCCTGGGCAAGCGCGAGCGACGGCCAAGCCGCAAGGCCAGCCGTCGCCAAAATCACGCTCGCGCGCAAAACCGCCCTCATCGACCCCCGCTCTGTCCGTGAATCGCGCCGCTTTCGACACCACGACTGGGCACATGCCCGCCGATCGCCGCGACTTCAAGCACAGCATTGATGAACAGGCGCAAAATCGGGCAGTTGCCGACGCTTAACGGGCGTCGACCAGCACCAGCTCCGAACTGTCCTCGGCCTCGATCGTGACCTTGTCCTCGCCGGTGATCGCGATTCCGTCGCGCGGTCCGGCCTCGACCCCGTTCACCCGCACGCGGCCGCTTGGCACCAGATAGAGGTGGCGGTCGGGCTTGGCGTCGATCGTGATCGAGCCGCCGGCGTCCAGCGTTGCCCCGAGAATCCGCGCGTCGGCATTGATTGTCAGCGCGCCGTCATCGCCATCGCCGCTTGCGAGCAGCTGGAAAGCGCCCGCGCGGGAATCCTTGGGGAAGGGCATCGCACCCCAGCTCGGCGGCGCCGATGGCTTGTCGGTCTCGATCCAGATCTGGAACAACGTGGTCGGCTCGTCCTCGAGGTTATATTCGGCGTGGATAACCCCGGTGCCGGCGCTCATCACCTGGACGTCCCCGGCGCCGGTGCGGCCCTTGTTGCCCATCGAATCCTGGTGGGTGATCGCGCCGGTGCGGACGTAGGTGACGATTTCCATGTCGCGGTGCGGATGCGGCGGAAAGCCGCGCTTGGCGGCGATCGTGTCGTCGTTCCAAACGCGGATCTTGCCCCAGCCCATGCGGGCCGGGTCGTAATAATCGGCGAACGAAAAGTGATGGCGGGCGTCGAGCCAGCCGTGCTCGGCATGGCCGAGGCTGTCGAACTTGCGGATGCCGATCATTGGAAAAATGCCCATCCCGGAATGTGGTTGAGACCAAAATGGCCACTCCGCATCGGCCTTCAAGTATCACGCTTGTGACCGGAACTTGACGACGAACCGTGCATTTTTGTAGATGAGTTGAGTTAAACGGTTGATCGGGAGGTCACGATGGAAGGCATTCGGTTGGAACGCACGCCGAGTTTCAAGCTCGGTCTGGCGATCGCGGTCGGTCTCCTCCTGACCATCCCGCTCTTTTCGGTTTACCTGCTGAACTACGACCGCCAGTCGCAGTCGCGCGAGGCGACCGAGTCGATCACCGCCGGCTGGGGGGCGGCCCAGGCGATCACCGGCCCGGTGCTGGTCATCCCCTACCGCGCGACGGCGACCGAGACCGTCGTCCAGAATGGCCAGAGCGTCACCCGCAGCAACCAGGTGATGCGTGAGCTGACGCTTGCGCCCGAAGCCGCGGAGGTGGCGACGACCGTCAATCCCGAGGTGCGCAAGCGCGCGATCTACGAAGCGGTGGTTTACGACGCGAAGGTCAGCGGCAAGGCGCGCTTCGCCTTCCCGCCCGACCTCGCGCGCACTGGAGTCCAGCCCAAACAAATGGATCTTGCCCGCGCCGAGCTGCGCTTCGGGCTCAGCGATCCGCGTGGGCTTGGCGCCAGTCCGCGGGTCAACGCCGACGGCAAGGCGCTTCGCCTGCAACCGGGCGGCGGGTCGAGCGGCGGCAAGGGCTTCTTCGCCTGGACCGACGCCAGCGGCCTTGCGGGCAAGCCGATCGCGGTCGATTTCGCGTTCGACCTTCGCGGCAACGAGGCGCTCAGCCTCGCACCCCAGGCGGGCGACACCCGCTGGACCGTGCACTCGTCATGGCCGAGCCCGAGTTTCGGCGGCGACTTCCTGCCCGGCGACCGCCGCGTCGGCGGCAACGGATTCGACGCCACTTACCGGATCGGCAATCTCGCGCTCGGCCGGTCGCTGGTCAGCACCGGCGACGCCGGCGCGTCGAACATGATCGACCGGGTTGCGCCGCCGTCGCGGGTTGGGGACGTGACCGCCGCGCCCCGCGAATCCGGGCCGTTGCAGGTGGCGCAGATCAGCCTGATCCAGCCGGTCGACCTCTATTCGCAGGTCAATCGGGCGACCAAATACGGCTTCCTGTTCATCGGCTTCACCTTTCTCGCGCTGTTGATGTTCGACGTCATCGGCGGGGTGCGCGTGTCGCCGGTGGAATATCTGCTGATGGGCGCCGCGATCATATTGTTCTTCGTGCTTCTGCTAGCCTTCGCCGAAATGATCGGCTTCACGCCCGCTTACATCGTTGCGTCGGCGGCGATCGCCGGCCTCAATACGGCTTATTCCGCTGCCGTGCTTGGCAGCTGGCGCCGCGCCGCATTCATCGGCGCGCTCCTGATCGGCCTCTATGCACTGCTCTACATCCTCCTCAGCCTCGAGGCTTACTCGCTGCTGATCGGCGCGCTCCTGCTGTTCGCGGCGCTCGCCGGGGTGATGTACGCGACGCGGCGGATCGATTGGGGAGCGAAGCGCGAACCGGAGGCTGGCGCGGCGGCGTGACGCTGCCAAAGTTTGGGGCTAGGCGACGGCTCATGAGTCAGCAGCCGTTGCCACCCAAGCGCATTTTCCCAACCTCCAAAGTCGATGCCCGCGCCGCCGAGCATGTCCCGTCGAGCCCGCAGACCCAGAGCGCCGCCTACAAGCTGGCGTTCCAGGACATCGACTTCCTGCTGCGCGAGGATTTGCGGCCGGTCCGCTTCCAGCTCGAGCTGTTGAAGCCCGAGCTGTTCCTCAACGAAGCGAACATCGGCTCGACCTTCGTCTTCTACGGATCGGCGCGGATCCCGGCGCCGGACATGGCCGACGCGCTGGTCGCAGCGGCGACCAACGAGAAGCAGGAGCGCGTCGCCGAGCGGCTCAAGGCCAAGGCGCATTATTACGACATCGCGCGCGAGCTTGCGCGGCTTGCGAGCGGCTGCGCCTGCGACGAGGAAGGCAAGCGCAACTTCGTCGTCTGCTCGGGCGGCGGGCCGTCGATCATGGAGGCCGCCAACCGCGGCGCGGCCGAAATGGGCCAGGATTCGATCGGGCTGAACATCGTCCTCCCGCACGAGCAATTGCCCAACCGCTACGTGAGCCCGGACCTCAGCTTCCAATTCCACTATTTCGCATTGAGGAAGATGCACTTCCTGCTTCGCGCACGAGCGGTCGCGGTCTTCCCCGGCGGCTATGGAACATTCGACGAAATGTTCGAGCTTTTGACCTTGATCCAGACCGGCAAGGTACGCCCGCTGCCGATCCTGCTGTTCGGCAAGGACTATTGGAACCGCGTCATCAATTTCGAGGCGATGGTCGAGGAAGGCGTGATCGCGCCGCACGACCTCGATCTCATCCATTGGAGCGAGGATGCCAGCGAAGCGTGGGATTATGTGATGAATTTCTACGCCGAGCATCCGGCGCCGCAGCCGGTCCAGACTGCCCCGCCCGAATGAGCGGCCGCTAGGGTCAGGGCTTCCTGGTCGCCTCGGCCTCGGCGGCGTTGCCGGCGGGACCTGCAGCGCTCGGCACCGGCTCCTTGTCAGCCTTCTGCGGACCGTTGTTCGGCCCCTCGCCCGGCTTTGCTGCAGCGGCTGCCCCCGGCGCGACTGGAAGCGGCTTGGGCGCATCGCTGCGGGCATTGAGGAAGGCGATGACATTGGCGCGGTCCTCGGGACTGCCGAGGCCGGCGAAGGTCATCTTGGTGCCGGGCGCAAAGGCCCGCGGGCTGGTTAGCCACTGGCTCAGATTGTCCCAGTTCCAGGTGCCGCCCTTCTTGGCCAAAGCGTCGGAGAAAGCGAAGCCCTTGCCCTGCCCGATCGGCTCGCCGATCACGCCCCACAGGTTCGGGCCGAGCTGGTTGGCGCCGCCCTTGTCGGCGTTGTGGCAGGCCATGCACTTGTTGAAGACCTGCTGGCCCTTGGCCGGGTCGGCCTTGGCGAGATAGGCTTCGATCGGCTCCTCGGCCGCGGCGCCGCCTTCGCCTTCCTGGGCGACGCCGGCGATCGGATAGCCCATTTTCTCCGGCCGCTCCGAATGGAACATCTCGCCGGCGACGATCGACGAGCCGAGCGCAACGATCCCTGCGAACAGCACCCAGCCGGCAATGGTGTTGAAGCGGTCGTCCATGCGTGTCCCTGATTTTTACGGAGCCGAGAGGCGGATGAATTTGCGCCGCCTCTTACGGGCGACTCGGGGGTACTTCAAGCCGCCAGCCGCGCGCTCAGCACCAGCTCCGCGGCACGGCGGTAGAGGGTCGGCAAACCCGCCTCGGCAAGCCGTTCGATCGGCTGCCACCAGCCTTCGCCTTCGGGCTCGGTGCGGGGGAGGATGGAGAGGTCGAGCGACAAATGGGTGAAGACGTGGCGCACGGTTCCAAGCGCGTTGAGCAGCGCCGGCTCGGCTTCGCTCCAATCGCTTCCGGGAAGCGCGGCCATCGCGCCGAGCAGTCCCTTCGCGGGGCGGCGAACAAGCCACACGCAGCCGTCGCGCTCGATCCACCAGGCGACGCCATATTTGTGCGGCCGGACAGCGCTGCGGCGCGGCTCCGGGAAGCTCGCTGGATCACCGCTTGCGAAGGCCGCGCAATCGCCGCGCAGCGGACATTTGCCGCACGGGGGCGTCCTGGGCCGGCAGACGGTCGCCCCAAGGTCCATCATCGCCTGGACGAAGTCGCCGGAGCGGTCGGCCGGCATCATGGTCAGGACGAGGCGCTCGACCTCGGCGCGCGATGGGCTGCGCAACGCGTGCAGGCGGGCGACGACCCGCTCGACATTGGTGTCAACCGCCGCTGCGCGCTCGCCGAACGCGATCGCCGCGATCGCCGCCGAAGTGTAGGCGCCGATCCCCGGCAGATTGCGAAGCCCGGCCGCGCCATTCGGGAATCCGCCGCGCCGGGCGACTTCGCGGGCGCAGGCGATGAGGTTGCGGGCGCGGGCATAATAGCCGAGTCCCGCCCACTCGCCGAGAATGTCCTCGTCGGTCGCTGCGGCGAGCGCTTCGATGGTCGGCCAGCGCTTGAGGAATCGTTCGAATCTCGGCTTCACGGTGGCGACGGTCGTCTGCTGGAGCATCACTTCGCTCAGCCACACGCGATACGGTTCGGGCGGCGGCGATCCGGGGGCCGAACGCCACGGAAGTCGCCGGAAGTTATCCACATAATGTTGGATCAGGCGATCTGCGGCATTGGCGGTCACCTTTTCGCTATGGCATGCTCCCGCCCCATGTCGAAGCGAAAGAAAACGGAGGAGGATTCGCCGCGCAGCTGCCGTGCCCGGGCGGCCGGCGATCTCGTCGCCGACATCGGCGGCCAGTCGTTCCGGCGCTTCGGTTTCGTGCAAAGCTCGATCGTCAGCCGCTGGGGGGAAATCGTCGGCGAGCGCTACGCCAGGGTGTCGAGCCCCGAATCGATCAAGTTCCCGACCGGCAGGAAGGGCGGCGGGGCGCTGACCCTGCTGGTCGACGGTGCCCACGCCCCGCTGATCCAGCACCTGACCCCGATGATCATGGAGCGGGTCAACCGCTTCTTCGGCTATTCCGCGATCAATCGCGTGATTTTCCGCCAGGGCCGGCCCGCAGCGGCGCAACCGCGCCCCGAGCGGCCCCAGCTGCGACCCGTCCCGAAGGAATTGGGCGAAGGGCTGCGCGAGATCGTCGACCCCGAGCTTCGCGCCTGTCTGGAGTCGCTTGCCGCCCAAATTGCCGCTAGCAGCGGCCCGCCGTCGCTCCCGCAAGAGGGCGATGACCAGATTCCAGTGATCAACCGGAGCAAATGACCGATGAAGATCCGCAATCTTATCGCCTGTGCTGTCGCAGTCGTCGCGCTGGCCGGCTGCAATAAGAAGTCCGAGACCAATGGCACTGTCGCCACCAACGAGACCGTGACCATCACGCAGGCCAACCCGCCCCCCGGCGGCAATTGGAGCGACGTGGTCTATGCGACCTCCGCCGGCTTCATGATGGGCAACCCCAACGCCAAGGTGAAGCTGATCGAGATCGGCGCGCTGACCTGCCCGCACTGCCGCGAATTCGACGAGACTGCGGTGCCCGAGCTGATCGAAAAATATGTGAAGTCGGGCCAGGTCAGCTGGGAATTCCGCCCGTATTTGCTCAACGGGCTCGATATCCCAGCGAACCTGCTCGCCCGCTGCAACGGCCCCAAGAGCTTCTTCCCGCTCGCGCGCGCACTCTACAAGGACCAGCCGATCTGGATCGGCAAGATCCAGGCCGTGCCCCAGGCGCAGGTCGAGCAAGTGCAGAACCTTCCGCCAAGCCAGCAGTTCGCCGAGCTCGCGAAACTGGCCGGGCTACCGGAGTGGGCGGCCGCTCGCGGGGTCGCGCCGGCCAAGGGCGACCAATGCCTGAGGGATGAGAAAACGGTCGACCAGCTGGTGCAGCAGTCGGGCGACATCACCACCCAATATCCCCAGTTCAAGGGGACGCCGGCGTTCGTCATCAATGGCAAGATGTTCGAGGCGACGGGCTCCTCGCCGCTGTGGGATCAGCTGAAGGCGGCGCTGAACGGGGCGATTGGGTGAGCAAGAGCGTCCTCGCTCTGGCTTTGGTCGCGCTGTTCGCGTTCGCGCCGCTGCAGGCGCGCAAGCCGGTCGACTGGACCCGCAGCGTCGCCGCAACGCCCGAGGGCGGCTTCCGGATGGGCAATCCGGCGGCGCGCGTGAAGTTGGTCGAATATGGCTCCCTCGCCTGCCCGCATTGCCGGCGTTTCGAGCAGACGGGCTATCAGCCGCTCGTCCAGCGCTACGTCCGCACCGGCCGGGTCAGCTACGAATTTCGCAATTTCCTGCTCAATGCGCCGGACATTTCGGTGAGCCTTCTGGCCCACTGCGCTGGGCCGGCGAAATTCTTCCCGATGTCGGAGGTCGTGTACGGAACGCAGCCGCGATGGTTCGACAAGCTCAGCGCGCTGAGCGCGGCCCAGAAAGCCGAGATCGAAAAGATGTCGGACGCCCAGCGGCTGATCCGGCTTGGCGACGTCGCCGGCTTCACTCAAATCGCGGCACGCTTCGGTGTCGCGCCGGCGAAAGCGCGCCAGTGTCTCGCCGATCCGAAGGGGCGCGAGCGGCTGCTCAACATTACGAAGGTCGCCGAAGATTCCGGAATCAATCAAACGCCGACCTTCCTGATCAATGGGAAAGTTAGCAATGCCTCGACGTGGGAGGCGTTGGAGCCCCAGCTGAAGAAAGCCGGCGGGGGCTAAGCTTGGCGATGGGGAGGGCGAGTCAGGTTGCGGATTAGGCGACTCAAGCTCAGCGGCTTCAAGAGCTTCGTCGAGCCGGCCGAACTGCGCATCGAGCCGGGCCTGACCGGAGTCGTCGGCCCGAACGGCTGCGGCAAGTCGAACCTGCTCGAGGCGATCCGCTGGACGATGGGCGAATCCAGCCCCAAGTCGCTGCGCGGCGGCGGGATGGACGACGTGATCTTCGCCGGCACGGCGAGCCGCCCGCCGCGCGATTTCGCCGAGGTATCGATCCTGCTCGAACGCGATTCGAGCGAGGACGGCGGTGGCGGCGAATGCGAGATCACCCGCCGGATCGAGCGCGGCGCCGGCTCCGCCTACCGGATCGATGGCCGCGACGTTCGCGCCAAGGATGTCGCCTTGCTGTTCGCCGATGCTGCGACCGGCGCGCATTCGCCGGCGCTCGTCAGCCAGGGGAAGATCGGCGCGGTGATCGCCGCCAAGCCGGTCGAGCGGCGCCAGCTGCTCGAGGAAGCCGCCGGCATCTCCGGGCTTCACGCGCGGCGCAAGGATGCCGAGCAGAAGTTGCGCGCGGCCGAAGCCAATCTCACCCGGCTCGGGGAGATCCTCGGCGACCAGGAACAGCGCGCCGCGCAGCTCCGCCGCCAGGCGCGGGCGGCCGAGCGCTACGGCAAGCTCACCGACCAGATCCGCGGCGTCGAGGCGCGGCTGCTGCACGCGCGCTGGATCGAGGCCGAGCAAGCCGCCGACGCCGCGACCGCCGAGGCGCGCGCGGCCGGCGAGCAGGTCGAGCAGATCCATCAGGCGATCGCCGAGGCCCAGGCCGCGCACGACCGCGCCAATGAGGCGCTGACCGCGCGCCGCAACGCCCTCGCCGACCTGCTCGTTGGAGGTGACGATCAAGCCCTTGATATCCTTGGCCGCCTGGCTGGATCGCTGCGCCAGCGAGCGCACTTCCGAGGCCACCACGGCAAAGCCCTTGCCGGCATCGCCGGCGCGCGCGGCCTCGAC
>JAZJZB010000061.1:1894-4051 GCA_040390085.1 Pseudomonadota bacterium | reverse complement strand
GGTCCAGCTCGCTTCAATCCGGATCTGGTTGCGACATAATGAGTCGGTGGCCTAGCGAGCCGGGAGCAGCCTGAACAACCCCGTTCGGCGGCATTCATAGCCTATTCAATGCGCCATGTTAGAAGGGCCGCGAAACGAAAGTCGAGTAATGACCCTGCTGCGTACCCTACTTGTTGCCGGCACGATTGCCGCCGGCCTGACCAGCGCCCCGGCGCTGGCCGACCCCCCGCGCGATTCCCAGCGGGCGTTCCAGGACCGCCGCGAAGGCCGCTCGATGCCGCTTCCGCAGCTCGAGCGCCGGGTGATGCCGTTCATGGGCGGCGCCGATTATCTCGGGCCTGAACTCAATGGCGGTACTTACCGCTTCAAATTCATCCAGAACGGGCGGGTGATCTGGGTCGATGTCGACTCCCAGAGCGGGCGCATCCTTCGCCGGTCGCGGCCATAACGCCTCGTTTCGCGCGCGCATTGACTTTTGCGCAGCGGCTCCCAGTTGTTCCGGACAAGCAACCTCTCGCCGCAACGCGGGTTGACGGTGCGAAGATGAACAGCTCCGGGGAGCCTAAATGCGTGTCCTGATCGTCGAAGACGAACCCAATCTCGGGCGCCAGTTGCGCTCCACCCTGGAGGGCGCGGGTTACGCCGTCGACCTCGCCACCGACGGCGAGGACGGCCATTATCTCGGCTCGACCGAAAGCTATGACGCGGTGATCCTCGACCTTGGCTTGCCCGAAATCGACGGGCTGACCGTGCTCGACCGCTGGCGGCGCGAAGGGCGCAAGATGCCGGTGCTGGTGCTGACCGCGCGCGACAGTTGGTCCGACAAGGTCGCAGGCCTCGACGCCGGCGCCGACGACTATCTCGCCAAGCCGTTCCAGACCGAGGAGCTGATCGCCCGCTTGCGCGCGCTGATCCGCCGCTCGTCGGGCAACGCCTCTTCCGAGCTGATCGCCGGCGACATCCGCCTCGACACCCGCTCCGGCAAGGTGACCAAGGCCGGCGAGCCGGTGAAGCTGACCGCGCAGGAATACAAGCTGCTGTCCTATTTGATGCATCACAAGGGCAAGGTGGTCAGCCGGACCGAGCTTATCGAGCATATCTACGACCAGGACTTCGACCGCGATTCGAACACCATCGAAGTGTTCGTGACCCGCATCCGCAAAAAGCTCGGCGCCGACGTCATCACCACCATCCGCGGGCTCGGCTACAGCCTTGAGGACCCCGGTGCGTGAATGAGTCCGCCGCCCCTGTGACGGCGGCGGCCGACGACCAGCCAGCCGTCAGACTGAAGCGGCCGCGGATCGGTTCGCTGACCCGGCGCATGATCGTCATCGCGGCGCTGTGGATTGCAGCGCTGCTCCTGATCGGCGGCTTCGCGCTCGACCGGGTGCTTTCGCGCTCGATCGTCGACAGCTTCGACAACCAGCTGGTGTTCGTCCTCAATTCGATGATCGCCTCGTCCGAAATCGACCCGACCGGGGAGGTAAGGTTCAACCGCCCGCCGGCAGACCAGCGCTTCGTCGAGCCTTATTCGGGACTTTATTTTCAGATCAGCGGCAACGGCGCCGAAACCTTCCCGTCGCGTTCATTGTGGGACCGGCGGCTGCGGGTCATCGACACCCATACGGACGTGAAGCCGCATCTCTACAACAGCGACGAATTTTCGACCCGCGACCATCCAGACTCGCTGCGGATCGCCGAGCGTGACGCGATTCTTCCAGGATCGCCGATCCGCTGGCGTTTCCAGGTTGCCCAGTCGCGCGACACGGTCGACGAGCAGATCCACCGCCTTCGCTCGACCCTGGTGTGGAGCTTCGCCGCGCTCGGCTTCGGGCTGCTGGTCCTTGCCGCACTGCAGACTTTCTATGGGCTGTGGCCGCTGCGGCGGGTGAGGAACGAAGTGGCTGCGATTCGTTCGGGCAAGGAAACGCGCATCAGCGACGAGTTTCCGACCGAGATCACGCCCCTAACCGAGGAGATCAACCAGCTGCTGGCGCATAGCGAGGAGCAAGCCGAGGAAGCGCGGCGTCATGCCGGCAACCTCGCCCATGCGCTGAAGACCCCGCTGACGGTGATCACCAATGCGGCGACCGCCGATTCGGCCGACCTCGACGACACCGTCATCCGTGAATCGTCAGTCATGCGGCGGCAGATCGA
>JAZJZB010000061.1:0-1884 GCA_040390085.1 Pseudomonadota bacterium | reverse complement strand
ACCACCTTGCCCGGGCCCGCGCGATCGGCCGCCGCGCCACCGCGCAGGCGCGCGTGCGGGTGTGGGACAGTCTCGAGGCGGTGCAGCGGGCGGTCGACCGGCTCCACGAGGGAGTCACCGTCGACATCGCCGGCGACCAGCGGGCGGAGGTCCGGGTCGAGCGCCAGGACCTCGACGAAATGCTCGGCAACCTGGTCGAGAACGCCGCCAAATATGGCGGCGGCCGGGTGTTCGTCACGGTCGAGCCGAACGGCGAGCTGGTTGATGTGGTGGTCGAGGACGACGGTCCCGGAATCCCCGAGGAGCGGCGCGGCGAATTGTTCAAGCGCGGCGCCAGGCTCGACACCACCGGCAAGCCGGGTACCGGCCTCGGCCTCGCAATCGTCCGCGACGTCGCCGAAATCTACGGCGGCCGCGTGACGCTCGAGGAGAGCGAGGACCTGGGCGGACTGCTCGCCCGGCTGAGCCTCCCTTCCGGCTAAGCGAGACGCCGTTTCGTCGAACCGCCTTTTGACGGCGCGGGCGCGCCAGTGCATGGTCCCGACTCGTTCGGGGATGGGAGTTTTATCTATGAAGTTCAAGATCTTGGCGCTTGCCGCCGCAAGCGTGCTGGCGATCGCGCCAGCAACCGCCGAGGCCGGCAAGCCGCTCTATGGGACCTGGGGTTACGAACCGAGCGCGATGGACAGCGCGGTCAAACCGGGCGACGACTTCTTCGATTACGTCAACGGCACCTGGGCCAAGCGGACCGAGATCGCCCCCGACCGCACGTTCGTCGGGATCGATTCGGTGCTCAACGACCAGATCGAGCGCGACGTCCGCGCCATCGTCGAGGACATGGCCAAGGACCCGGGCTCCAACGGCAAGCTGGGTCAGCAGATCGGCGACCTCTACGCGAGCTGGATGGACGAAGGCGCCGTTGAAGCGCTCGGCACCGCGCCGCTCAAGCCCTACCTCGCGCGGGTGGCGGCGGCCAAGACCCGCGGCGACCTGGTCGAACTGTTCGCCGAGCCCGGCTTCGATTCCCCGGTCGGCATGTTCATCATCCCCGACTTCAAGAATCCGTCGCGCTACGCGGTTTATGCCTCGCAAGGCGGGCTCGGCATGCCCAACCGCGACTATTATTTGCTCAAGGGCGAGAAATACGACGGCTACCGCAAGGCCTACCGCGACTATGTCGTCAACATCCAGAAGCTCGCCGGAATCCCCGACGCCGAAGCAAAGGCGGACCGGATCATCGCGCTCGAGACCGAGATCGCGAAAATCCACTGGACCCCCGAGCAGAGCCGCGACGTCGAGAAAATCTACAACCCAATGACCCGTGCGCAGCTGCGCGCGTTCGCGCCCCAGCTGCAGTGGGACCGCGCAATGGCCAAGCTCGGCCTCGGCAAGATCAACAAGGTCGTCATTGCCGAAAAGAGCGCAGTCCAGAAGGAAGGCAAGCTATTCGCCTCCGTCCCGCTCCAGACGTGGAAAGACTGGACCGCGTTCCACTTCATCAGCAGCAACGCCCAATATCTGCCCAAGGCGTTCGACGACGCCAAATTCCACTTCTATTCGAAGACGCTGCGCGACGTGCCGCAGCAGCGCGCGCGCTGGAAGCGCGGGGTCGACCTCGTCAACAATGCGCTCGGCGAAGGCGTCGGCCAGATCTACGTCAAGCGCCATTACCCGCCCGAGAGCGACCGACAGATGCACGAGCTGATCGACAACGTCCTGGCGGCGCTGAAGGACAAGATCACCAACAGCAGCTGGATGGACGCGCCGACCAGGGCGCGCGCGCTCGGCAAGCTGGCGACTTTCGATCCGCGCATCGGCCACCCGGCCAAATATATCGATTATTCGTCGCTCGAAGTGAAGCGCGGCGACTTGCTCGGCAACGCC
>JAZJZB010000060.1:0-27197 GCA_040390085.1 Pseudomonadota bacterium | reverse complement strand
GTGCGTAGCACAGGCGGCGACGCGCCGCGCTTCGATCTGGTGGTGCGCCGGTGGAGCTGGCCGGGGACTGGCGGCAAGCCGGTCTATAATTTCCGTTCCGACGGCCGCGAATTTTCGGGCGGGCGATGCCTGATCCTCGCCGTCGGCTTCTACGAATTCACTGCGCCGGCCGACCCCAGGCAGAAACGCAAGGACCGCTGGCTGTTCACCAGCAGCAACGAGCCGATGATCGGGATCGCCGGCCTGGTTCGCAATGCGCCCGAGCGCGGCGAAGCGTTCACCATGCTGACCGCCGAGCCGGGCCCCGACGTCGCGCCCTACCACCGTCGCCAGGTCGCGGTGCTGCCAATGGCCTCATGGCGCTCGTGGCTCGATTATTCCGCGCCGGCGACCGACCTCCTCGGACCGCTTCCCGCAGGAACCCTCGACGTCCGGCAAGTCGTCACCTGACGATTTAGGCGCCGCTGACCGGTTCGGCCCATTCCTTCACTTTCTCGACCGCATTGAGCTCGCGCAGCAGCGCGTCGACGCTTCGGGTCAGCTCGCCAAGGAAAGTGATGTCGTGGCGCGCGCCGCGGTAGCTTTCGGCCATCAGGATGGCGTCGATCAGGATCGGAACGACCACCCCTTCCGGGTCGTCCAGTTCCTCGAGGCCGCGCAGCTTGGCCAAGGCCTTGCGCCGTGCCGCGACCGGATCCGCCATCGCCTCAGCACGCCCGATACACCAGCCCATATTGCTCTCCCGCAAAGCGCCAAGAATAAGCCATGTCGAAATTGCGGGAAGTTCGAGCCGCCGCGCAGCAAGCGCGGCTCGGCGCATCCGTCAGGAGGCGGCGGCCTGCGCGCCGCACATCCTGGCGATCGCGCCGTCGAGATTGGCCGGGGTGAACGGCTTGAGCAGGGTTTCCACGCCGTCCGGCTTGTCGCGGATCATCTCCGCCTCGGCATAGCCGGTGATCAACAGCGCCGGCACGTCCGGGCACAGCAGCCGCGCCTCGCGCAGGAAGTCGGTGCCCGACAAATGCGGCATCGCATAATCGCTGATCAGCAGGTCGAAATCGCACTCGCGTTCCTTGAGCGCCCTCAGCGCGTCGGGCCCGTTGGCGGCCTCGACCACGTGGTGGCCCGAATCCTCGAGCACCGCCGCGGTGGTGCTGCGCACCTCGGCATGGTCGTCGACCAGCAGGATCCTGAGGCCCGGCGGCGGGCGCTGCTCGGGCGTTGCAGGTTCCGCATCCTGGCTTGCCGGCGCATCAGGCGCGCGCGGCAGCCACAGCTCGGCGGTCGTCCCCCGGCCGAGCTCGCTTTCCATGCGGAAGGCGCCATTGGATTGCTTGGCGAAACCGTAGACCATGCTCAGGCCAAGCCCGCTGCCCTTGCCGATTTCCTTGGTGGTGAAGAACGGCTCCATCACCTTTTCGAGATGCTCGGGCGAAATCCCGGTGCCGGTGTCGTTCACCGCCAGCCGGACGTAATCGCCGCCAGGCATTGCCGGCAGCTCGCCCTCCGCAACCTGGCGATTCTCGGCGGTCAGCCGGACGGTGCCGCCGTCGGGCATCGCGTCGCGTGCGTTGATGATCAGATTGACCAGCGCAAGCTCGAGCTGCGCACGGTCGGCGAACACGCTCCAGATGCCGCGCTCGACCCGCCATTTGAAATTGACCAGCCCGCCGAGCGTGTGGCTGAGCAGGTCGGAGATGGTGTCCTTGAGCGCGACTATGTCGATCGCGTTCGGCTCGAGCTTCTGACGGCGGGCGAAGGCCAGCAGCCGCCGCACAAGCTCGCTACCCTGCTCGGCCGCGCGCTTGGTCATGCCGAGGATGCGCTGCTGTTCGGGGGCGAGCTTGGCCCTGCGTTCGATCAGGCTGAGGCCGCCGATCACCGCTGCGAGCAGATTGTTGAAGTCGTGCGCGATTCCGCCCGTGAGCTTGCCGATCGCATCCATCTTCTGGGCCTGGATCAGCTGGCTTTCGAGCGAGCGCTGCTCGCTGATGTCGGTCAGCGTCCCGGCGAACTCGACGGGCTTTCCGTCGACGTCGCGAAGCAGCACCGCCTGGTCGAGGAAATGCTTGTAGGCGCCGTCGGCGCACATCCAGCGATATTCGATCGACAACCGCCCGGTCTTCTTGCGCCCCTCGATCGCGGCGAGCACCCGGTAGCGGTCGTCCGGATGGAGGCGCTCCGACCACATGTCCGGCTGCTCGGTGACCTGCTCGTGGGTAAAGCCGGTAATGGCCTGGAGATCGCCGCTGACGTAGCTCGGCCAGCGCGGATTGGCGTCCATCGCTTCCAGGTAAAGGACCATTGGCAGCGACTGGATAATCGCCGCCTGGCGTTGCTCGGCGCGGCGCAATTCCTGCTCCGCGCGCAGCCGCTCGGCATTGGCGCGAAGGTTGGCGTCGAGCAGCGCCTGCTCGTGGCGCGCCTTGCGTTCGACCTCCTTGGTTTTCTCGAACAGCTCGACGAACACCGCGACCTTGGAGCGAAGGATGATCGGGTCGACCGGCTTGAACACATAGTCGACCGCGCCCATCGAATAGCCGCGCATCAAATGCTCGGTTTCCTTGTTGACCGCCGACAGGAAGACGATCGGGATGCCCTTGGTCTGGTCGCGCTCGCGGATCATCTGGGCGGTCTCGTAGCCGTCCATGCCCGGCATGTAGACGTCGAGCAGGATCACCGCGAACTCGCCCTTGAGGAGTTGGCGAAGCGCTTCCTCGCCGGACCGGGCAAGGACGACCTCGCCCAGATCCTCGAGTACCGTCGCCACGGCCAGCAGGTTGCGTTCGTCGTCGTCGACCAGCAGCACCCGGGCGCGCTGGGGTGCGGGCTCGACGATCGCCTGCTCCTCAGCGGTCCTGAGTGCCGCCGGGATTTCTACGACGGGTCGGTTCACCGGCTTACTCCGCCGCCTCCAGCGGCGCGGGCCGCGCGGCATCGACGTGCGCATCGCGAGCGCGCGCGACCCATACCCGCAGCAACGCCAGCAGAAGCTCGATGTCGACCGGCTTGGCGATATAGTCCGAAGCGCCGGCATCGAGGCATTTCTGGCGGTCGCCCTTCATCGCCTTGGCAGTGACGGCGATCAGCGGAAGGTCGGCAAGCTCGGGGCGCATGCGCACCTGCTTCATCGTCTCATAGCCGTCCATGTCCGGCATCATGATGTCGATCAGCGCGACGTCGACGTCGGGCGTCTGCTCGAGGATCAAGATTCCATCCTTCCCCCGCTCGGCGTGGACAACTTCCACGTCATAACTCTCCAGAACGCTCGTGAGGGAGAAGATGTTGCGGATGTCGTCGTCGACGATGAGCACCTTGGTGCCGGCGAGCTCGGCGACATTGCGAGCGCTTGGGCTGGATGAGTCGGCTTTCCGGCGCTTGCGCGGCTTCTTGTCGGCCTCCTGCCGAAGCTCACGAAACAGCCTCACCAGCGCTTCGCGCTCGGCCGGCTTCTCGGTGATCCCGACCGCGCCCATGGCCATCACCGCCTGGCTTCGCTCGGCTCCGGAAACGACATGGATCGGCACGTGACTGGTGTCCGGATCGTGCTTGAGCAGGTCGAGCAGCACGAACCCATCGATGTCGGCGAGGCCGAGGTCGAGCGTGATCGCGCTCGGCTGCAACTTGCGGGCCATCGCCAAAGTCCCGGCCCCCGCCGTCGAAATGACGCCCTTCAGCCCCGCCTCGTGCGCTGCGTCGAGCAGGATCGAGGCGAAGGTCGGGTCGTCCTCGACGATCAGCACGAACGGGCTTTTGCCGAGCTCGTCGCGGTCGTCGTTGACCTCGAAGCTGGTCGGCAGCGCGGTCGGAATGACCGCTCCGCTATTGTCGTAGCGGGCCGGCGTTCCGGATCCTCCGGCAACCAGCTCGGCCTGCGCTTCGAGCGGGACGTAGAGCGTGAAGGTCGACCCCTGGCCGGGCTTGGAGCGGACGTGCAGCTCGCCGCCGAGCAGCCGCGCGATCTCGCGGCTGATCGACAGGCCGAGGCCGGTGCCGCCATATTTGCGGCTGGTGGTCCCGTCGGCCTGGAGGAACGGCTCGAAGATCAGCCGCTGCTTGTCCTCCGAAATCCCGATTCCCGTGTCGGTGACCGCGATCTGGATTGCTTGCCTGGCGTTGGCCAGCACCGGATGATCCCCCGTCCAACCCTTGTCGGCACAGCGGACCGCAAGCGTGACGCTGCCCTTGGCCGTGAACTTGAAGGCGTTCGACAGCAGGTTGAGGACGACCTGCTGGAGCCGCTTCTCGTCGGTGCGGATGGTCTCCGGAAGCTTCGGATCGAACTTGACGTTGAAGTCGAGCCCCTTGTCGGCCGCAAGCTGGCGGAACGTCCGCTCCATGTGCTGCTTGAGATTGTGCATCGGCATTTCGCCGACCTCGATCGTGACCGTCCCGGATTCGACCTTGGACAGATCGAGGATGTCGTTGATCAGGTTGAGCAGGTCCGAGCCGGCGGAGTGGATCGTGCGCGCAAATTCGACCTGCTTGTCGGTCAGATTGGCCTGGGCGTTGTCGGCCAGCAGCTTTGACAGGATCAACAGCGAGTTGAGTGGAGTCCGCAGCTCGTGGCTCATGTTGGCGAGGAATTCCGATTTATATTTCGAGGTCCGGGCGAGCTGCTCGGCCTTCTCCTCGAGCGCTCGCCGCGCCATTTCGATTTCGAGGTTCTTGGCCTCGACCTGGCGCTTCTCATTTTCGAGCAGCTGCGCCTTTTCCTGAAGCTCCTCGTTGGTCGCGTGAAGTTCCTGCTGCTTGCGGGTGAGCTCGGTCTGGCGCGCCTGCAGCTCCTGGGTCAGCAGCTGCGACTGCTTGAGCAGCCCTTCCGTGCGCATCGTCGCGGCGATGGTGTTCAACACGATCCCGATCGATTCCATCAGCTGATCGAGGAAGTTCTGGTGGGTCTCGTTGAACTCGTTGAACGAGGCGAGCTCGATCACCGCTTTGACCTCATCCTCGAACAAGGCCGGAAGGATGTTGACGTTGGCCGGCTTGGAATGGCCGAGCCCTGAGCCGATGCGGATGAAATCGGGCGGCACGTCCTTGAGCAGGATCGGCCGTCGGTCGGCCGCGGCCTGCCCGATCAGGCCTTCGCGCAGGCTGAACTCGTGCTGCAGCTGCTCGGCGCCTTCAGCGCCGTAGCTCGCGACGAGCTCGAGCTTGGTGTCGTCTTCCTCGCGCTTGGTGACGTAGAACACGCCATATTGCGCGTTCACCAGCGGCGCGAGCTCGGACATGATCAGGTTCGACACGGTCGCCAGGTCGCGCTCGCCCTGGAGCATCCGGCTGAAGCGGGCGAGGTTGGTCTTGAGCCAATCCTGCTCGGCGTTCTTGAGGGTTTGCTCCTTCAAGTTGGAGATCATCTCGTTGATCGTGTCCTTGAGCGCCGCCATCTCGCCCGACGCCTCGACGGCGATCGAGCGGGTGAGGTCGCCCTTGGTCACCGCGGTCGCCACCTCGGCGATCGACCGCACCTGATTCGTCAGGTTTGCGGCAAGCTCGTTGACGTTGTCGGTGAGGTCGCGCCACAGGCCGGCGGCGCCGGGCACCCGCGCCTGGCCGCCGAGCTTGCCCTCGATGCCGACCTCACGGGCCATGTTGGTGACCTGGTCGCCGAACGCCGACAGCGTATCGATCATGAAGTTGATGGTGTCGGCGAGGGCCGCGATCTCGCCCTTGGCGTCGACCGTCAGCTTGCGCTTGAGGTTGCCCTGCGCGACCGCGGTGACGACCTCGGCGATACCGCGCACCTGGTTGGTGAGGTTGGTGGCCATCAAATTGACGTTGTCGGTCAAATCCTTCCACGTGCCGCCGACGCCAGGCACCGCCGCCTGCCCGCCGAGCTTGCCCTCGGTGCCGACCTCGCGGGCGACGCGGGTGACCTCGCTTGCGAAGGCGTTCAGCTGATCGACCATCGTGTTGATCGTGTTCTTGAGGGCGAGGATCTCGCCCTTGACGTCGACCGTAATCTTCTTCGACAAATCGCCCTTTGCGACCGCGGTCGTAACGTCGGCGATGTTGCGCACCTGGCCGGTGAGGTTGGCGGCCATCAGGTTCACGTTGTCGGTCAGATCCTTCCACGTACCGGCGACCCCGCGCACCTGCGCCTGGCCGCCGAGCTTGCCCTCGGTGCCGACCTCGCGCGCGACGCGCGTAACCTCCGAAGCGAAGGAGTTGAGCTGATCGACCATCGTGTTGATGGTGTTCTTCAGCTCGAGGATCTCGCCCTTCACGTCGACGGTGATCTTCTTGGAAAGGTCGCCCGACGCCACCGCCGTCGTCACTTCGGCGATGTTGCGCACCTGGCCGGTCAGGTTGGCGGCCATCGCGTTGACGTTGTCGGTCAGATCCTTCCACGTGCCGCCGACCCCAGGCACCTGCGCCTGTCCGCCGAGCTTGCCTTCGGTGCCGACCTCGCGGGCAACGCGCGTGACCTCCGAGGCGAAGCCGTTGAGCTGGTCGACCATGACGTTGATGGTATTCTTGAGCTCGAGGATTTCGCCCTTCACGTCGACGGTGATCTTCTTCGACAAGTCGCCGCGCGCGACGGCGGTCGTCACCTCGGCGATGTTGCGAACCTGGCCGGTCAAATTGCCGGCCATCAGGTTCACGCTGTCGGTGAGGTCGGCCCAGGTCCCGGCGACGCCTTCGACTTGCGCCTGGCCGCCGAGCTTACCCTCGGTTCCGACCTCGCGCGCGACGCGGGTCACTTCGGACGCGAAGCCGTTGAGCTGGTCGACCATCGTGTTGATGGTGTCCTTGAGCTCGAAGATCTCGCCGCGGACGTCGACCGTGATCTTCTTGGAAAGATCGCCGCGGGCGACGGCGGTGGTGACTTCCGCGATGTTGCGGACCTGGCCGGTGAGGTTCGCGGCCATCAGGTTGACATTGTCGGTTAGGTCGGCCCAGGTGCCGCCGACGCCCTCGACCTGCGCCTGCCCGCCGAGCTTGCCTTCCGAGCCGACCTCGCGGGCGACGCGCGTGACTTCCGAAGCGAACGAGTTGAGCTGATCGACCATCGTGTTGATGGTGTCCTTGAGCTCGAGGATCTCGCCCTTCACGTCGACCGTGATCTTCTTGGAAAGGTCGCCCTTGGCGACGGCCGTCGTCACTTCGGCGATGTTGCGGACCTGGCCGGTCAGGTTGGCGGCCATCAGGTTCACATTGTCGGTGAGGTCGGCCCAGGTGCCGGCGACGCCAGGCACCGCGGCCTGGCCGCCGAGCTTGCCCTCGGTACCGACCTCGCGGGCGACGCGCGTGACCTCGCTGGCGAAGCCGTTGAGCTGGTCGACCATCGTGTTGATGGTGTTCTTGAGCTCGAGGATCTCACCCTTCACGTCGACGGTGATCTTCTTCGACAAGTCGCCGCGGGCGACGGCGGTGGTCACCTCGGCGATGTTGCGCACCTGGCCGGTGAGGTTTTCGGCCATTAGATTGACGTTGTCGGTAAGGTCTTTCCAGGTTCCAGCGACGCCTTCGACGCGCGCCTGGCCGCCCAGCTTGCCTTCGGTTCCGACCTCGCGGGCGACGCGCGTCACCTCGTTGGCGAAGCCGTTGAGCTGGTCGACCATCACGTTGATGGTGTTCTTGAGCTCGAGGATCTCGCCCTTCACCTCGACGGTGATCTTCTTCGACAAGTCGCCGCGGGCGACCGCGGTGGTCACTTCGGCGATGTTGCGGACCTGGCCGGTGAGGTTGGTGGCCATTGCGTTGACATTGTCGGTGAGGTCCTTCCACGTGCCGGCGACGCCCTTGACCTTGGCCTGGCCGCCGAGCTTGCCCTCGGTTCCGACCTCGCGCGCGACGCGGGTCACTTCCGAGGCGAAGCTCGCAAGCTGCTCGACCATGGTGTTGACGACCTTGCCGATGCGCAGGAACTCGCCGCGCAGCGGGCGGCCGTCGATCTCGACCGACATGGATTGCGACAGGTCGCCCTTGGCGACCGCGCCGATCACCCGCGCCACCTCGGTGGTTGGCTGGACCATGTCCTCGATGAGCTCGTTGACCGAGCGGACCGCGGTTTCCCACCCGCCGCGGGCATTCTTCACCCGCCCGCGCTGGGTGATCTTGCCTTCCTTGCCGACCACCTTGGACAGACGCTCGAATTCCTGCGCCATTTCCTCGTTGAGGGTGACGACTTCGTTGAACAGGCCGGCGATTTCGCCGTCGACGCCGTCGACATCCTCGGGGAGGCGCACGCTGAAGTCGCCGCGGCGCAACGCGCGAAGCGCGCTGACGAGCTGACGGCGATCGATAAAGTCCCGCGGGGCTTGGATGTTCACGTGGCTACTCCGGTGGCTACTTCTCCCCCCGCCCGTGGCTAGTCCAAGACGGCCCCCCGGCCGTCAGCGACAGTTTAATCGAATGATTCGGTTTCCGCTTCCTTAAAATTAAGCCGCATCCACAGGCGTTTGTCATCTGGAATGTGAAAAAAGGGGATAGGGGCACTGGCGGAGACGGAGGCCGCCAATTCTCTCCTAAGCACCTGAAATCACACACTCGGATTTTCGGCAGCACGGACCGGGACCCCGATCTGGACCAGGGCGGCGCGCTTGACAATCGGCCCCTCCGGGATCAATCGGAAAAAGAACGAACGGTGAACACTTGACATTTGACGTCTGGACGTCAAAATCGTGGAAGCAGTCAAAGGGAACCGAGATGATTGCAGCGCCAGGCAGGATCAGGGACGCGATCATCAACTACATGGAGGCCGTCAGTGGCGACGCCTCCATCAAGCAAATCAGCGAAGCCATCACCGTCCAGCTAGGGCCGGTCCCGCCGTCCTCGATCCGCTCCTATCTCAACAAGAATGTCGGGCAGGTTTTCCAGCGGACAGCGTGGGGGCGCTACCGGCTCGTCACTGGACTGACTACCGAGAATGTGCATCGCGTTTGGCTGGAACCGGCAGTCGAGCATGAGAAGGCGAAGCTGTTTCATGCAGACTGTTTCGATTGGCTCGCTGCTCGCGATGAAGCCTCAATCCACGCGGTCGTCACGGACCCTCCATACGGGCTGACTGAATACAGCAAGAAGGAGCTGCGGAAGCTCCGCGCCGGGCAAGGCGGTGTGTGGCGCATCCCGCCCTCATTCGACGGCCACCAACGATCGCCGCTGCCCCGGTTCACGATCATGACTGACGAGGATCGGAAGGAGCTTCACGCTTTCTTCAAGCGCTTTGGCGCTCTGGTCGCCCGCGCGATTGTCCCCGGTGGGAATGTGATCGTCGCGACCAATCCGCTGCTCCACCATGTCGTCGCGTCCGCAATGAGCGAGGCGGGACTGGAGCTACGCGGAAGCATCGCGCGACTGACCATGACCATGCGCGGCGGAGACAGGCCGAAGAACGCACATGAGGAGTTCCCTGATGTAAGCGTCATGCCGCGCTCGCAGTGGGAGCCGTGGGTTGTCCTCCGGCGTCGGCTGGAAGGCCGGGTGCAGGACAATCTGCGCAAGTGGAAAACCGGAGGCTTTCGGCGTCTGTCTGACCATCAGCCGTTCGGTGATGTTATCAAGTCCAGCCCCACCTCGGCCGCAGAGCGCGCGATTGCACCGCACCCATCGCTCAAGCCGCAGGATTTCATGCGCCAGCTTGTTCGCGGATCGCTGCCGCTAAGCGAGGGCATTGTGCTGGATCCATTCGCCGGGTCCGGGTCAACGCTCGCTGCCGCGAACGCTGTTGGCTATGAGAGCATCGGCGTTGAGGCTGATCCCAAGTTCGTCCGCTTAGCGGCGACGGCAATCCCGAAGCTCGGATCAATCCTGCGCTAGATACACCCAATGTTCGCGCAGCTTCCGCACCCCTTCGCGGTGCAACGTAGCAGTGCGAGTGCCTAGCTCTCCCCGGTTATTGCGACGGAAATCGTCAGGCGTGACATGGGCGATATACACCTCAGTGAATCGGGTGGCGCGCCGGTTGGCGGCTGGCTCAGTTTCGCCATCAATCTGATAGACGAACACGCACAGCCATTGGTCCCGCGCGCCGTGCGTATCGACTGCTCCGCCCGCCTTGCGGGTTGTCTTGATCTCAACGCCATGTTCGCCCGCTTGGATGGCGTCCAGCTCATAGCGTCCCCGGACAATCAGATCGGGGTGGCCGTTGTGAAAGTTATTCTGACAGAGAACGCGGGAGTGGCTTGCCATGCTCGCGGTCATCATGTCGGAGATGGTGCCCGACATATTCGCTGGTCGCAGGACTTCCTCAAGCCGTGGAAGCCCCTTTGCATCGAACATGGAGTTCACGTCGAAGAAGAAGTCATACACGTCCTGCATGGCGATCTCGAAATCAGCCAAACGCAGCTCATACGGAAGCTCGACATCAGGATTGAACCAGTCCCGGTTTACAAGCTCTCTGACCGGCACTCGACGGCTCCCGCCCCAGTTGACGGGAAACAACATGCAGCGTGGCCGGAGCCATGTCGAGAGACGCAAAAAGGAGGGGGGGGCCTATGACACTGCCCTCCCTGCAAGAGCCTCCTGCAAACCGCTAGGCGGTTATACAGCCGGAAGCTGAAGCACCCGGATCGCGTTCGGATCGAGCAACCAGCCGCCAACACGCTTCGTCACATAGAACATTACGAACGGCTTGTTGGTGTAGGGGTCACGGAAGATGCGAGTGCCGATCCGATCGTTGATCAGATAACCGTCCTTGAAGTCGCCAAAGGCGATCGCGAGCGCGCTGAGGCCGGTGGCCGGCATTCCCTCGTCAATCTCGACCGGACTGCCGAGCAGCGTCGATGGCTGACCAGCGCCAGGCCTTCGCGCCAGATGACCTGCGGTATTCTGAGGGTCAGGAGGGCTGATCGAGAATCAGCCGGTGGCGGAGACGGAGGGATTCGAACCCTCGGTACGGGAATACCCCGTACGGCGGTTTAGCAAACCGCTGGTTTCAGCCACTCACCCACGTCTCCGCTGAGCCGGCGGCTATATAAGGGCAATTCCGAAGCTTCAACCTGAACAATTCAGCGCGGAATGACGTCCAGCCGCATGGTGATGCTCATCGCCTCGCCCGGTTCGAGGACGCGCATTCCGAGCTCCGGCCATTGCTCCTCCGGCGCATTGAGCGCGGCATTGGCATGGGTGACCGGCTCGGCGACGAAAATCCCCCCTTCGACCGGCGAATAGAGCTGGAAGAAGCGGGCGTCGCTCGCGCTCAGGCGCAGCTCGTACGGCCAGTCGGGATCGCTCAACCGCGACTCGCCGCCCCAACCTGCAAAGCCGTTGTCGAGGTGCTGGCCGCAGACCCGCCGGTCCTTCAGGTCGTAGCGGCCCTCGGCCGGAATTCGCTCGACCGGCAAGACGTCGGCATCGACGGTCCACACGTCGGTGACCGCGGTATCGAGCCTGGTCGCCGGCCCGCACGGGAAATAGGGGTGAAGCCCGAGCCCGCAGGGCATTGGCTCGTCGGCGGCGTTGCGGCAGCTCAGGCGGCTGGTGAGGCCGCCGTCATCGAGCTCGAACGCTTGCTCGGCTTCATAGGCCCACGGCCATTCGCCCGCCTCGTGACGAAAGCGCAGGGCCGCGCGCCGTTCGTCCGCCTGCTCCACCGTCCACGCGCCAAGCCAGCCCTGGCCGTGCAGCGGGCTCGGGTCGCCGGGCATGTTGGCCGACAGCGTTACGGCGCGGCCGCCGAAGCGGAATTGGCCGCCCCGGATGCGGTTGACGTAGGGCACCAGCGGAAAGCTCGACGCCTCGAGCACGTTTTGCAGCGGACTGTGGCATTTGCGCATGATTGGGCGCCAAGCATCGCCATCGAACCATGCGAACGCCGAAATTGAGCCGCCAATAGAAGGACTTAGCTCAAGGTGCAGCCGGCCCGCCGTGAGCTTCAGGGTCGATTGTCGGGCCATGTTGCTGAACCTCTGAATTCGAAAACGTTCACAGGAACGAAATTTCGCTGGGGATAAACCCGCAATAGTCGTTGCGCCGGGATTCGGGCGCGCAGTATTTATTCCCCGGGGTCGGGGAGGGAAACCGAATGAGCAGGCGCGTCAAGGAGATCGTCGACATTGCGGACCATGTGTCCCTCGACGATTTGATCAACAAACTCACCGAGCTTCGTGACCTTTTGCCGGAAGAAGCCGGCGCGGAGCTTCGGCTGCGAGGCGACGAGATCTTCGGCCACCGAATCACGATCAGCTATTTCCGGCCCCAGACCGAGGAAGAAGCCGAGTTGGAGCGGCGATACGCCGAGGAGGCCCGCGAGGCGAAGGAGCGCGAGCTCGCCCGTCTCCAGGCCGAGCTCGGCGTGGTCTGCTACGCGGCCCCCGGCAAGCGCGGGAAGCTCAGGATAGTCGCCTAAGCCGCGCGGAAGTTCAGCGCGAGCCCGTTCATGCAATAGCGCAGGCCGGTCGGCCTCGGCCCGTCCTCGAAGACATGGCCGAGATGCCCACCGCAACGCGCGCACAGCACTTCGGTGCGCTCCATCATCAGGCTGTTGTCGGAGCGGTTGACCGTGGCCCCCGGTCGGACCTGCCAGAAGCTCGGCCAGCCGGTGTGGCTGTCGAACTTGGTCGCGGAGCTGTAGAGCGGGTTGGCGCAGGCCGCGCACACGAACACGCCCTTCCGGTGCTCGGTCAGCAGCGGGCTCGTATATGGCGGTTCGGTTGCCGCTTCGCGGAGCACTGGGTAACGCTGCGGGCCGAGCAGCCTCTGCCACTCGGCGGACGTGTGGTTGACCGGGAAATGCAGGGTGGCCGCGGTGCCGGCCGAGCGGCCGAACAGCAGCAGGCTTGCAGCCCCCGCGCCGGCGAAACCGATGAACAAGCGACGGCCGAAATCCATAATGAACCTCCAAACCCGTCACAGGCTTGGGGGCCTTCTAGCCATTGCAGCTGAACGTCAACGAAACGGACCCAAGGTTGGCCGAATGGCGGAGCGGGAGGGATTCGAACCCTCGATACGGTTTTGCCGTATACTCACTTTCCAGGCGAGCGCCTTCGACCACTCGGCCACCGCTCCGCTATCGCTGGAAGGCGGGCATCTAAGCGGCGTCGGCAATCGGGGCAAGGTTGCCGGTTGCGCGCGCCGCCCTTAGTTCCTTGGGCGATGACCCCCGCCGAGCGCCTTTCCGGCCGATTGCCGACGCCCGCGGACATCGAAGAGATCGCGCGGCGGACGCTCGACCGGCTGCCGTCGCCGTTTCGGGAGAGCCTCGGCGAGATCGTCTTGCTGGTCGAACCGGTCGCCGACGCCGAGACTGCGCGGAGCGTCGGGCTCAGGCATCCGATGCAGCTTAGCGGCCTCTACCAGGGCATTCCGCTCAACCAGCAAAGCTCGCAAATGTCGGGCACGCTGCCCGAGCGGATCACGCTCTACAGCCGGCCGATCCTCGCCGAATGGCAAACGACCCGCTTCAGCCTCGACCAGCTGGTGTCGCATATCGTCATCCACGAGGTCGGGCATCATTTCGGCTTTTCCGACGACGACATGCACGCGCTCGAGCGCGAGGCTGAGTGAGCGCCCTGCTGCGCTTCGACGACGTGACCCTACGCCGCGGCGGACGGCTGCTGTTCGAAGCGGTCGACCTGTCGCTGAACGCCGGCGAAGCGGTGCAGGTGGCCGGGCCCAACGGAAGCGGCAAGTCGAGCCTGATCCGCCTCGCCGCCGGCCTGCTTCGCGCTCAGGCGGGGCGGGTCCAGCGGTCCGCGCTTGCGCTCGCCGACGACAATCCGGCGCTCGATCGCGAGCTCCCGCTCGGACGGGCGCTCGGTTTCTGGGGCGGGCGCGTGAAGGCGGCGATGGATGCGCTGGGCCTCGGCCAGCTTGCCGAAGTCCCAGTTCGGCTGCTGTCCTCCGGCCAGCTAAAGCGCGCGAGCCTGGCCCGCGTTGCCGCCTCGAATGCGCCGCTGTGGCTGCTGGACGAACCGCTCAACGCGCTCGACGCGGACGGGGCCGAGCGCCTCGCCAGGCTGGTCGACACCCATCTCAAATCCGGTGGGGCCGTGCTCGCGGCGTCGCACCAGCCGCTCGGCGGCGAGTGGCGGATGCTGGAGCTCGGCCGATGATCGGGGCGCTGATCGCGCGCGACGTTCGCCGCGGCTTCACCGGCGCCGCGTGGCTGCCGATCGCATTCTTCCTGCTGGTTGCGACATTGGTGCCGTTCGCGGTCGGGCCCGATGCCGGGCTGCTGGCGCGGATCGGCGCAGGCACTTTGTGGATCGCTGCGCTGACCGCCGCGCTGCTGCCGATCGAGCGGCTGATCGAGCCTGACCGCGCCGATGGCGTGCTCGACCAGCTCGCGCTTCACGGCCTTGCGGAAGAAGCGATCGCGGTGGCCAAGATCGCCGCCCACTGGCTGACCTTCGGGCCCCTGCTGTTCATCGCCGCCTTCCCGGTCGCGGCCCTGCTGCACATCGACCAGCAGGCGCTTGGGCGGGTGCTGATTTCGATCGCGATCGGCACCCCCGGCCTCGCCGCGCTCGCGGTGGCGGTCGCAGCGCTGACCGCCGGCCTGCCGCGCGCCGGAGCGATCGCCGGGCTGCTGATGCTTCCGCTAGCGGTCCCGTTGCTGATCTTCGCTGCGGCCTTTTGCGGCGGTGGCGGCAACCAGCCGCTGGCGCTCGAGTCCGCGGTGTCGATCCTGCTCCTGGCGGGCGCGCCGTTCGTGACCGGCGCCGCGATCAGGGCGGCCAGGACCTGAGCGCGACTGGGACTGCCGGGCGGCAGCCCCTCAAAGCGATCATTTCGGTGACCAGCGCGCGAAGATCGCGGTCGGCAGGAGCAACCCGCGCGCCTCCTCGCGCACCGCCATCTCGCCAAGCTCGACGCTGCCGCCCAGATCAGCCAGCGTCTGCTTGACCAATTCCCCGATCGCCAGCGCCGACATCCGAACCGCGTAAACCGTCAGCACCAGGAAGCGGCTGTTCGCATCGAGCAATCGCCGGCAATCGGCCAGCAATGGCGCGAGATTCTCCTCGAGCCGCCACACCTCCCCCGTCGGCCCGCGGCCGAACTTGGGCGGATCGAGCAATATCCCGTCGTAGCGCCGCTCGCGCCGGACCTCCCGCGCGGTGAACTTGCTGGCATCGTCGACCATCCAGCGGATCGGGCGATCGGCGAGGCCCGACAGCCGTGCATTGTCCTTGCCCTGCTCGACCGACTTCTTTGACGCGTCGACATGGACCATCCGGGCGCCAGCCTCGCTCAGCAGCAAGGTCCCGACGCCGGTGTAACCGAACAGGTTGAGCACCTCCCCGTCCGAAGCGCGCTCCCGCATCCAGTCCCATTGCGGCGCCATGTCGGGAAAGAAGCCGAGGTGGCGGAACGGAGTCAGCGACGCATGGAAGCGGACCGCGCCCCTCGACAACTCCCATAACTGCGGGACCGGCCGGTGCTGCACCCAGCGTCCGCCCCCTTCCTCGTCCGAGCCCGGCACGAAGGTCGCGTCGGGATCCCAATCGTCGAGCGCCGGCGCCCACATCGCCTGCGGCTCCGGCCGCACGACCTTGATGTCGCCGTAGCGCTCGAGCTTCTGGCCGTTGCCGCAGTCGATCAGGCCCCAATCGGCCCACGGCTCGGCAATGATCGTCTTGAGATCGCTCATGCGGCGAGCGCGAACTTCGCGCCGACGCTGGCCACCGCGCGCGGCCCAGCGAGCATAAGCGTCCCAACCGCCCGCACCGCGTCCAGCGACACCGCGTCGAGGCGCTCGACGATCTCGTGCGGCTCGACCAGCCGGCCGTCGCGCAGCAGCCGGGTGGCGAGGTAGCTCGCCTGGCCCCAGCAGCTTTCGAGGCTCATCATCATCCCCGCCTTGGCCAGTGCCCGCGCGCGCTCGAGGTCGCGCTGGTTGAGCCCGCTCGCGGCCTCGGCGAGGATCCGCTCGATCTCGCCATGGGCCAGGCTCGCGTCGGCCCGGTCGACCGCTGCATAGGTCCAGAACATGCCGGCATCGGTGAAATTCTGCGCACCGGCCGAGACCGAATAAGCCAGGCCCCGCTCCTCGCGCAGCTCCTGGAACAGGCGCGACGACGAGCCGACCCCGACGACGTCGGCGAACAGCTGCGAGGCATAAGCGTCCGGCGCGCCATATTCGGGGGCTGGCATTGCGATCGCGATGTGCGCCTGATCGCTCTTGCGCCGCTCGAAGTGCCGGCCGCCGACGAACCTCGCCGCCGGCGGCGTCGCGCGCGGCGACGACTTCATGTCGCCCAACGTCTCCTCGGCAAGCTCGACCAACTGCTGATGCTCGAGCTTGCCGGCGGCGACCAGCAGCAGGCCCGCAGGGGCATATTGCCCGTTCAGCCAGCCGTGGAGGTCGTCGACCTCGATCGATCGGATGCTGTCTTCGCTGCCGAGCACCGAGCGGCCCAGCGGCTGGCCGGGAAACGCGGCCTCCTGCAGGTAATCGAACAAGATGTCGGACGCGGTGTCACGGGCTTCGGCCAGCTCCTGGAGCACCACCTTCTTTTCGAGCTCGAGGTGCTTCGCGTCGAAATGCGGGCGCCGCACGAGATCGGCGAGCAGCCGGACGCCGAGCGCGAGATCGGGCGCAAGCAGGCTCGCGTAGAACGCGGTCATCTCGCGGTCGGTCGAGGCGTTGAGGTCGCCGCCGACATCCTCGACCAGCTCGCTGATCTCGCGCGCCGAGCGGCCGCCGGCGCCCTTGAACACCATATGCTCGAACAGATGGGCGATTCCGTTCAACCGCTCCGGCTCGTGGCGCGAGCCGGTGGCTGCGTAGAGGCCGACGGCGATGGTCTCGACGCTGCGCATCGGCCGGCTCGCGACCCGCAGTCCGTTGCCCAGCGTGGTGAGCTCCATCATTGCGCGGGCTCCTCCCTCAGCCGCTTGCGCAGCGCGAGGCCGTAAATCAGCAAGGCGATCGCGGCGAAGGCGAACCATTGCGCGGCGTAGGATCGGTGGTTGTTGGGAATGGTTGAGAGGCTCGGCGGAGCGCTTGGCTCGAGCCCCGGCGGAGCGGACGCAGCGACCAGCCGCATTCGGCTGCGGCGGTCCGGCGCGATGATCCCGCTGACCAGCCCGCCGGCCCAGTTCGCCTTCGCATTGGGATTCTTTGACCAGCCGAGCTCGACGCTCATGCCCGGCCCTTCGGCGCCGGTCGCGCAATCGACGATCTGGACATAGCCGGGCTCGCCGCCGGCATTTTCGCCGGCCTGGGCGCGGCCGCCGACGATCTTCTGGCACAGGCCGGTCGCATGGCGGAAGAGCGGCAGCTGGTCATCGCGCAGCGGCACTGTCGGGAATGTGATCGGAGGCAGCTTCTCGGCCTGCGCATATTTGGCGAGCAGCGCCGCCTTCCACTGGGCGCGGTGCAGCTGCCACACGCCGAGCGAGATCATCGCAGCGACCGCGGCAAGCACGACGATGGTTGGCAGGATCGGCAGCCGGCGAATCATTTGGCGATGCGCCCTTCACACGCGCAATGCTGATAGTCCCTGGCGAGCAGCCATGCCTTGGCCAGCCTCAGCCCGCCGATCGTCAGGGCCGTCGCCACCGGGACCCACACCAGGTGAACCCACCACGGCGGCTCGAACCTGGCGTCGACCACCAGCGCGGCCGCCACGACGATCGCTCCGACGATCAGGATCAGGAACGCGGCCGGCCCGTCGCCGACATTGAAGCTCGAGAAATCGAGCCCGCAGCCCGCGCACTTGGGCGCGAACCCGACCCAGCTTTTGAACAGGGAGTGCGCCCCGCAATGCGGGCATGATCCAGTAAGCGCGCGTCTGAGCGCGCTGGATGGATCACCGCGGATGGCGATGCCGAGCGGCGCAGGCTCGGTCACCGCGGCATCAGCCGTGGACCGGCGCGCCCCAGCCGCCCCACACGTAGATCGAGGTGAACAGGAACAGCCACACGACGTCGACGAAATGCCAGTACCAGGCGGCTGCCTCGAACCCGAAATGCTGCTTCGGCGTGAAGTCGCCCTTGTTGGCGCGGATCAGGCAGACAGTCAGGAAGATGGTCCCGACGATGACGTGGAAGCCGTGGAAGCCGGTCGCCATGAAGAAGGTGGCGCCGTAGATATTGCCTTTGAAGGCGAACGGCGCGTGGGCATATTCATAGCCCTGCACGCCGGTGAAGGTCAGGCCGAGCAGGATCGTCAGCAGCAGCCCGAGCTTCAGCCCGGCGCGGTCGCCGTGGATCAGCGAATGGTGCGCCCAGGTGACCGTCGTTCCGGAGCACAGCAGGATCAAGGTGTTGAGCAGCGGGAAGCCCCACGGATTGAGGACCTCGACGCCCTTGGGCGGCCACACTCCGCCGACCGCGTCGACCGCGCTCGGGAAGATCGAGCTGTCGAAAAACGCCCAGAACCAGGCAAGGAAGAACATCACTTCGGAAGCGATGAACAGGATCATCCCGTAGCGCAGGTGAAGCTGGACGACCGGCGTGTGGTAGCCCGTATGCGCCTCGTCGATGGTGTTCTTCCACCAGCTGATCATGGTGACGATCACGCCGAGCAATCCGAGCACCATCACCGGCACGCCGAAGCGGTTGGCGTGGAACCACATCACTGCTCCGCTGAACAGGAGGCCGCCGCAAACCGCTCCGATGATTGGCCACGGATCGGGATCTACGAGATGGTAATCGTGGTTCTTCGTCGCGGCCATGATCGTGCAGCTTCCCTCGTTTCTTGGATTGGCCTCTAGCGGGCCGCAGTTCCGGTTTCCACCGGATAAAATGTGTAGCTCAAGGTGATCTCGTCGATGTCGCGCGTGTCGGGGTCCTGCTTGATCTTGGGATCGACGAAGAACACCACCGGCATGTCGACCTTCTGGCCGGCCTTGAGCGTCTGCTCGGTGAAGCAGAAGCACTGGATCTTCTTGAAATATTTGCCCGCCTGGTCGGGCGACACGTTGTAGGCCGCCTGGCCGGTCCACGGCCGCGCCGACAGGTTCTGCGCGCGGTAGAATATCTTGGTCTGCGCACCAGGCTGGATCGCGACCGTGGTCTGCTCCGGCTCGAAGCGCCACGGCAGTCCGGGATGCGTGTTGGCGTCGAACCGGACGGTGACCTGGCCGGCGACTGCGCCCGGCGCCTTGTCGGCGCGCAGCGGCGTTCCGCCGAAGCCGGTCGCCTCGCAAAAGGCGCGGTAGAGCGGCGCCGAAGCGAAGGCGAGGCCGACCATTGCAGCGACGATCACCGACAGGATCGTCGCGGTCCGCTTGGTCCCCTTCGATTGCGCGCTCACCAGTTCATTCCAGTCTTGGCGATGGTGATCAGGAACATCAGGATGACGAAGCCGCCAAGCAGCCAGGCCATGATCCGTGCCCGCTCGCGCTGCCGGACGCGGATGATCTCCTCCTCCGGCTTCACCATGCCAGGAACCGGTCGGCGACGAGCACCGCGAACAAGGCGAACAAATAGAAGACCGAGAAGCCGAACAAATGCTTTTCCGGCTCCATCTGCTTGGGATCGCTGGTGCCGTTTGCGAACACCCGCGCGGCGAGCACCAGGAAGACGAAGTTCAGCACCAGCGCGCAGACGCCATAGACCGCGCCGGCAAGGCCGAGCGGCCACGGCGCGATGGCCGCCGCGGCCATCGGCAGCGTATAAAGGAAGATCTGCTTGCGCGTGCTCTGGCTGCCGGCGACCACCGGCATCATCGGGATCCCGGCGGCGGCATAATCGGAGCGGACGAACAGCGACAGCGCCCAGAAATGCGGCGGAGTCCACAGGAAGATGATGGCGAACAGCAGCAGCGGCAGCGCGGCGACGTGGCCGGTGGCAGCGACCCAGCCGATTAGCGGCGGAAAGGCGCCGGCAGCGCCGCCGATGACGATGTTCTGCGCTGTCCGCGGCTTCAGCCACACGGTGTAGACCAGCACGTAGAACAGGATCGAAACCGCGAGCAGCACGGCCGCCAGCCAGTTGGCGGCAAGTCCCATCAGCAGCACCGAGAAGACCGCCAGCCCGACCCCGAAGTGCAGCGCCGACTGCCGCTCCATCCGCCCGGCCGGAAGCGGGCGCTTGGCGGTCCGCCGCATCTTGGCGTCGATGTCGGCCTCATACCATTGGTTGAGCGCCCCGCACGCGCCGGCGCCAAGCGCGATGCACAGGATCGCGGTGAAGCCGATCACCAGCGGCGGAAGGCTCGGCGCGGCGAGCATCCCGGCGAGGCCGGTGAACACCACCAGGCTCATCACGCGCGGCTTGGTCAGCGCGAGAATATCGCGCCAGTCGGCCGGCAGCGCGGCTGGAGTCGTCGTCGCCAAAGTGGGCATATGCGGGGCCTATAAGGACTTGGCCCCAACAGGAAAAGCCTCAGCTAGCGAGGGTTCATCACACTTTGCTAATGGGTCGCCATGAAACATCGATTCCTCATCGCTTCGCTTGCTCTTTGCGCAACACCCGCACTCGCCCAGACGCCCGCTGCGACGGAGGAGGTGCCGGTCGCCATCCAGACCAGCGCCGGCCGGATCGTGATCGCGCTCGACAAGACGCGCGCGCCGGTCACCACCGCCAACTTCCTCCATTATGTCGACACCCATCGCTTCGACGGCGAGACCTTTTACCGCGCGATGCGCATGGGTGACGGCGGCCTCATCCAGGCCGGAATCCGCAGCGACGCGCGCAAACTCTACCCACCCATCGCGCACGAACCGACCAGCAAGACCGGCATCCACAATGTCGCCGGGGCGGTGTCGATGGCGCGGCTGGCGCCGGGAACGGCGACCGCCGACTTCTTCATCCTGCTGTCCGACACGCCCGGCTTCGATGCCGGCGCGCCCGGCGGCGACCCCGACGGCTTCGCCGCCTTCGGCCATGTCGTCGAAGGCATGGACGTCGTGAAGAAGATATTCGCGTCCCCGGCCGACCCCAACAAGGGCGAAGGCGTGATGAAGGGCCAGTTCCTCGACCCCCCGGTCAAGATCATCAAGGCGGAACGCGTGAAGTAACCAACTCCCCCCTCCCTGCAAGGGAGGGGAACGGGGGTGGGTGCTTCCAGAGCGGCTCGATGCCGCGAGGGAAGCCCACGCCGGCGCGGAGTAAATCCGCGCCGTCGGTCCTGTCGCGCAGAAGCGCGCAGGCCATCCGGCTTTCGGCAACTCTTCGCCTAAGCGCCGCTTCGCTTTCGCAAAGCGGCGCTTAGTCTCGGTGCCTCAAGCTCAATCGATCCGCGGCAGCGTCGAATATTGGTGGAACGGCGGCGGGCTCGGCAGCGTCCACTCGAGCGTCGTCGCGCCTTCGCCCCACGGGTTGTTCGGCGCCTTCTTGCCTGCGGCGAGCGACCAGAAGATGTTGACGAAGAACACCGCGACACCGGCGATGGTGATCATATAGCCGTAGGTCGCGACCTGGTTCCATTCGGTGAACGCCGGCGTGTAGTCGGGGATTCGCCGCGGCATCCCGTCGAGGCCGAGGAAGTGCATCGGGAAGAACACCACGTTCACGCCGATGAACATCAGGAAGAAGTGAATCTTGCCGAGCAGCTCGTTGTACATTTTGCCGCTCATCTTCGGGAACCAGTAATAGAAGCCGCCGAAGATCGCGAACACCGCGCCGAGGCTCAGCACGTAGTGGAAGTGGGCGACCACGTAGTAGGTGTCGTGCATGTAATTATCGACGCCGCCGTTGGCGAGCACGACCCCGGTCACGCCGCCGACGGTGAACAGGAAGATGAAGCCGATCGCCCACAGCATCGGCGTCTCGAAGGTGATCGAGCCGCCCCACATGGTCGCGATCCAGCTGAAGATCTTCACGCCGGTCGGGACCGCGATGATCATCGTCGCGGCGGTGAAGTACATCTTCTCGTCGACGCTCATGCCGGTGGTGAACATGTGGTGCGCCCAGACGACGAAGCCGATCACGCCGATGGCGACCATCGCATAGGCCATGCCGAGATAGCCGAACACCGGCTTGCGGCTGAACGTGGCGACGATCTGGCTGACCATTCCGAAGCCGGGCAGGATCATGATGTAGACCTCGGGGTGGCCGAAGAACCAGAACAGATGCTGGAACAGGACGACGTTGCCGCCTCCGCTGGCATCGAAGAAGGTGGTCCCGAAATTGCGGTCGGTCAGCAGCATCGTGATCGCCCCGGCAAGCACCGGGAGCGCGAGCAGCAGCAGGAAGGCGGTGACCAGGATCGACCACACGAACAGCGGCATCTTGTGCAGGGTCATGCCCGGCGCGCGCATGTTGAAGATGGTGGTGATGAAGTTGATCGCGCCGAGGATCGAGCTGGCGCCCGCAAGGTGGAGCGAGAAGATCGCCATATCGACCGCCGGACCCGCCGAGCCCGAAGTCGAAAGCGGCGCATAGACCGTCCAGCCGGTGCCGGCGCCGAGCCCGGTGCCGCCCGAAACGAAGGTCGAGCCCAGCAGCAGGGCGAAGGCCGGGATCAGCAGCCAGAAGCTGATGTTGTTCATCCGCGGGAAGGCCATGTCGGGCGCGCCGATCATCAGCGGGACGAACCAGTTGCCGAACCCGCCGATCATCGCCGGCATGACCATGAAGAAGACCATGATCAGCCCGTGCGCGGTGATCAGCACGTTCCAGTGGTGGGTCCATTCGTCGAAGTTAGCGGTCCCGGCGCCGAGCGGCCAGGCGCGGTTGAGGACCTGGATGCCGGGCTCCATCAGTTCCCACCGCATGATCCCCGAGATCCCGCCGCCGATCACGCCGGCGACGATCGCGAAGATCAGGTACAGCGTGCCGATGTCCTTGTGGTTGGTGGACATGAACCAGCGGGTGAAGAAGCCCGGCTTGTGGTCCGCGCCGTGCGCGTCATGGGCCTCGTGCGGCTTCAGGTGCAGGGCGTCGGCGGTGGTGCTCATCTACTTTTCTCTTCGCTCTAATTCTGCGCGGTCGCGGCCTGGTTGGTCGCGGGCTGTTGGACTGCAGTGGTAGGCGTCGCGGCTGCGGGCGTCGCGGCGGCAGCGGCCGGGGCGGCGCCCTTCACGTGGCCGCCCTTCTCGCCGAGCCACTGTGCGAACTGCGCTTGCGGAACGACCTCGACCGCGATCGGCATGAAGCCGTGGCGCGCGCCGCACAGCTCGGAGCATTGGCCGAAATAGACGCCCGGGCGGTCAACCTTGACCCACGTCTCGTGGAGCTGGCCGGGGTTGGCGTCCTGCTTGATCCAGAAGGCGGGGACCGCGAAGCTGTGGATCACGTCGTCGGCGGTGATGATGAACTTCACCACCTTGCCCTGCGGGATGACGATGCGCTCGTCGACCGCGAGCAGCGGCGGCCCGTCATTGTCGGTCCGCGCGCGCTGGTTGGCCTGCCGCGTCGGGTCGCTCGCTTCCTTCAGCATGTAGCTATCGAAGGTCACGCCATTGTCGGGATATTCGTAGCTCCAATACCATTGGTGGCCGGTGACCTTGATCGTCAGGTCGGCCGGCGGCGGCGAATATTGGTGGCGCAGCAGCCGGATCGACGGGATTGCGATCGCGACCAGGATCAGGACTGGAAGCAGCGTCCAGACGACCTCGATCAGCGTATTGTGCGAATTGCGCGACGGCACCGGGTTGGCCCCGCGGCGGAACCGGACAAGCGCGACGACCAGCAGTGCGAGCACGAACACGCTGATCACCAGGCACAGCGGCAGCAGCCAGTTGTTGTGGAACGCCGCGGCTTCCTCGCCGATCGGAGTGACCTGCAGCTGGATGCCCTTGCGGCCGTCGGGCTCGCCAACGCCCGGGGTCGGGATCATGTGTCCGACGCTGCCGTAGACGACCGCCGGCTGGGCGGCGTCGGGCTTGCCCGCGTCCTGGGCGGTGCCGGCGGGCGGGGTCGTGGTCGTCGCCGTTGCGGCAGCATTCGTCGCCGGCGCCTGGGCGCTCGCCGCTGCAGGTGTAAGCCCGGCCGCGGCCAAGGCGATCGCCCATCCAATCAGTCTCATCTTCACCCCGGAACAATGCATTGGGACTGGAAGCGCGAGAGCCCGCACCCCTGTTTTGCGGGCCTCTATAGGCGTGGGTTTCCGGTCCCTCAAGCACCCTCTCCGACTTGTAATCCAGCGAGGTGTTGAAGGCCCGTCGCGCGCGGCCTAATGGCCGGTGCAGCCCATGACCGAAGACGACATCCTCGCCGAGTTCCGCGCCGCCGATGCGCTGCTCGAAGGCCATTTCATCCTGTCCTCGGGCCTGCGCAGCCCGCGCTACCTGCAATGCGCGCGGGTGCTGATGGACGGGGCCCGCGCCGAACGGCTGGCGCGCGCGCTCGCCGCCAAAATTCCCGCCGAGATTCGCGGCCAGATCGATGCGGTCGTCTCCCCGGCGATGGGCGGCGTGATCATCGGCCACGAAATGGGCCGCGCTTTGGGCAAGCCGGCGATGTTCCTCGAGCGGCCGCAGGGCACCTTCGAGCTTCGCCGCGGCTTCCGGCTCGATCCCGGCGCGCGCGTGCTGATGGTCGAGGACGTGGTGACCACCGGCCTTTCGTCGCGCGAAGCGATCGCGGCGGTTCGCGCCGCCGGCGCGACCGTCATCGCCGAAGCCGCGCTGGTCGACCGATCCGGCGGAACCGCCGACCTTGGCGTGCCGTTCGTCCCGCTGATCCGGATCGACGTCCCGACCTACGCCGCCGACGCGGTCCCGCCCGAGCTCGCGGCGATCCCGGCGATCAAGCCCGGCAGCCGCGCGGCAGCTTGACCGCACGTCTCCGCCCCAAAATGCTCAGACTGGGCGTCAATATCGACCATGTCGCGACCATCCGGAATGCGCGCGGCGGGGCACATCCCGATCCCGTGCGCGCGGCGGTCATGGCCGCGCAGGCTGGCGCCGACGGGATCACCGCCCACCTGCGCGAGGACCGCCGCCACATCACCGACACCGACATCGACCGGCTGATGGCCGAGATCGACCTTCCGCTGAACCTCGAAATGGCGGCGACCGAGGAGATGCTCGAAATCGCGCTCAGGCATAAACCCAACGCCGCCTGCATCGTCCCCGAGCGGCGCGAGGAGCGCACCACCGAAGGCGGCCTCGACGCCGCCGGCCAGCACGATCACCTGGCCACCTTCGTCGATCGGCTCGGCGCCGCCGGCATCCGCGTCAGCCTGTTCATCGAGCCGACCGAGCGCCAGGTCGACGCCGCCTTGCGCCTCGGCGCCCCGGTCGTCGAATTCCACACCGGGCGCTACGCCCATGCACAAGGCGACGGGCGATCGACCGAGCTCAAGCGGATCAGCGACTGCGCTGCGCTCGCCGCCAAGAACGGAATCGAGCCGCACGCCGGCCACGGCCTGACCTTCGACAATGTCGTGCCCGTCGCCGCCATTCCCCAGCTCGCCGAGCTCAACATCGGCCATTTCCTGATCGGCGAAGCAATTTTCACCGGCCTCGACTGCAGCGTCCGCCGAATGCGCGCGCTGATGGATGAAGCGCGGTGACGGCCCTCATGTCGTCATCCCCGCGAAAGCGGGGATCCCGCTTCCTTTGTAGAGAAAATAGCGGGACCCCGGATCAAGTCCGGGGTGACGCCCTGTTGGGGCCGTCATGATCGTCGGCATCGGCTCCGACCTGTGCAACATCGAGCGGATCCAGAATTCGCTCGACCGCTGGGGCGACAAGTTCTTGCAGCGCGTCTTCACCGAGACCGAGCGCAAGAAAGCCGCATCGCGCCCGCACACCAAAGCCGGCACGCTCGCCAAGCGCTTCGCCGCCAAGGAAGCGTTCTCCAAGGCGGTCGGCACCGGCTTCAAGCGCGGCGTGTTCATGAAGGACATCGGCGTCGTTAATCTGCCGTCAGGGGCGCCGACCCTACAGCTGACCGGCGGGGCGCGAGCGCGGCTTGACGCACTTGCGCCGGAAGGCCACGCAATCGACATTCACTTGACGATGACCGACGACCACCCCTGGGCCCAGGCCTTCGTCATCCTGACCGCCCGCAAGCTGGAGCAGTGACCTGTTGAGCGATACCGTTCCCGAGGCGACCCCCGAAGCACCCGCCGCACCGGTGGTCCAAAAGGACAGCAAGGGCTCCGCGCTGTGGCGCGAGATCAAGGGCCTGCTGTGGGTGCTGCTGGCGGTGCTCGCCTTCCACAGCTTCATCGCCAAGCCGTTCTACATCCCGTCCGAATCGATGATGCCCGGGCTGCTCACCGGCGACCGCCTGGTCGTCAGCAAATATCCCTACGGCTGGTCGTGGGTCAGCCCGAGCTTCCACGTCCTCCCGCCGACAAAGGGCCGGCTGTTCGGCAGCCTGCCCAAGCGCGGCGACATCGTCATCGTCACTCCGCCCGGCACCCGCACCGATTACATCAAGCGGGTGATCGGCCTGCCCGGCGACACGCTGCGGATGGTCGACGGAACGCTGATCATCAACGGCCAGCTGGTGAAGCGCCAGGCCGAGGCCCCGGACATGATCCCGGTCGACGTCAACTCGCCCTGCGGCTCCGACCGCGATCCCGCGCTTTACGATTTCCGGGTCCGGGCCCGCGACGGCAAAGCCTATTGCCGCGTGCCGGTCGTCCGCGAGACGCTCCCCAACGGCCGGACCTACGAGACGGTCGAGCTCGGCCGCTCGAGCGAGGACAATTTCGGCCCGATCACCGTTCCGGCCGGCCACGTCTGGCTGATGGGCGACAACCGCGACGACAGCGCCGACAGCCGCGTTGCCGAATGGCAGGGCGGCCTCGGCGGCCCGGTGCCGTGGGAGAATATCGGCGGCCGCGCTGAATTCATCACTTTCTCGCTCGACGGCTCGACGGTCTGGTACAATCCGCTGACCTGGTTCGAGGCGCTTCGCTCCGGCCGCGCCGGAAGGTCGCTAAGGAACAGCTGATGGCGCGCAAGCCGCCGACCGTCGAGCCGCATATCGAGCGGCCAGGTCCGGCGGAGTTCCGCGATCCCTTCGTCCGCCGCGAGATCGCCAAGGCCGCGGTGTGGCTCGGCATGGCGCTGGCCATCGTCGGCCTGATCGTGCTTGCCCAGCCGCTGCTGCTGATCGTCGGCGGCGCCATTTTCGCAGTGTTCCTCGACGGCGGAGTCCGGCTGCTCGGCCGCTATCTTCCAGTCCGGCGAGGCTGGCGCCTGATGATCGTGCTGATCCTCGGCTTCGGCTTCGTCGGCTGGGTGTTCTGGTTCGCCGGCACGACCATCGCCGCCCAGGCCGAAGCGCTGCGGCTGGTCGTCACCGCCCAGTTCAACCGGGTGATGGAATTTTCCGCCAGCCTCGGGCTGGTTCCCAAGGGGCCGGGCAATATCGGCTCGCAGCTGCTGGGCTCGGTCGGGCGGCTGACCAGCGCGGTCGGAACCGCGAAGCCGAAATACTTGTCGGTGCGGAAC
>JAZJZB010000059.1:0-4995 GCA_040390085.1 Pseudomonadota bacterium | reverse complement strand
GAGCATCGGTCTCCAAAACCGAGGGCCGTGGGTTCGAGTCCCTCCACTCCTGCCAATTCCTGACGCTGTACCCCGGCGCAGGCCGGGGCCCAGGAGCCCGCAAGGGCTCGGCAACGAATGATCCGGCTTCGCCGCCTGGACCCCGGCCTGCGCCGGGGAACGGTTCACCGAACGACAGGCAATCCTATCCACGAGCCATCCGCGCCGGTGAACACGCGCTGGGTCGCCGGGCGATAATCCTCGGGCCGCGCGAAGAAGATGTTGGGGACGAAGGTCTGCGGGTTGCGGTCGTACAGCGGGAACCAGCTCGACTGGACCTGGACCATCAGGCGGTGGCCGGGCTCGACCACATAATCGACGGTGGGCAGCGCGAATTCATAAGGCAGCGGGGCGTTGGGGGTGAGCGGTGCCGGGTGCGCCGGGTCGGTGCGGTAGCGGCCGCGGATCACGTCCATCGCGATCGCCAGCTGGTAGCCGCCGAGCTCGGGCTTGTGCGGGACCTGGTCGGGATAAACGTCGATCAATTTCACCACCCAGTCGCTGTCGGTGCCGCTGGTCGCGGCGACGAGGTGGACGAGGGGCGTGCCGGCGAGCCGCAGCGGCTCGGTCAGCGGCGCGCTCGAATAGGTCAGCACGTCGGGGCGGGCCTCGGCGAAGCGCTGGTCGTCGACCAGCCACTGGCGCCAGGTCGAGCCGGTCGCCCACGGCGAGAGGTTGGGCCGGGCGCGGTAGGTGACCGGGCGGGCCGGGTCGGACACGTAGCTGTCGGAGCCGCGCGCTGCCGGCGCTTCGAAGCTGACCTTGCCCGCCGGCGCGAGGTAGAGCGGGGTGAGGTTGGCCGGGCAGCCGCTTGCGCAGGCCTGCGGCCAGTCGGCCAGGCGCTTCCAGCTATTGCTGCCGACCTCGAACGCGGTGACCCGCGCGACGTCGGCGGCGGGGCCATCCTTCAGATATTGGTTGAGGAACGGGATCATCACGGTCGAGCGGAAGGTCTTGGCGGTGTCCGACCCCCAGTCGAACGGGCCGAGCGCGAAGGCGGTGCTGTTGGCCTGGCCGTGGTGCCACGGGCCGAGCACGAGATGGGCGTTGCCGCCGTCGCCGCGCTTGACCGCATTGAACACCGCCGGCGCGCCGTAAATGTCCTCCTGGTCCCATTCGCTGCCGACGATGAGCGTGGGCACCGTCAGCGGCTTTGCGGCGAGGATCCGGTCGACCGCCTGGTCCTGCCAATATTCGTCATAGGCCGGATGCTCGACCAGCCGGTCCCAGAATGGCAGCTGCTCCATCCCCATCGCCTTGCCGTAGGCGCCGGCGGAGCCGTAGCGCAGGTAGGTCGAATAATCGTCATAGCCGCTGCTGAACCAATCCTCGTCGGACTTCTTGGTCGCGGTCTGGCCATAGACGTAGCTGATCATCTCCTGGCGGAAGGCGCCGTTGTGGAACCAATCGTCGCCCTTCCACACGTCGACCATCGGGTTGATCGGGACGCTCGCCTTGAGCGCCGGGTGCGGATTGACCAGGGTCATCAGCGCGGTGAAGCCGTCGTAGCTGGTGCCGATCGAACCGACCCGGCCGTTGGACTCGGGGACATTCCTCACCAGCCAGTCGATGGTGTCCCAGGCGTCGGTCGAATGGTCGACCGCGGTCGGGTTGAGGGGTCCGCGAACCGGGCGGTTCATCACATAATCGCCCTGCGAGCCGTACTTTCCGCGCACGTCCTCGAAGGCGACGATGTAGCCGGCGCGAACCAGCTCGGAGAACAAGGGCGAGAGGATATTCTCGGGCAGCGGGCCGAAGCCATGGCTGGTTGCGCTGTCGGCCGAATAAGGGGTGCGGTCGAGCATGATCGGATATTTGCCGCGGGCCTTGGGGATGATCAGCACGGCGTAGAGCTTCACCCCGTCGCGCATCGGGATCATCGCGGTGCGGCGGACGTACTGGAACTCGCCCCGGGGCGCGGCGAAATGCGGCGGGATGTCGCCGCCCTTGGGGATCGGCTGAACGTTGGTCGGGTGGAATATGGGAGGAATGTCGCCGCCCGGCTGGACCGCCGGCTGGACGTGAGTCTCGGCAGCAAGCGGAGCCGCGACCAACAGCGCTGCAAACAGCAGGATCTTCATCCGCCTCCCTTGGCGCATTCTCCGACCGTCTTCAAATATGCGGCTTCAACCGCGCGATACTGTCCGATATCGGCGCGTTGCACGCCGACATCGCCACGAAGGACCATCGATGAACACAACCGCATTCGACACTGCAACGCGGATCGTCGCCGGCGATGACGGCACCAATTATGACGGGGTGGCGATCGCGCTGCATTGGGCGACCGCGCTGCTGGTGGTCGCCAACTTCGCGCTGGCGCAGACCTGGGACTGGTTCGCCAAGCCGATTCCCCGGTTGATGGAAGATACGCACATGTCGTTCGGCGTGCTGCTGACGCTGGTTATCGTCGCACGATTGGCATGGCGGCTGACCCCGGGGCATCAGGTGCCGGCGCTCCACGCCGGGTGGGTGCGCGTCGCCTCCAAGGCGACCCATTACCTGCTCTACCTGTTACTGCTTGCCGAAGCTGCGCTCGGCTTTGCGTTCCGCTGGGGAGCGGGACGGCCGATGGAATTCTTCGGCGCCGGCATCCCGCCGTTGATCGGCGAAATGGGCCGGCCGCTCCGGCACCAATTGCGCGAGCTGCACGAATGGAACGGCTGGGCGATCGTCGGCATCGCCGCGCTTCATGCCGGATCAGCGCTCTATCACCATTATGCGCTCAAGGACCGGGTACTGAAGCGGATGCTTCCGGGGCGCGCGCGCTGACTGCTGTTGCGCGACTCAGCGCTTAGTGATTGGGTCATCCGCTCTCAGAAGGGGACCATCGATGAGGGGTGCACAGACCTACATTGCGCTGGCCGGCGCGGCGGCGCTGGCAATCACGCTTTCGGCTTGCGAGAAATATGAAGGGCACCGCGGCGGCGCGGCGGCGGCCGACGTTGCCGCCGCCAAGGACGCGATCAAGGCCGACGAGAAGGCCTGGAACGAACAGTTCAAGGCCAGGAACACCGAGGCCTTGGTCGGCCATTATGCGAACGACGCCTTCTTCGTCGTGCCGGGGGCCAAGCCTGCGGAGGGTTCGACCGCGATCCGCCAAACCTATGCCCAGGCCGGCGCCGACAAGAATTTCGCCATCCAGTTCGCCAGCGACAAGATCGAAGTTTCCGGCGACCTCGCTTACGGGCGCGGCCATTTCACCGAGAAATATACCGATCCCAAGACGGGCAAGGTGATGACCGACAACGGGTCTTACATCACCGTCTATAAGCGGCAGGATGATGGCGGCTGGAAAGCGGTCGAGGATTTCGCGGTCGCCGATCCGGATTCGGCCAAGGAAGTGCCGCCAGAGAAGCCGGCAACCCGGGCGAAGATGGTGAGCTTTTAGTGGCCGAGCGTAGCGACGCCGACGCCCTCGTTCGGTTGGCTTGGATGGAACGAGCCACCCAAGCGCGTCGCCGGAGCAGCGGGAAGAGACCGCGAAAGCCGGCCAGCGGGGCGGCGAAGCCGAACCCGACTGACGTCACGCGATTTACTCGCGTGACGGCTCGCGCGGTCGCTAGCTAGGAGGGCAGGGGTCACGCGGAGTAAATCCGCGTGACGTCGGCCCTGTCGGTCGGCGGCTTATGCCGCTCGACCGCAGGCCGTCCGGCTTTCGCGCTCTCTTCGACATAAGCTCACGTTTGCTGCGCAAACGCTTCCTTATGCTCGGGCGCTCAAGCTAGAAATCCGACTCCGCGACGAACCGCGCGCCGGCGCTGTCGGCAAGCGCCCAGCGGACCTGCGCCTTGACCTGGCCCATGCGCGGGATTGCGATCTGCAGCCGCTCGCCGATCCGGAAATCGTTCTCGGCCTCGATCCGGCAACCCTGGTCGGAAAAATTGGTCAGCTTGACCGGCGCCTGGCTGCCGTCGCCGCGGTGGACCACGGCTTCGATCTCGACCGGCGGTCGATCCTTACGCCCGACCCACCCGTGCATGCGTTGCATGACAATACTCCCCACTCGGCACCGTCAGGGTCGCAGACAGGCGTAAACATAAATTTAACATGGATCAAAAGAACCTTAAGCGATCGCGCCAACCTGATCGCGTTCCTCAGCCGCCCGGAATGACCCGCCTAAGCGGCGATGTCGTAGGGAATGATCTCGCCTGACAAATACAGGTTGCGCGCCTTGGTGCGCGACAGCTTGCCGGAGCTGGTGCGCGGCAGGGTGCGCGGCGGGATCAGCTCGACCACCGGCGAAATGCCGGTGATTGCGCGGACCCGTTCGCGGATGTCGTCGCGCAGCCGGCCGCGCTCGTGGGGGTCGCTGACCCGGCAGTGGACCAGGACCGCAGGGGTTTCCTCGCCGCTCGGGCCGGTGATCGCGAAGGCGGCGATGTCGCCGGACTTAAAGCCGGGCAGCTGCTCGACCGCCCATTCGATGTCCTGCGGCCAATGGTTGCGGCCGTTGATGATGATCATGTCCTTGGCGCGGCCGACGATGTAAATGTAGCCGTCCGACAAATAGCCCATGTCGCCGGTGTCGAGCCAACCGTCGGCGCTCAAGCAGGCCCTGGTCGATTCCGCGTCGCGGAAATAACTGTGCATGACGCTTGCGCCGCGCACGTAGACCTTGCCGATTCCGCGGTCGGGCAAGATCTCGCCGGCGGCGCCGAGGATCTCGACTTCCATGCCTTTGACCGGCTTGCCGCAATTGACGACCGCTCGGTAGCGGCGCGGCCGATCGACGTCGTCGGCCGCGGCGTCGCAGCCCGAAAGCTCGTTTTCCTCGACCAGCTCGAGGCGGATGCCTTCGCCCGGCGGCATCAGCGACACGGCGAGGGTGGCTTCGGCGAGGCCGTAGCTTGGGCAGAAGGCGCTTGCGGCGAAACCGGCCTCGGCGAAGCAGTCGACGAAGGACTGCATGACGTCGGGGCGGATCATGTCCGCGCCATTGCCGGCGATCCGCCAGCG
>JAZJZB010000058.1:0-13525 GCA_040390085.1 Pseudomonadota bacterium | reverse complement strand
GAGAGGTGGCTGAGTGGTCGAAAGCACCGCACTCGAAATGCGGCGTACGGGCAACTGTACCGTGGGTTCGAATCCCACCCTCTCCGCCAACCTGTTCGTAACGCGGTCAACGGACCGCCTCGACGCTGTCCTGGCGGGGTCTGACGATGATCCATCCCGTCGGGCGGCAGCGCGAGCCGCTGCCCCGGGGACCTAGACCACGAACCGATCCCACCCCGCATAATGTTCACGGCTTCGCCGCCCGCGCGGCAGGCTGAGCGCCGCGATCAACAATGCGCCGGCAAGGCTTGCGATCGTCGCGGCCGTCGTGGATTGGGCGGCGAGGAATGGCGAGGCGGCGAGCCAGGCGGCCAGCGCGAGATTGACGAAGCGCAGCGCCCGGGCGACCTCGGCGGTGGCGATGATCGATACGGTGACGACCAGCGCGCCGATGACATGGTGCGTGTTCGCCAGGCCCCACGGGATCGGAACGACCAGCCGCTCCAGCATCAGCAGCGCGCCGAGAACCGTGGTCGCGGCCAGCGTCCAGGGGAGGGTGAGGCCGCGCGTCGTGTCGGCCCAGAAGGCGGCTGGACTGGAGAGCGCGTCCGACTGGTCTTCCTCGCCGCTTTCGACCGGCCCGCCCTTGAAGAAGGTGCGGACCAGCGGCCGGCCCCTGCATTTCGACCAGTAGAGATATTGGCCCATCGCGATCACCTCGTCGAGGGCAAAGGGGATCATCACCAGCATGGCGAGGGCGGCGATCAGGCACAGCGTGCACCAGGTGCCGAGAAGCACCGGCTGGATGACGACGAAGTAGATGCTTGTGACTCCGAGCGGGATGACGAGGATGGCGAAGAAGGTGACCATCCACGGCATGGTCCGCCAGCGGTCGCGCGTGCCCATCACCGCCATCAGGATTTCGAGCAGATAGGCGATGGCTCCAAGGCCGCCGTCCGGGATCGGCCAGGCCTTCGACACCCAGGAGGTGATGATCTCCTCGGTGCCGTTCCTCGGGTCGGCGGCCGAACCCGCGAAGAAGGGCTCCCACGCAGTGTCGATATGGCCGAGCTGGTAGGCGGTGAGAATTCGCGCCGTGAGCAGGCCGATCAAGGCCAGATAGGCGATCGGAAGCCGCTGCGCGAAGGTCGAGGGCGAATAGGTCCAGCCGGGCGGGACCGACTTGGGGTCCATCATCCCGGCCATGTCCATGCCAGGCATCATCGGGATGAGCACCGAGAAGGCGATCACCGCCACTCCGACCAAAGTGTCGTTGAGCAGCTGGGCGGCGCTCGGGCTCCAGAAGATCATCGGCGCGAAGAACAGCCAGATGCCGACGAACGCGACCGCCCATTGCGCGAACCATGCCGTCCGCCTGGGCAGCGACATCGCGCCGAACATCGCGATCAGAAGACCGCTCACGACATCGCTGACCGACAAGGCCGAGGCTCGCCATTCGACCGACGGCAGGCCGCGGTCGAGCGTGACCGCGCGCACCGCATCGCTGACGTTTGCGGTTGACATCGCGTCATAGACGAGCGGGCTGGCCGCGAGCCACAGGCCAAGGCCGATGTTGGCATAATGCGCCCAGCGCTTCTTCTTCTCGTCCGCCTCCATCATCGCCATGGGGTCGTCGCCCATGGCCATTGCACCGTGGCCAGCGTGAGCTCCGGCCTCCTTCGCGGGCGGAGGAGCGGGACGCTGGCCGTACCAGGCAACCAGCGCCGGATTGAGCTTGTTCTCCTTGTACCAGCCGGTCGGGTCGCGCTTCAGCGCTTCGACCATCTTCGGCAGCGTCTGGCGCAGCGAATGTCTCGGTTCCCAGCCGAGCAATTGCCGGGCGCGCGCGATGTCGAGCACATAGTGATCGCTGCTGGCGTCCACCATCCACGGCTTGATGAAGCTCCCGCCGCCGAGCGCTTCCTCCTCGATCAACACGCCCGCCTTGGCGACGGCCTGCGGGACGCGGATCGTGGTCCAGTCCTCGCCGTGGAGGATGCGGCCGACGATGTCCTGCACTTCCTCATAGCCGAGCGCCTCGGGCTCGCCGATCAGCAGCGGCAAATCGGGCGGCAGATCCCCGCGCTTGTCGATGAGCCGCTCGACGGCGTCGGTCAGATCGTCGAGGTGGACGAAGGACTGCCCGGCGCAGAGCATCCCCGGATAGACGCGCGCGCTGAGGCGGTGCTCGTAGATGCGCGAGATCTGCTGGGTCAGGAACGGCTGGTGGCCCTCGTCATCGTACACGCCCGCAATGCGCAGCAGGACGAGCGGGATTTCGCCGTGCTCTTTGCGCAGAAGCTCCTCCGCCGCGACCTTGGACTTCGGATAAGCCCACTGCGGATCGATCGGCGACTCTTCGTTGATCCTCTCGTCCGGCCTGTCCGTCGGGCGATGCACCAGCATCGTGCTGGAGAAGACGAACTGCTCGACCTCGAACTCCTGCAGGGCCTCGATAAGCCTGCGCGTGCCCTGGACGGTGATCTTCTCGTAGAGCGGGTTATCCTCGCCCGAGATGTCGTAATAGGCCGCGAGATGGATGACCGAGGCGATGCGGTTGCCGAACTGCTCGCGAACCTGCTCGAGCGCATCCTTGACCGACTGATCGCTGCCGAGGTCGAGCGCGATCTGCCTGGCGCATTCGGGCGGCGCCTTGCCGCCCGGCCGGTCGAAGCCGACGACCGTATATTTGGCTGCAAGCTTGTGGACGATCGCGCCGCCAAGATAGCCGCTGCTGCCAGTGACGAGCACGATCTCCTTGTCGGCCATTTAGCCAATCCTCCGCGTTACGAGGTTACGCCTAACTCACCCGGCTGGTTCCGGGTGGGCCAGCCCCAGCGGGCTCTCCTCCTCCTCATGCACCTCGCCCGCGAGCCGCTTCGGGCCGAGCAGCTTGTAGATGGCCGGAAGCACGAACAGCGACAGCAGCGGCGCGGTGATCATGCCGCCGACCATCGGCGCGGCGAGGCGCTGCATCACCTCGTGGCCGGCGCCGTGGCCGATGAGCAAGGGGAACAGGCCGGCGAGGATCACCGCCGCGGTCATCGCCAGCGGCCGGACGCGCAGCACCGCGCCCTCGATCAGTGCATCATCGAGATCCGCGTCGGTTGAGAATCGCCCGTGCGCGATGCGCTCGCCGATAGCTCCGTCGAGATAGACCAGCATCACCACCCCGAATTCGGAGGCGAGGCCGGCCAGCGCGATGAATCCGACCGCGGTCGCGACCGACACCGCGTGGCCCAGCAGGAAGATCAGCCAGATGCCGCCGACCAGCGCGAACGGAATGGTGAGCAGGACGATCACCGGCTGACGCACCCGCCCGAACGCGATGAACAGCAGCAGGAAGATGATCCCGAGCGTCGCCGGAACTACCAACTTGAGGCGCTGAGCAGCGCGCTCAGCATATTCGAACTGCCCGGACCAGGCGATCGAATAGCCGGGCGGCAGGCGCAAGGCCGATGCCACCTTCTGCTGGGCCTCGCGGACATAGCCGACGACGTCGCGTCCGCGCACGTCGACATAAACCCAGACGCTTGGCTGGGCATTCTCGGACTTCACCATCGAAGGGCCCATCTCGACCCGGATGCTGGCCACCTGCGACAATGCGACCACCGCCCCGTCGGGCGCGATGATCGGCAGTTGCTGTAGCGCTTGCACATTGTCGCGCAATTCGCGCGGGAATCGGACGTTGATCGGGTAACGCGCGAGGCCTTCAATCTTCTGGCCGATCGTCTCGCCGCCGAGCACGGTCGCGGCGGTCTGCTGCACCTGCTCGATCGAGAGGCCATAGCGCGCGGCCGCCATGCGATCGATGTCGATGCTGATGTAACGGCCGGCCATGATCCTGTCCGACACGGCCGAGGTGGTCCCCGGGATCGGCTTGATGGCGTTCGCGGTCTGCTCGCCGAGGCGCTGCAGCGTGTCGAGGTCGGGTCCCGTGATCTTCACCCCGACGGGCGTCTTGATGCCCGTCGCGAGCATGTCAATACGGTTCCGGATCGGCGGGATGAAAGCGTTGGCGAGACCCGGGATCTTCAGCTTCGAATCGAGTTCGGCGATGATCTTGTCCGTGGTCATTCCCGGTCGCCACTGGTCCTTGGGCTTGAGCTGGACCGTCGTCTCGAACATCTCCAGCGGCGCCGGATCGGTCGCCGACTCGGCGCGACCCGCCTTACCGAAGACCGTCTTCACTTCGGGGACCGTCTTGATAATCCGGTCAGTGACCTGGAGCAGCTGGGTCGCATCTGCGGCCGACAGGCCGGGAAACGCCGTCGGCATGTAGAGGAAGTCGCCTTCCTCCATCGGCGGCATGAACTCGGCACCAAGCATAGTCATCGGCAGGAGCGTGATGGCGACGGCAGCGGCAGCGGCCGCGATGACCTTCTTCGGTCGTTTCAGCACCCAGGCGAGCGCCGGGCGATAGATGCGGATGAGGAAACGGTTGACTGGATTCTCCTGCTCGGGCCGGATGCGGCCCTTCACGAACATCACGATCAGCACCGGCACTAGCGTGATCGACAGCCCCGCCGCGGCGGCCATGGAATAGGTCTTGGTGAGCGCCAGCGGGCGGAACAGCCGGCCTTCCTGCGCCTCAAGCGTGAACACCGGCAGGAAGGACAGAGTGATGATCAGCAGCGAGAAGAACAAAGCCGGGCCGACCTCGACCGCGGCCTTGACCAGCAGCTCGATCCGCTTGTTCTCGGAAATACCTTTACCGTAGCCGCCGTGTTCGAGCTTCTTGTGCGCATTTTCGATCATCACGATCGCCGCATCGACCATTGCGCCGATGGCGATGGCGATGCCGCCCAGCGACATGATGTTCGCGTTGATGCCCTGAAGATCCATGACGATGAAGGCGGCGAGGATGCCCAGCGGGAGAGTCACGATCGCCACCAGCGAGGAGCGCAGGTGCAGGAGGAACAGACCCGTCACGAGCGCGACGACCAGCATTTCCTCAAGCAATTTCTCCCGCAGGTTGTTGACCGCGCGTTTGATCAGCGCCGAGCGGTCATAGACGGTGATCACCTTCACCCCCGGCGGGAGGCTGCGCTGCAGGCTCGCGAGCTTTGCCTTGACCGCCTTGATCACCGAGAGCGTGTCGGCGCCCTGGCGGACGACGACGACTCCGCCGGCGACCTCGCCCTGGCCGTTCAGCTCGGTGATCCCTCTGCGGAAATCGGGCGCGAGCTGGACGCGCGCGACCTCGCCGACCGTCACCGGGATGCCGCCGGCCGTGGCCATCAGCGGAATGTCGCGAAAGTCCTGCAGCGTTTTGAGATAGCCGCCGACGCGAACCATATATTCGGCGCCGGCCTTCTCAATGACCGAGCCGCCCGATTCATTGTTGGCCTTGCGGACGGCTTCGATCACGTCGGAGGCGGAGACCCGGTACAGCTGCATCTTCATCGGATCGAGCTGGACCTGGTACGAGCGGACCATTCCGCCGACGCTCGCCACCTCGGCGACGCCGTCCACCTCCTTGAGCTGGAACCGCAGGAACCAATCCTGAAGCGAGCGCAGCTGCGAGAGATCGTGTCCGCCGGTGCGGTCGACCAGGGCATATTCATAAGCCCAGCCGACGCCGGTCGCGTCCGGTCCCAGAGTCGGGGACACACCCGCCGGAAGCCGGTCGCGCGCCTGGCTCAGATATTCGAGCGTGCGCGAGCGCGCCCAATAGAGGTCGGTCCCGTCCTTGAAGAGCACGGTGACGAAGCTGTCGCCGAAGAAGGACGTGCCGCGCACGGCCTTGACCTGCGGCGCCGACAGCATGGTGCTGGCCAGCGGGTAGGTGACCTGATCCTCGACGATCTTCGGCGCCTGGCCGGGATAGGAGGTGCGGATGATGACCTGCGTGTCCGACAGGTCCGGCAAGGCGTCGATCGGCGTGCGGCTGAGCGAATAGAGTCCGGCGAGCGCGAGGAAGGCCGCGCCCAGCAGCACGAACAGCCGGTTGGCGACCGACCAGCGGATGATGCGGGCGATCATCTCTTCGCTTCCGGTTGGATCGAGAGCCGGCTGAGGAAGCCCTGCAGCGACGCTTCGGAATCGATCAGGAACTGGCCCGATGCGACGACTTCCTGGCCCGGCTGAAGGCCCGCAAGGATCTCGGTCCATTGATCGAAGTCGCGGCCGGTCTTCACCTCCTGCGGAATGAAGCTGCCGTTCCGCTTGACGATGACGACCTGCCGGCGGCCGGTGTCGATCACCGCTTCGCTTGGAACGGCGGTCGCCGTCCCGCCCGTGCCGCGCAGCGTCACGTTGGCGAACATGCCCTGCTTGAGCCGCGCGCCAGGGTTCGGCAGCGTGATCCGGACCTGGGCCGTGCGGCTCTGGGCGTTGAGCGTGGGGAAGATGTAATCGACCACCCCGCGCCGGATGTCGCCCGGATAGGCCGGGAACGTGATCTCCGCGGGCTGCCCGACATGGACCGTTCCGAGCGAGGCTTCCGGCACGTCGGCGATCACCAGCACCTGCCCGAGGCCCTGGATGGTGACGATCGACTGGCCGAGGCTGACCTGGGCGCCGGGGCGGGCGCCGATGGCGGTGACAACGCCGGAGCGGCGGGCGGCAACGGCATAGGTGCGCTGCGGAGCGCCGCCGCGATCGAGCCTTGCGACCAGCGAGGATGGAGCGCCGAGCAGGAGCAGGCGCCGGCGCGCAGCCGAACGCAGCTCGGCCGACGCCACGCTCCGGCTGGCGACCAGGGACCTATATTCGTTCTGCGCCGCCAGCAGGTCCGGCGAATAGACGGTCGCGATCACGCGCCCGGCGCCAATCGGCTCGCCCTCGGCGCGGATCGACAGGCTTTCGACGAAGCCGGGGGTCAGCGTCTGTACCTGGGTGATCAGCCTCTGGTCGAATTCGACATGCCCGACCGACCGTACGACCGGCGCGATGTCGCGGACCTCGACCTTGGCCAGGCGGATGCCGAGGTTCTGCATGACGGCGGGTGAGACGGCGACGCCGCCGGCTGTGGCTTCGTCGGCATATTTGGGCTGGAGCTCCATGCCCATGGAGGACTTGCCCGGACCCGGATAGCGCTCGTTGGGCACCATTGGATCGTACCAGTAGAGGATGCGCCGGCCGGCCTGGTCGGTCTGGCCCTGCTGCGGGCCGCCGCTGGTGACGATCAGATAGCCGGCGATGCCGCCAACCAGGACGATCAGCAGGATTAGCGCGCGGATCAGTTCGGGTCGCTGCCGGATCCGCCGGATCACGGTGGTCGTTCTCTCGCGGATCATCGGCCGGGCTCTCCTGTCAGATAAATGAGGTCGGCGGCGGCGCGCGCCTTCGCGGCCTGTTGCACGACCAGTTGGATGTTGGTTTCGACATAGCGCCGCACGATATTGAGCGGCAGCTCGAGCGTGCCCTGGCCACCGGAGTAGCGCGCTTCGGCTGCCTTGAACGAGGCTTCGAGCGACGGGATGGCATGGCCGCCGATTTCCTGAACCCGCGCGTCCGCGCTGCGGTAGTCGGCCAGTGCCTGGCTATATTGGCCGCCGAGGTCCCGCTTGGTGTCCTCGGCGCGCAGCAGCGCGGCATTGGCGCGCGCCTGCGCTTCGGCGATGCGGCGGTCCTGGAGGTTGCGGCGGTTGAGCTGGAGCGGGATGCTGACCTGCAGGCTGGCCATCTCGCCATAAGCCGGGCGGAACCCGACCGTGGCCGACCAGCTGACGTTCGGTCGCCGCTGTGTCCGCGCCACTTCGGCCTGGCCCAGCGCCGCCGCCTCCTCCGCGTTGGCGACGAGGACTTCGGGATGCGCGTTGAAATCCGGCGCCACGCCGTGCGGAAGGTCGATCCGCGGAATGTAATCCGGCAGCGGCCGGTCGGCTGCAGCGGCGATCCACCGGCGGAGCATGCCACGGGCCCTCTCTTCGGCACCCTTGGCGTCCGCGAGTTCGCTCTCTGCGAGGCTCACCTCTGCCTGCGCTTCGAGCGCGAGCGCCGGCGTCGAAGCACCGGTCGGAACTCCCGCCTCCATGATCTTCTGTCCGGTCCTGAGGTCGCCGATGACTCGGATCAGCAGGCCCTGCTTGGCGCGAGCCTCGACCGCCGCGATCCACGCCTTCATCACGTCGCGCTGGATCGTCCGCTGCCGGGCCGAGCCCTGAAACCGGCTGACGGCGGCTTCGGAGCGAAGCCGGGCCGCCTCGGCTTCGCGCTGCGATCGCCGGACCTGCTCGCCCATGACGCCGATGGTGTACATCGTCATTTCGTCCCTGGTCGGGCTGGGCGCATTCCGGCCGGTCACCGGATAATTTTGTATGCCCGCGGATACGACCGGGTCGGGCAGGGTCCGCGCGGCGGCCGCCGCCTGCTCGGCCGCGATCGCCTCGCTCTCATAGGCCGCGACCGACGGCTGGTCGCTCGAGGCGAGCGCGACCGCCTGTTGAACGGTGAGCAGCGGCTCGGTCGCTCTCCCGTCCGGCGCGGCGGGAGCGGTGTCGGGGGCGGCAGCCGCCGGTCGCTCATGCGCGGGCTTCGCCGGCGGCGTCTTGGCCGCGGCGGTCGTTGCAAGCGCCACGGCCGCGGTTCCGGCCACGAAGAGTGAAAGTCGGGTCATCCCCATCTCCAGATAGGCGCGGCCAGCGCCGCAGCGCCCGCAGGTCGAATGGAAATCATCGTTTCTCACCATCTCAGCTTTCCGGGCGCGTTGCTCCCGGCGAGTTGCACACAATGCGACGCTGTAGCGCGCGCAATTGCCACGCTTACGTGATTAGGCCGGTCTGACAGGCGCGCGCCGACTATGCGCCGGCGGCGCTATGGCCTCAGCTGATGATGGTTCGGGGCGGCGGGTCCACGCCGCTGAGATTGGACGAATGAAGCGGGGTCGCGAGAGTGGCGACAAGCTGCCTAGCAATCACCGCTGCCGGTCCCACGGTCCCGCCGGTCGGCGCCACCATGCTTGGGCAGGGCATGGCGCAATTCGGCGCACAGGCGGGCTTGCAGCAGTCGCCATTGCCCTCATGATGCATCGTCGACGATGAGCCCGCCATCGGGCAATCGTGCGCCGGAACGGCAAAGGCGGGCCCCGAGGCGAACGCCAGGGACAAGGCAAGCACGATCAGGGCGAACAGGCGCCGCATCCTTCGCCAAATATGTCGACCGCGATTAATATGCAATTACGGCAGCGAGTGCGTTCACCGCGACGGTATCGCGTTCGCCTGAATTGCTACATCTTGTTCATGTCCATGTTGCCCATGTTGTTCACGTCATGGACGATGTGCTCGGGAGTCTTGGTCCCGGGCACAGGCATGCCCTTGCTGGCGGTGGCTGCCGAGGTTTCAGCTGCCGCCGAGCCAGACCTCTGCTTCGCCTGGTCCATCGATTTGCCGCTCAGCATCGCCTCGACCGTCGCGGCGTCCTTCTGGTTGTCGGCTCTGGTCTTCTGAATCTGCGCGCGTAGGGCGCCGCTGACGCCATTCTTCAGCGCGACATCCGACATGGCCACTGCGCCTTTGTGATGTTCGAGCATCTTGCGCATGTAGACCTCGGACGCATCCGCGCCTGTTGCGGCCATCATATGCTGCTGCATGTCCATCATCGCCGGCCGATAGAGGTCGGCGCTCTTCTGATCCGGCGCGCCTTCCTTCAGCAGCTTGCGGATATCGGCGATGTCCTTGGTCTGCTTGTCGATCGCCTCCTGCGCCATCTTGGCGACGTCGCCGGACGGGTTTTGGCCCAGCACAATCCGCGACATGTCGATCGCGCCCTGGTGGTGCTCGATCATTTTCCTGGCCCAGCTCTGGCCGGTGTCGGAGCCAATTGCAGCCATCATCTTGTCGTTCATGTCTTTTTCGGCGTCAGCGAAGGGATTGGCGGCACTGCTGGCGCTGGCGTTCATATCGGAGTTGGCCGTGACTTCACCGGCATTGTTATTCGCGTTTTGGCCTGAACCGCATGCGGCCAGCGCGGTCGCGGCCATCAGTACGGCGATCGCTTTCACCAAGTGATTCATTGCTTAGCTCCTGACCGGCTTCGTTTTCCGAGCTTCGACATTCAAGTCAGGGGCGAAAACAACTCGCGCGAGAAAAGGTTCGCCAACAACGACGAACCCGAAACAAACCGCTTGGGGGAGAGGTTCGATCGGGTGTAAAAGCCTAATGACAGGGACGACGAAGTAGGAGGTTCGCCATGCGTACAATTGGCATCACGGCTCTTGGTGTTATTCCGGCCTTGTTGATCGGCGGATGCGCCACCGTTCCACCACGCTACTCTTATTATCAGGTTCCCTGCGCCACGCCGGGCGCAGTCCTCGCCACGCCGGTTGCCGGAGCGGCGCAGGTCCCGGTCGCGCCTGGCTATCCAGCCCCGGCCGCAACCGCGGCGGTGCCGGGAGCGCCGGCTGTGGCGACCTGCGTAATCGCGGTCGTCGATCAGGGATATGGCTATTACGGTTCGCCCTATTATGGCCGTTATGGTTATGGCGGCTACGGCCCGTACGGATATGGCGGCTATGGCTCGTTAGGCCTCGGCTTCGGGTTCAGCAGTCATCATTCATTTAGCGGCGGCCATCACTCATCGAGTGGCAGCCATTCCGGTGGCCACACGCACTGACTCGCCGCGACAGGGGGGGAGCTGAACGAGGCTGAGCGCCCGGCTTAGAGCGCTCCCGGCCAATGACCTCAATCAGGCGGCTGAGGCGCACACGAAGCGGCGCCCGCGGTGCAACACCTAATGGTGGTTGTGAACGCCGTACATATGATCCTGCTGGTCATGGATCTGGTCGCGGATGTGATGCCGCTGATGCCGGCTTACGCCATAGCCATAACCATAGGGTGAATAGCCGTAGGGCGAGTAGCCATAGCTGGAGGCACCGTAGCCGTAGGGCGAGTAGCGATAGGCCGACGAACCGTAGCCGTAGGGCGAATAGCCGTAGCCAAGGCTCACTCCGCTGTAACCATGGTGGTGGTGCGGCCACGCGGACGCCGCGGTCGGCAGAGCAGCCGCCAACAGGCCCGCGGCGATCAAAAGGCTGGTTCCAAGCTGTTTCATCGGTCGACTCCTAACACTTGCCTCCCGTCATGCTCACAATAACGCCCGAGCGCATGATCAGATGCTGAACGGCGCAGTCATTGATCGGCAAGCTGGCGCGATAGTAGCCAGTCACAACGGCTGATGTTGGACGACCACCTGGGCTGGGTCGAATATCAGCGAACGCTCACCATCGCGGCTGCGCTCTGGCGCCAAGACCTAAGTGGCCGATTTGGCCGCAGCCGCTTTGTTCGCGCGGTCGAGAGTCGCAGATCCGCCTTGCGCACGGGCGTCCGCCTCGTTGCGCAACATCCTTTCAATCCTCTCGGCCTGCTTCAGATGGTCGGCCCTGCTCTTCTCGACCTCAGCCCTGACCGCGCCAGTGACGCCATTCGCCAGGGCCACGTCCGCCATCGCGACCGCACCCTTGTTATGCTCGAGCATCTTGCGATGGAAAGTTTGCGACAGACTTGTCCCGGTTGCCGCCATCATCGCCTGATGCATCTTGTCCATTGTCGGCTGGTACAGGTCCGCACTGGCCGGGTCGGGGGATCCCTTAACCAGCAGCCTCTGGAGGTCGGCAATTTCCCGCGTCTGGCCGTCGATCGTCGCTCGCGCCATCCCGGCAACATTAGCATCCGGATTCAGCGCCAGCGTCTCGCGGGCGATTGCAATCGCGCCCTTGTGGTGCTCGATCATCTTGCGAACCCAGCTGTCGCCAACATCGGCGCCGACCGCCCTCGCCATTGCGTCGTCCATGCGGATTTCGGCGGCGCCGAACGGGCTGTTCGCCTCCATGACTGCATTCATTTCCTGTTCGGGAGTGGGGTGCGGTTGCCTCTTGCCGCATCCTGACAGGATCGAGGTCAGGGCGAGCGCGCCCATGCCCAACAATGCCTTCCTCATCGACCCCTCCGTCTGTTGGACCCTCCGTCGTTGGTCCCTACTTGCTCGCGAGAATCGCCTTCATCACCGCGATTTCACGCGTCTGGGAATCGACGATCCCGTTCGGCTTGAAGCAGATGTCCTTGAGCCTCGGATCGGAGATCGATGCGCGATTGCACATTTCGATCGCACTCGAGTGGTGCGGGATCATCGAGCGGATGAACTGCCGGTCGCCGACGAGCCCCTGGGCGCGGATGCCCACGAAAGCGAGCGCGAACAGGACGATGAATCCGAGGTAAAGCAGGGTGTTGAGCTTGCGATCACGATACATCGATCCCATCAGCAACAGCATCAGGACGCCCATCGGCATGGCCATCGTCACGGCCATGTAGAACATGTTGACGTTGTTGTAGAAATGATCGCCGCTCCAGATCATCTCGAACATCAGGAAATACATGATGATCAGGCTGATGAGGATGTTGAGCCCCAGCATCACATAATGCTGGCGCATCATCGATTTATCCATCCCGCCATTTTGTCCCTGTTGCATTCGGTTTCTCCTTCTTCAGGCCAGCTTGGCTGCCGCATTATTGAGCGGGTTTGCAACATTCCAGCGTGCATTTTGCTCCGAGCAGGTTCTGGTGCGCGGTCATGACCGTCCATTCCGGTCCCTGCGCAAGCACCTTTCGGCGACCGGATTGGCGGCACCACTCGTCCGTCGTTGAAACCGAGCGCGAGAGAAACGTTTCGGCTTGTCGCTGCCGTTCACGCGACGGACACCAGGGTGGGCTCATTCGTTGTAGCGTGAAACAGAAAGTGTTCGAAGGAGGCTGAAATGTTCACGAAGCTGGCGATGTTGGCTGGCAGTCTCGGGTTGATCGCACTGGCAGCGCCTGCCTCTGCTCGCCCGCATCACGGTCATCACGCGCGGATCGCCTATGGCTACTCGCCTTATGGCTATTCGCCCTATGGCTATTCAGGTGTTTCACTGTTGGTCGGCGGCCATCACGGACATCACGTCAGTCATGGTCACGGCTACGGCGGCCATTATAGCAGCCATGGTGGTGGTCACGGCGGCGGACACGGCAGCCGCCACTAGTTCTGAAACTGCATCCAACCTTCGGCCGCACTGCCGGCGGGAGGCTGTTCGACCGAAGGCACCGCTGCGGCGCGGCCCAGTTTGTAATTCAGCTGAAGGCCCTCACCTGTCCTGATCGGTCGAAGGCGGCGACTCGAAAAGCATCTTTGCTGCCGTCCGGCATTTCCATTCCCGGCGCACCGCGCGGCATTCCGGCGACGGCGATCCCCACGATGTCCCTGGGCCTTTGGGCGAGCAGTCGCCGTATCTCTTCGAAGGGAACATGACCTTCGATCGTATAACCGCCAACGAGCGCCGTGTGGCACGACCACAGCTGCTCGGGCACGCCCTGCTTGCGTTTGATCGCGGGCATGTCCTGGTCGTCAGTCAGCTCGGCCTGATATCCGGCTTTTCGGGCGATGTTGGTCCACGCTTCACAGCAGCCGCAACTCGGATCGCGGTAGACGATCATGGCTGCTGCCACGGTGGGGCGTCCGGCCGCGATGTCCGCCGCGTCCTTACGCGGCGTACTGGCAGGATTGCGTTGCGCGCGGCCGCAAGCGGCGATCGCCAGGCCGCCGGCCGCACCGACGCCAATCACGAACGTTC
>JAZJZB010000057.1:2862-3326 GCA_040390085.1 Pseudomonadota bacterium | reverse complement strand
CGTGCGACGCGTCGGAGTGCCCTCGTCGTCGATGGTCAGCGAGCCGCGCCGCCGGTCCATCGCGCCGTCGTCGACCACCGTCACCCCGGAAGTCGCAACGCGTTCGCCGATCCGGCCCGAGAATGCCGAGGTCCCCTTGCGGTTGAAGTCGCCTTCAAGGCCATGGCCGATCGCTTCGTGGAGCAGCACCCCGGCCCAGCCCGAGCCCATCACCACCGGCATTTCTCCGGCCGGCGCGGCGACCGATTCAAGGTTGACCAGCGCCTGGGCGAGCGCCTCGTCGATCGCCCGGTTCCACTGCTTCTCGTCGAACAGCTGGCCGTAGAGATAACGTCCGCCAAGGCCGTGATAGCCCGTCTCGCGGCGGCCGTTCTGCTCGGCGACGACCTGCACGCCGAGCCGGACCAGTGGGCGAACATCCGAGGCGACGAAGCCGTCGCCGCGGACGATGTCGATCACGCTCC
>JAZJZB010000057.1:0-2852 GCA_040390085.1 Pseudomonadota bacterium | reverse complement strand
GCGAGCGTGACGCTGACCTGGACGATGCGCGGGTCGCGGGCGCGGGCGGCAGCATCGATCCGCTCGCACAGCGCGACCTTTTCGGCGAACGGGACGAGGCCGAGCGGGTCTTCGGCGCCGTACATCGCCTGGTTGGTGCGTTGCGGCGGCGGGGCCGGGGCGCCCTCGCCCGGGTCGAGCAGCTTCAAGGTCGCAGCTGCACGCTCGATCGCGGCCTCGCTGATCTCGTTGGCGTGCGCGAAAGCGGTGGTCTCGCCGGACACCCCGCGAAGACCGAAGCCCGAGCTGGTGTGGTAATCGGCGGTCTTCAGCCGGCCGTCGTCGAATCCGAACGCCTCGCTTGCGCTATACTGGAGATAGAGCTCGCCATCGTCATGGGCGGCGAGATGCCGTGCGGCAAGACGCCGGGCAGCGTCCGGATCGAGGCTCCGATAAAGAAGCTGGCGCGGATCGGTGCCGGTCATGCGGCCTTGCTGTCCGCCGGTCCCCCCACAAGGACAAAGCGCCGGTCGCAATAACCGCACTCGACGAAGCCGATTTCCTCGTCGATTCTCAGATAGACCCGCGGATGGCCCAGCTCCGGCGTAGTCTCGCCCGACCCATCGCAGGCGACCTGGAGGCTTGAGACGCGGATCACTTCGGGCGGCGGCACTGGCATGCGGGCGAGGTAGCAATCAGCCCGCCAAGGTTCAATCACGGATACGTGACGGTGAACGTGCCGGTGTAAACGCCCTCGGCCTGGTTGGCGGCGACATTGAGCGTGCCGCCGACGCGAAAGGTGAAGCTCTGCGCCTTCGCCAGCGAGCGCTTGCTCTGGCCCTGCAGGGTCCAGTTGGAAACAGTCATGGTCTGAGTCCCGCCAACACGGGTCAAAGTGACGGCTGAGTTCGGAATCTTGATATTGACGACCGAGGAGCTTCGCGCAGCGCCGGCGAACTCGGCGGAGTGCGGAGTGCCGCCGATCGCAGTCACCCCGCCGGTCGTGCTGAATGCATCGGCATTGGGCTCGAGAACCGCGGTCCCGGCGGTCGCGCCGACCGACAGCGCGCCATAATCCATGTCCTTCGTCTTGGTGACGCTGACCGGATAGATGACGAGGGCGTGGCCGTTCGCGGTTGCAACCTTCGGCGCGCCAACCGCCGCCGCCGGCGCGCATAGCGCCAACGTCGTCGCCAACAGGCGCCGCAGCAGGAAGGGTCCCCTCATACCCGCCCGCGTTACTAGGTTAACGTCAAGGTCACTCTACCGGTTAGGGTAAACAAGTTGTTTACCGGTCCGCGCTTGTCGCTGGGGGGCTCGGCTCTTATGCGGCGAGCACCATGGACGAGCCGGCAATCCGTATCGAATCGCTCAGCAAAACCTATGCCGGCGGCAAGCGCGCGCTGAACGAGGTCAGCTTCGACGTTCCGCGCGGCCAGATTTTCGGGCTGCTCGGTCCGAACGGGGCCGGCAAATCGACCTTGATCAACATCCTTGCCGGACTGGTGGTGAAGACCGGTGGAAAGGTGTCGATCTGGGGCTTCGATATCGACAAGCATCCGCGCAACGCCAAAAGATCGATCGGCGTCGTGCCGCAGGAGATCATCTTCGACCCGTTCTTCACGCCGCGCGAAACGCTCGAGATCCAGGCCGGGTTGTACGGGATCCCGAAGGACGGGCGGCAGAGCGACGCGCTGCTCGCGGCGATGCACCTGACCGACAAGGCCAACGCATATTCGCGCACCTTGTCGGGCGGAATGAAGCGCCGGCTGCTGGTGGCCAAGGCGATGGTCCATTCGCCGCCGATCCTGGTCCTCGACGAGCCGACCGCCGGGGTCGACGTCGAGCTTCGACGCCAGCTGTGGGACTATGTCCGCCAGCTCAACGCACAGGGCGTGACGATCGTGCTGACGACCCATTATCTCGAGGAAGCCGAGGAGCTGTGCGACCGCATCGCAATCATCCACCACGGCCGGGTGATCGCCAATGAGCCGACCCGCGAGCTGCTGTCCAAGGCGCAGGAGAAAGCGGTGGTGGTCACCTTCGACCGCGACATCGCCGAGGTGCCGGCCAATTCGAGCTTCGAGAATATCGCGCTGATCGACGAGCGGACGCTCGAGATCACCTTCCGCAAGGACCGCACCAACGCTGGGCAGGTGCTTGCCGCGCTGACCGGCGAGGGCCTCTCAATCGTCGACGTCTCGACCCGCGACCCGGACCTCGAGGACGTGTTCCTGAGCCTGGTGTCGGCCGACCAGGAAGCCGCGTGAGCATCACCGCCGACGTGCTGGTCGTCGGGTCGGGGGCTGCCGGGCTGACCGCGGCGCTCAACCTCGCGCAGACGCGCAAGGTGGCGGTGATCGCCAAGGGCGCGCTCGGCGAAGGTGCAACCAGCTGGGCGCAGGGCGGAATCGCGGCGGTGCTCGAGGAAGGCGACAGCTTCGAAGCCCACGTCAACGACACGATGATCGCCGGCGCCGGCCTCAACGACCTCAAGGTCGTCGAGCATGTGGTCGAGGCGGCGCCGCGCGCGATCCGGCATTTGATCGACTTGGGCGTGCCGTTCGCAAGCGAGAATGGCGCGCTGCACCTGACCCGTGAGGGCGGGCACAGCCACCGCCGGATCGTCCATGTCGCCGACGCGACCGGCTATGCGATCCAGCAGGCGCTGGAAGCGGCGGCGGCCAGGCACCCCAACATCACGCTGGTGCCGGACATGGTCGCGGTTGACCTGATCACCGGCCGCAACTCGACGCAATTTTCGACCAGCGGCGCGGTTCACGGGCTCTATGCCTACAATCGCAAGAAGAAGCGGGTCGAAACGCTGACCGGACGGGCGACCATCCTGGCCAGCGGCGGCGCCGGCCGCGCCT
>JAZJZB010000056.1:0-3397 GCA_040390085.1 Pseudomonadota bacterium | reverse complement strand
CCGGCGACGATCATCGCGCCGGTCGCATTGGTGCCCATGATGTGGCTGTTGTCATAGACTTCGATCCGCTTGGGCACGTCGGGCAGCTCGAACGTATCCGCCAGCTCGCGCAGGACCTTCGCCTGGGTCGTCGTCTCGGCAAGCCGGCGGTCGAGCGCTTCCTCGGCGTTGCGCTGGGCCTGCTCCATCAGCCGGCGCCGCGCGCCGCGCTGCGGCTGCTCGATCTCGACCTTGCGCTCGGCGCGCGCAGTCAGCGCTTCCTCCAGCAGCGCCCGGTCATCGAGGGCTCGATCGACCAGGATCCTCCGCGGGGGCGGCATCTCCTCATAGAACTGGACAAGAAAGCTCGACAAAACCTCGGCTTCGGGGACGCCATTGGTATGCGCCGGAAAGAATGCGCGATGGCCCCAATTCTGCCCGCCGCGGATGAAGAAGGCCTGGATCGACACTGTCCCCGCCTTGCATGCCAGTGCGAACACGTCCGCATCGCCAAGCCCTTCGGCATGGACCGTCTGGCTGCCCTGGATGTAGGTCAGCGCCCGCAGCCGGTCGCGATAGACGGCGGCCAGCTCATAATCCTGCCGATCGGCCGCCTGGGCCATCGAGCGCGACAGGCGCGACTGCACGCCGGTGGACTTTCCGGCGAGGAATTCCTTCGCCTCCTCGACCAGCTCGCCATAATCCTGTTCGCTGATGCGGCCGACGCACGGCGCCGAACAGCGCTTGATCTGGAACAGCAGGCAGGGTCGCGAACGGTTTGCGAAAAAGCTGTCGGAACAACTTCTTAAAAGGAAGAGCTTTTGCAGCGCGTTAAGCGTCCGAGTGACTGATCCGGCGCTCGCAAAGGGGCCGTAATAATGCGCCTGCTTAACCCGCCGGGCGCCGCGGTGCTTCTGGATCCGGGGGAATGCGTGATCGTCCCGAAGCATGATGAACGGGAAGCTTTTGTCGTCTCTCAGCAGGACATTGTAGGGCGGCCTGAAGCGCTTGATCAGCTGCGCTTCAAGGAGCAGCGCCTCCGCCTCGGTCCGGGTGGTGACGATGGTCATCGACCGGGTTTGCGAGATCATCCGTTGCAGCCGCTTGGACAGCTTTGCGACCTGGGTGTAATTGCTGACCCGGTTCTTCAGCGCCCGCGCCTTGCCGACGTAAAGCACGTCGCCGCGCGCATCGTGCATGCGATAGACGCCAGGGCGGACCGGCAATGTCTTCCACACTTCGCGGATCGCGGCCACGCCGGCCTCCAGGTCCGGCTGCTCCGAACCGCGCACGGCGTAGGTCGCCTGATCCTCATTGAAGCGGTCGGCGGCGCCAGGGTGGTCGGGACGATCGGCCGGCGTACGGTCCATGAGGCGGATGTAGGGCTTAGCCCTCCCGGACTGCAATCATCTCCCACTGCGCATTCTTGAAGAACCAGCGCTTGAGCCGGTCGCCGGCGTGGCGCGGCGCAAGGAGCCGGGCATCCTCCCTGGTTTCCGCGATCGTATCGGACTGGCGCACGATCCGAAGTGGCAATCCGGCGAACAGCCGACGTGCGGATTCAAGCGTCAGGTGCACGGTATGATCAGCGAACGGCGTGACCTCACCCGGAAGCCCGAGCGCTCGCCAGCCGGCGTGGGCAGTCGCTGCCCAATGATAGAGCGGGTGATGCACGTTGACCGTGAAATAAAGCAGCCCGCCCGGCGCAAGCACGCGCGCTAGCTCCTCGACGATGCGGCGGGGATCTTCGGCGTGATCGACCACATTGTCGCACAGCACGACGTCAAAGCTTGCGTCCGGAAACGGCAATTGCTCGCCAAAGGCGGCGAGCGTGCGCGCCCGCGACTGCCAGGCCGGAAACAAAGCGCGATAATGGTCGGCGAGCGGATCGACTCCGACCTTCTCCGCGCCGTTAAAGAAGAAGATCAGGCCGTGCGCGCCCGACCCGACTTCGAGCACCCGCGCGTCGGCGGCGATCGGCTGCACGGTGTCGAGCTTGGCGCGGACGCCAGCCGAGAGCTCTGCCATCGAAGCCATCACCTCGGCCTCGTGGCCACGCATCGCTTCGGCTTTGTGCTGCTGATAGCCGAGCTGCCGCTCAAGCGCCCGCCGAGCGCGCCTCTGCAGTCCCGTTTTCATCAGATCCAGCAGACCAGAATCGGCCCGCCGGATCAATCTCGCTCAAGCAGCGGCGCGGGCTTGCTCTTCGTCGGTGAGCATCCACTCCACCGCTGCGCGGGCGTGGATCGCCGTGGTGTCGTAGACCGGGATGACGTTGGCGCGAACGTCGACTGCGAGCACCAGCTCGGTGCAGCCGAGCACGACCGCCTGGGTCTTCACCTTGGCGAGCTCGGTGATCAGGGTCTTGAGCTTGCGCTGGCTGTCGCGGACGACGCGGCCCGCGGCGAGCTCCTCGAAGATGATGCGGTCGACCTCGCGGATCCAATTCTGTTCGACCGGGACAAGCGTGATCCCGCGCGATTCGAGGCGGCTGCGGACGTGCGGCTCGGTCATCGTGAAGCGGGTGCCGAGCAGCGCAACGCGGGTGCGGCCGTCGGCGACCAGCCGATCGGCGGTCGCATCGCCGATGTGGAGCAGCGGAACGCCGATCTTCGGCGCGACCGCGTCGTACACCTTGTGGCCGGTGTTGGAGGTGATGATGATTCCTTCGGCGCCGCTGCCGACCAGGCGCTTGGCGGCATCGAGCGTCACCTTGGCAACGCCGTCCCAGTCGCCGGAAAGCTCCATCGCCGCGAACGGCGCGAGATCGAGGCTTTCGATGGCCAGCGTCGCGCTGTGCAGCCCGCCAAGGCGCTGCGCGACGCCGCGGTTGATATGGTCGTAATAAAGCGCGGTCGAGGACCAGCTGGTGCCGCCGATGATGCCAAGCTTGCGCAAGTGAACGCCCCTTCCCCGCTCAGAAGTTTCCCGAAACCATGAGGTCAGGCCCCGGCCCGTTCATGTTGTCAGGCATCTTCCGCAGCGCGGCAACCGGGTAACGGCCGATTTAGCGGGGAGTGAACCGATTTTGCGGTGAGCCGTGGGTCGCCGCGCTCAACCGAGCGCCTTTACGATCTCTTCGACCATCTTCTTGGCGTCGGCGAGCAGCATCATCGTGTTGTCGCGGTAGAACAATTCATTGTCGACGCCGGCATAGCCGACGCCGCCCATCGACCGCTTCACGAACAGGACCGTCCGCGCCTTCTCGACGTCGAGCACCGGCATTCCGTAGATCGGCGAGCCCTTGTCGGTCTTGGCGGCGGGGTTGGTGACGTCGTTGGCGCCGATCACGAAGGCGACGTCGGTCTGGGCGAACTCGCTGTTGATGTCCTCGAGCTCGAACACCTCGTCGTAGGGCACGTTGGCCTCGGCCAGCAGCACGTTCATGTGGCCGGGCATGCGGCCGGCGACCGGGTGG
>JAZJZB010000055.1:29935-51384 GCA_040390085.1 Pseudomonadota bacterium | reverse complement strand
TTTGCTGCCGGTGATGACCGGCTATTTCGACTCCGACATCCGCCTCCAGTTCATCAACAAGGCGTTCGCCGAATGGCTCGAGCGGCCGCGCGGCGAATTGCTCGGCAAGCGCATGGACGAGATCATCGGCGCCGAATCCTATCGCCACCGCGAGGCGATGGTGAAGGGCGCGCTGGCCGGCGAGCGGCAGTTCTTCGTCGCCGACCTCGACCATCCGACCCGCGGCATGCTCGCGGTGCAGACCCAGTACATCCCGTGGGTGCGCTTCGGCGCGGTCAGCGGCTTCGTCATCATCACCGAGGACGTCACCGAGCAGCGCACCGCCGAGCGCGCGCTGCGCGAGAGCGAGGAGCGCTTCCGCAGGATCGCCAATTCGGCGCCGGCGATGATGTGGGTGACCAGGCTCGACCGCGTCCGCGACTTCGTCAACGACGCTTATGTCGAGTTCGTCGCCGGCGCGGGCGGCGACCGCGAGGAGGTCCAGAAGCTCGACTGGCGAACCCGCATCCACCCCGACGATGTCGAGCGCATCGTCGCCGAGAGCATCGCGGGCGAGGCTTCGGGCAAGGCGTTCACCCTCGAGGGGCGCTACCGCCGCTGGGACGGCGAATATCGCTGGCTGCGCACCGTCTCCCAGCCGCGCTTCGGCCCCGACCGCGAGCTGGTCGGGTTCATCGGGGTGGGCACCGACATCACCTTGGCCAAGGAGGCCGAGCTCGAGCTTCGCCGCCAGGTCGACGAGCAGACTCGCGAGCTTGCCCGCAGCGACGCCCAGTTCCGCGCAATCTTCGAGACCGTGCTCGAGGTCATCGTCCTGCTCAAGCCCGACGGCACCATCGTCGAGATGAACGAGACCAAGGCGCACTGGCGCGCCGAGGACCCGCGCCGCGCGATCGGCAGCAAATTGTGGGAGGCGCCGACGCTCAAGGCCTATCCGCAGCACATCCCGTTGGTGCGCAAGGCGGTCGCCGAGGCGGCCAGGGGCAAGCCGTTCCGCGACGAGATCCGCATGGAGCGCGAAGGCTCGCCGACCGCTTATATCGATTATTCGATCGCTCCGATCCGCGACGACAAGGGCGCGATTACCTATCTGCTGACCGAGGCGCGCGACATCACCGAATTGAAGGCGGCGCAGGAGCAGCTTCGCCAGAGCCAGAAGATGGAGGCCCTCGGCCAGCTCACCGGCGGCATCGCGCACGATTTCAACAACCTTTTGACGGTGGTGGTGGGCGGCCTCGACATCATCGCCAAGCGCGCCCCCGAACCAAAGCTCAAGCGTTACGCCGAGAACGCGCTTGCGGCGGCGGAGCGCGGCGCGCGCCTGACGGGCCAGCTGCTGGCGTTCAGCCGAGTTCAGCGGCTCGAAGTGCGCCCGACCCTGGTCGCGCCGCTGATCGAGAACATGCGGCCGCTGCTGCGCAACGTCCTCGGCCCAGGGATCGAGAAACGCTTCGACCTCGACGAGGCGGAGATGCCGGTGCTCGCCGATCCGACCCAGCTCGAGGTCGCGGTGCTCAACCTGGCCATCAACGCCCGCGACGCGATGCCCAATGGCGGCGTGCTGAGCTTCTCGAGCAGGCCGGTGCAGGTGAAGCAGGACGCCGAGCTCGAGGACGGTGACTATATCGAGCTGGTGATCAGCGACACCGGCATCGGGATGGAGCCGCAAGTGGCCGAGCGGGCGTTCGAGCCGTTCTTCACCACCAAGGAAGTCGGCAAGGGCACCGGGCTTGGCCTGTCGATGGTCTATGGGATGGCGCGCCAGTCGGGCGGAGCTGCGCGGATCGAAAGCGTGCCAGGCAAGGGCACCGCGGTCAGGCTGCTGTTCCGCAAGGCCGACGAAGAGGCTGCCGAGACCGTCGCGGGCGCGGACGAGCCAGCGCTTCCGGCGTCCCCGCCGGCGCCGCTGTCGATCTTGGTGATCGACGACGATCCCGACGTGCGCGGCTTCATCGTCACCACGCTCGACGAACAGGGCTATCAGGTGCGTGAAGCCGCCGACGGCAAGCAAGGCCTCGCCGAAATCGAGCGCGAGCCGCCGGACCTGGTCGTGCTCGACTTCATCATGCCCGGCCTGTCCGGCGCCGAAGTCGCCCGCAAGATCCTCAGCCGCAGGCCCGACCAGCCCATCCTGTTCGTGTCTGGCTACAGCGAGACCGAGGCGGTCAAGCGCGCAGCGCCCGACTCGCCGCTCCTCGCAAAGCCATTCCGCGCGGACGCGCTGGAGCGCGCGGTGCGAATCGCGCTGGCCCCCGCCAGCTGAACGCCTGCCCGCCTCGCGCGTTTAGCCGTGCGTGGTTGGACTATTCATCCTGGTCGCGGCGAGCGCTGCCCAGCCGCAGCTGGCACCCAGCCCTGCGGCCCTGCAGCTGTTCGAGCGCGACTGGGTGCTGTCGAACTGGGCGCTCAAATTCTACGACCGCGACCGCGATGTGCTGCTTGAGCCGGCCGAGGCCGAGGCCGCCGCAGCCGAGTTTCGCAAAATCGCCGACACCAATGGCGACGGGCGAGTCACCCCGCAGGAATATCGAGCGGCGCGCGAGTTCATCCTCGCCCGATACTGAGATCAGGCCGCCATCAGCCGGTAACCGACGCCCGGCTCGTTGATGATCAGCCGCGGCTGCGACGGTTGCGGCTCGAGCTTCTGGCGGAGCGAACGGATGGCGACCCGCAGATATTCGGTCTGGCGCTCCTGTGCCGGTCCCCACACCGTGCGAAGCAAATGATCGTGACCGAGCACCCGGCCGGGATGCTTTGCGAGCTCCGCGAGCACCGAATATTCCTTGGGCGTCAGGTGGACCGGCTTGCCCTCCCGGACGACCGTCCGCTGGAACAGGTCGATGGTGACGTCGCCGGCGTTGATCGGCCGCTGCTCGGCTGCCGGCTCGAGCTCGAGCAGGTTGGAAATGTAGCGGTCGAGCCGGGTCGCCTCGGAGCCGATCGCCGACACCAGCTCCTTGTCGCCCGAGCCGGTGCGGCGAAGCTCGCGAATCGCTGCCGCGATCGCCGAAAGCGGCGGCCGCAGGTCCTGGCCGATCGAGGCGAGTAGCGCCGACCGCAGCCGGTCGCGCTCGCGCAGTCCGGCGAATTCACGGGCTTGCGCTTCGGCGCGCGCACGTTCCAGCGCGAGCGCAACCTGGTCGAGCAGGTTGGTGAGCAGCGGTACCTGGTCCTCATCGACGGTCGGCATGCCATCGTCGCGCGCGAGGCCCACGGCGGCGAGGACGGAGCCGTCGGCGCGCACCGGGTGAAACACCCATTCCGCCGGCTGCATGCGCGGCGTGCCACGCCCGGCCGGCTCCCCGGTCTCGATGGTCAGAGCGGCGGCGGCCACATCGCTGGGGGTAAGGCGGCTGCCTTCGGGAAATACGGCGACGATGCGCGGTTCCGGCAGGCCGCTGACGAGCAATGCGTTGCAATCGAACAGGCGATTCAACTGCGCACTCGCCGTCTGCGCGACTTCCTCTTCGGTGCTGCAAGTCAAAAGCTGCCGAGCGAAGCCGGCGATGGTCGCGTTGCGGCGCGCATGAGCCGCGGCCAGGCGCGCCTGCGTTCGGATGCCCGACGCCAGGCGGCTGGTGACGAGAGCGACAATCAGTAGCACGATGACCGTAACCACGTCGGTCACGCGGTCCATTCGGAAGGTGTGGACCGGCGTGGTGAAGAAGAAGTTGTACGCGAGCGCAGCTCCGGCCCCGGCGAGCAGCGCCGGGCCGAGACCCCACAAAGCGGCGGTGGCAAGGACTGAAGGCAGATAGATCATGTCGACCGGCGCGGTGCCCCAGCGGGGCGCGATCCACAGGCCGATCAAGGTCGAAAGGGCGACCAGGGCAAGCGCCCCGGCATAGGCCTGAGTGGCCGCGGCGATCGATGGGCGCGGGCGGCGTTCGACTGGCGGCATTTCCGGCTTCATGCGCGCATTTTGCACCAACCGTGCGGTTATAGTCGAGTGAAATGCATGTGAACTTTACGTGATCTTTATGCGTGAACCGGCAATGCACATGGAATCTTTATACGGTTGTACCGCACATTTGGTTGAGTGAGCACGATCGCCGCCGACAATCCCCTGCCCTCCCGGCAGACCGCCGATCACGGATCCGGCGAGAAGCTTCCCGCGCTGATGGTCGGTGCCATTGGTGTCGTCTACGGCGACATCGGCACCTCGCCACTCTATGCGCTGCAGGCCACTCTCGACCCTCGCTACCATCTCGGCATCAATGTGACCGATCTCTACGGCATCGTCAGCCTGATCTTTTGGTCGTTCATATTCGTCGTAACGATCAAATACGTCTTGATCGTGATGCGCTGCGACAATCGCGGGGAAGGAGGGAGTCTCGCCCTTTACGCGCTGATTAGCCGACAGCTGGGCGCGGCCGCTCCCCAGCGGTGGCTGTTGATCGGCGCATTGTTCGCCACTGCCTTGTTTTACGCAGACGCAATGCTCACTCCGGCGATCTCAGTGATCTCGGCGGTTGAGGGGCTCGGCGTCGTCAGCTCTGCCTTCCGGCCCTACATCGTGTGGATCGCGCTCGCGATCCTGATCAGCCTGTTCGCGATCCAGCGGCACGGCACCGAACGCGTGGGCAAGATGTTCGGACCGGTGATGCTGGTTTACTTCGCTGCGATCGCGGCAATGGGCGTCAGTCACATTGTCGGCCACCCGCAGGTGTTTCGGGCACTCAGCCCCGTCTACATCGCGGGGTTTTTCACGGCGCACCCGCTTTATTCGTTCCTGTCGCTGGGCGCGGTCGTTTACGCGGTGACCGGCACCGAAGCGCTCTATGCCGACATGGGCCACTTCCGACGCAGGCCGATCACGATTGCCTGGCTTTACATCGTCCTTCCAGCTCTGATGCTGAACTACATGGGCCAGGCGGCGATGCTGATCCAGCATCCGGAATTCGTCGATAACCCCTTCTTTCACATGGCGCCGCCATCGCTGACTCTGCCGCTGCTGGTCATCGCGACATTGGCGACCATCATCGCCAGCCAGGCGGTCATCACCGGTGCCTTTTCGGTGACTCAACAGGCCATCCAGCTCGGCTTCATTCCGCGGCTTCGAATCCTGCACACCTCTTCGCGCGCGAAGGGGCAAATCTACCTTCCGTCGATCAACTGGGCGCTTGCGGCAATGGTCGCGCTTTTGGTGTTCACCTTCCGCCGCTCGGCGGCGATGTTGCCGGCTTACGGACTTGCGGTGGTCGGCACGATGCTGATCACGACTCTGATGCAATATGTCGTGGTCTTCCGGATCTGGCGTACGCCGTGGTGGCGGGGAGCGATCGGTTTTGTCGTGTTCATCACCGTCGATGCCATCTTCCTGGCCTCCGGATTGGCAAAGCTGTTCGAAGGTGCCTGGTTCCCCATCCTGGTTGGTCTCGTCATCTTCACCATCCTCACCACCTGGGCCAAGGGCCGGGCGATGATGCGCGCCCGACTATCGGAGTCGGCGCTCCCGCTGCCGGTGTTCATCAAGTCGACGAGCTCGTCGGTCCACCGCGTCCGCGGGACGTCGGTGTTCCTGTCGACGTCGGCCGACACGGTTCCGGCAGCGCTGCTCCACAACCTCAAGCACAACCAGGTGCTTCACCAGCGGGTGCTAATCCTCAACGTGAAGGTCGAGGAGGTGCCCCACGTCTCGTCCGAGAACCGGGTCGAAATCCACGACGCCGGCGAGGGCTTCTACCAGGTGATCCTTCACTACGGCTTCATGGAAGAGGTCGACATCCCGCGCGATCTCGCCGGAATCCGGACCTGCGGCGAGCCGTTCAACATGATGAGCACCAGCTTCTTCCTCGGCCGGCAGAAGTTGATCACGTCGAAGAAAGCGCCGGGAATGGCGCTGTGGCGCGAGAAATTGTTCGCTTGGATGCTCAAGAGCTCGGAAAGCGCGATGGAGTTCTTCAAGCTCCCCACCAACCGAGTGGTCGAGCTCGGCAGCCAGCTGCAGATCTAGCCGCGGATCAGCTCGGCGGCGCGCATCGCAAGCTCGGTGCGGTTGTCGACACCGAGCTTTTCGAAGATCGCGTGGAGATAGACTTTGACGGTGCCTTCGGTGACCCCGAGCTGGCCGGCGATGTCACGGTTGCGCAGCCCCTGGCGGACGAGGTCGACCAGCTCCCGCTCGCGCTTGGTGAGGTTGGGCGCCGCGGAGGCGCGTTCGCGCGCGCTGCGGGTCCGCTCGGCAATCTCCGGATCGACCCAGCGCTCGCCCCTGCTCACTGCGTCCATGCATTCCAGGAGCAGCGCTGGATCCGACGTCTTCAACACTACGCCTTCAGGCTCGAGTCCTTCGGCGGCGAGCAATTGCGGATCATCCATTCCAGCGGTCAGCAGGATCACGCGCGGACGGCGCCGGGACTCGCGTAGGCGATCCAGCACTTCGAGCCCGGTTCCATCGGGCATGTTGACGTCGAGCAGCAACAAGTCGGGCCTGAGCCGCGCGGCCTGGGCGATGGCCTCGGCGCCGCTGCGCGCCCGTCCGAGCAGTTCGTAATCACTATCGCGCAGCAACATTTCCAGGGCTGCGGCAATCATCGGATGGTCGTCGGCAAGCAATACTCGGGTCATGCAGCGGCTCCGGTTAGTGGCAGCGCGATCTCGATAGTGGTCGATCCGGGCGCCGAAACCAACTGCAGCGAGCCTTTGGCCCGTTCCGCGCGCTCTTTGAGCGAACGCGGCTCGACCGGCGTGGCGTTCGCGGCTGGAAAGCCGGACCCATTGTCGCTGACCTGGAGCCTGAGCTGCTGGCCGTCGACCGCGATGTCGAAGCCGACCCGGTCAGCGCCGCCGTGGCGAACCGCGTTGGCAACGGATTCGCGAAGCAGTTGCTGCAAGTCGAGCTGGAGCCGGATGGGAATCGAGGCCGTGTCGTCGCGGGCGGTCACCTGGCAATCGATCGACCATTGCTCGCCGAGACGCCGAGCGAGCGAGCGCAACTCCTCGACCGATTCGCCAAGCTCGAGCTCGCGGTCGCGGCGCAGCGCATGAATGAACCCGCGAATCTCCCCCTGCTCCTCGACCAGCAACCGCTTGAGGTCGTCGAGGTCGGCGGTGACGGTTGGATTATCGCGTGAAGCGCGCTTGATCGCCTCGATGCGGAACGCGGCGCCGGCGAGGAACTGGACGATTCCGTCATGCACGTCGCGCGCCAGCGAGAGCCGGGTCCCGGCGCCCGCGCTGATCTCGATTGCCGAGAGCAGAGCGTGGCGGTCGAGGATTGCGCCCGCCGCGCGCCCGATCTCGCGTCCAAGCTCGATGAAGTCGGTCGACAAATCGGGAATTCCCTGCAGCACCAGCCAGCCATGCTCGGTGCCCGTCCACACTTCGGCGACGAGGCCGACGTCGAGGCGGAGCCGCGCAGCTTCTTCCAAGTCGAGGACATCGGCGGCGGAGGCGAAACAGGCTCGTCGGTCGGCGACCGTGGTCAGCGCGCGATCGCGCTTCACGTCGTACAAAAAGGCGGTGAATTCCTTGTTGCGAACCAATGGGCTGGCAAGGGTGACGCTCTTGATCTGCCCATCGGAGATTTGGCGGCCGTAGGTGGCGGGCTGGCCCGCGCTTCCGAGAATCAGCGCGCCTCCTTGAGCCTTGGTCACCTTGACCGCGAAACCGAGCGCCGCGCTGAGCGGCTCATCCTGGTTGCCAAAACCGGAGTCGAGATCATCGAAGCCGAAGAACAGTCGGGTGAAGCGCTGGTGGATTCCGAACCAGATCAGAAGCGCCGAAAGGATCATCAAATGCCCGCTTCGGACAATGAACCGCTGCAGCTCGAACGAGCCGGTGCCGGCGACCAGTGAGGCGGCCATCAGGTAAAGGATCACCAGCGAACCGGCGGTGATCGCGGTCTCGCGCCAGGTCCAGCGGATGGTCGCCGTCCACAATGGCAGGACGAAGAACAGGAAGAATGGGCTGGTGTAACCGTTGATCGAGAACACCAGCGCGGTGAACACCGCCATGTCGACGAGGTGCGTCGGTAAGGCGAGCCGAGCATCGAGCCACCAGTTGCGCCATGTCGCTGCTGCAAGGACGAGCGCGTAGATCAGGTAGAGAGCGAGCAAGCCGTAAGTTGTCCCCTGCGACGGCTCGCTTGGGTCGAGCAGCACCGCGATCAGGAACAAGGCGCCGAGCATGACCCGGCCGAGCGCGATCACTCGTCCGCTCTGATATTTGAACATGCTTGATGGAGCGCCGAGCTGCTGCAAAAAGTCCCCCTCGCCGAAGCGGTCTTACAGCGAACCTAACCCAAGGTAAAATCGGGTAAAAGCGCCCGGGCGGCTAGCCGGCGAGGCGCTTCGCGCCGAGGCCGACAACCATCTGGTTGGCGCGCTCGTAAGCGAGCGGCCGGCCGAACAGATAGCCCTGGATCGTGTCGCAGCCGAGGTCGCGCATGCGCTCGAAATCCTCGGCGGTCTCGACCCCTTCGGCGGTGATCGACATCCGGAAGCTCTTGGCGAGCTGGACGATCGACTGGATGATCGCGACATTTTCGGGCCGGGTGCCGGCCTCGCGCACGAAGCTGCCGTCGATCTTGAGCTTGTGGAACACGGCCTTGTTCAAATAGCCGATCGACGAATAGCCGGTGCCGAAATCGTCGAGCGCGATCCCGACGCCGAGCGCGCGCAGCCGCTTGAGCACATCGAGGGTTGAGCCATTGTCGCCGAGGAACACGCCCTCGGTCACTTCGAGTTCGATGCGGTTGCCAGGCAGCTTGTAGCGGGCGAGCGCCTCGCTGACCGTGTTCGGCAGCGCCGGCATGCTGATCTGCTTCGGGCTGATGTTGAGCGCGACGGTGATCGGCTCGGGCCAGCTTGCGGCAGCCTTGCACGCCTCGTCGATCACCCAGTCGCCGATCGCGACCATTAGCCCGGTTTCCTCGGCCACCGGGATGAACACGTTGGGCGGGACCAGCCCGCGCTTGGGGTGGTTCCAGCGGATCAGCGCCTCGAACCCGACCAGCTTCTGGGTCTTGGCGTTGATCAGCGGCTGAAAGGCGAGATGGAATTGCTTCGAGGCAATCGCCGAGCGAAGGTCGCTTTCGAGCCGGACGCGGTCGTCCTGTTCCGACTGCAGCTCCGAGGAGAAGTAACGGGCGCAGCCGCGGCCGGCATCCTTCGCCTGGTACAGCGCAAGGTCGGCCTTGAGGATCAGGTCGTCGACGGTCGCACCGTCGATCGGGCCGAAGGCACAGCCAATCGAAACGCCGATGCGGATTTCGGTCTGGTCGATCACGTAAGGCTCGCCGATGGCGTGGATAATCCGATCGGACAGCCCCTCGACTTTGCGCCGGCTTTGGGCGTCGTTGATGACGATCGCGAATTCGTCGCCGCCCATGCGGCCGACGGTGCCTTCGGCGCCGACCTCGTCGACCAGCCGCTTGGCGACCGCGCGAAGCACTGCATCCCCCTTCGGATGACCGAACGTGTCGTTGACCGGCTTGAACCCGTCGAGGTCGAGAAACATGATCGCGCACGGCACATTGCCGCCGGTCGCCGAGCGCAGCGATTCGCCGAGCAGCTGACGGACCCGGCCGCGGTTCGGCAGGCCGGACAGCACGTCAACGTTGGCAAGGTGGGTCAACCGCTCCTGCGTCTGGCGGATGTCGGTGATGTCCGAACCAACGCCGCGGAAGCCCTCGAACCGGCCGGCGGTGTCGATGATCGGGTCGCCGGCAATCGAGATCCAGCGCGCGCCGCGCGGGGTCTTGAGCTCCATCTCGAGCGAGTTGAACGGCTGCCTTTCGAGCAGCACCCGGCCAAGCTCGGCATGACCGCCGAGCAGCGCCGGGAGCGAATGGCCGAGCAGCTGCTGCGCTGGACGCCCCATTAGCGCCGTCATTCGCGAGCTAATGTAGGTGACGCGATTCTCGCTATCGATCTGCCACAGCCAGCCCACTCCGCGCTGCTCATATTCCTGGAGCAGCAGGCTGGCGCTTTCGCTCTGGCTGCCGACGTCGGCGTTCATCTTGAGCTGGTGGAAGGCCCAGCGCGCGACGGTGAGGACGCCGAAGATCGACACTCCGATGGTGAAGACGATCGACAGCATGTGCTGGAAGGGCACGGTATGCCGGCCGATCAGCAGCGCTCCGCCGACACCGGCGGTAAAGGCGACCATCCACGCGGTTGCGCAAGGCGGGATGACGACCAGGCCGAGCGCTCCGACGCCGAGGCCGGCCATCACCGAGGCGGCAATCACCTGGGTGCCTGGATCGAGGCTCGGGAACAGATAGAGCGGCAGGCTCAGCCAGGTCACTGCGCGGATCACGACCTCGCCGACCAGCAGCAATTGCGGAACCCGGCGGCCGGAGCGGCCGACACAGCTGATCGACTGGGTACGCGCGAGCTGCATTGCGCCGAGATTGACCGCGGCGACCGCGCCGACCCACGGCAACAGCCCGGTAACCGGCGCGCGGCCCCACAGGCTCGCGGTCAGGATGAGGGAGGCGACAATATTCGCAGCAGCGAAGAATGGCGCGAGCTGGGCGCGGGAGATCAATTGGACATCGCGTAGCGGGGAACTTTCGGAATCCGCCTCGCGAGACGCCACGCCAGCCGACTCCCCACCGGGAAGTCGGGCCGAAATCAATCGCTTATACCGATCTGGAGCTTCGTACATCCGCCCGCCGCTATTCGTGTCCCGAACCAGCTAACGGAAGAGAGTTGAAGGCCGGTTAAGACTGGTCAGAGACCAAGCTTGTCCAAATCGCGGGTGACCAAAGGGTGATAGAGCGGCCGCGCCTCGGCGTAGAGGCGCTTTGCGACCGGCTTGCCCCAACGCGCGTCGGCGGCGAGCGCCTTGAACAGCGGCCGGACGAACTTGCCGCGCCCCTGTGACGTCAGGAACTGCTCGAGCGACGGGATCGCCGGGTCGTAGCGGCTGGCAACCGCGAGATCGAGCCAGGCGAAGCGCACTTCCATGTTGGCCGCGCGGTTGAGGTGCCAGGCCGACCGCAGCACGTCGAGGCGCGCCTTGGACAGCTTGCGCGGCAGCCGATTGAGGAACCGCAGCTTCTCGTCGGTGGTCCACTGGCTCCACGCCGAAGGCGCCGCTGCGCCCCCGGCGAAGGCCGAGGCCGCCTTGTCCTGATCGGCAAAGGTGCCGGCGGGCGGGCGAACCATGTTCGTCGGGATTCCGGGCTGATAAGCCCAGCGGTCGAGCATCAGCTTCTGCTCGAGCGCCTCGTCGCCCTTGACCAGGTTGGCGCGGATGTCGGCGAGGAACATTGCCGTGGTGACCGGCTGGAAGGCATGGCGGTCGAACCAGCCCTTGAGCCAGGCGTCGAACCGCTCGCGGCCGGCCGTCGCTTCGATCGTTCGGAGGAAGGCGGCGCCCTTTTCATAAGCAATGTCGCTAAGGCCGGCGTCCGGGCTCCGGCCCTTGAGGTCGAGATGGAGCCGCGTGTCACGACCGGTCGGACCGCCATTTTCGGTGACCGCCTCGTTCATCGCGTCGATTCCAAGCGCAATTTGCTCGTTGGCGACCCGTTTACCGTACAACTCCTCGATCACGCGCCGCTCAGCATAAGTGGTCATGCCTTCGTTGAGCCAGAAATCGTCCCACGTAGCGTTGGTCGCAAGATTGCCCGACCAGCTGTGTGACAATTCGTGCGCGACCAGGCTGACCAGGCTCTTGTCGCCGGCGATGAAGGTCGGCGTGAGGAAGGTCATGTTGGGATTTTCCATCCCGCCGAGCGGATAGGACGGGGGGAGGACGAGCACGTCGTAGCGGCCCCAGCGATAGGGGCCGAACAGCTTCTCGGCAGCGGCGACCATTTTCTCGGTGTCCGACAGTTCGCGAGCGGCGGCGTCGATCGTCGGCCGCTCGGCCCAGACGCCAGTACGCGGGCCAAGCGGTTTGAACGCCAGGTCGCCGACCGCGATGGCGATCATGTAGGGGGCGACGCTGTGGTCCATCCGGAAGTTGAAGACGCTTTCGCCGCCCTGGGTGATCGGCTGCTCGGCGCGCGGCGCGCTCATCACCGCGGTCATTCCCGCAGGGACGCGGATCGTCGCTTCCCAGCTTTGGCGGATTCCGGGCGAATCCTGGGTTGGGATCCAGCTCCGGTTATTGATCGATTCCCCTTGGCTGAACATGAAGGGCGACTTTTTGCCCGCGGTTTGCTGCGGCGTAAGCCAGAGCAGCGCGCTTGCATCCCGTGCGCTCTTGTAGGTGATCGCGATCCGATTCGTGTCGGGGTTGAGCGCGATGGTCAGCGGCGAGCCGAGGTCCGGGTCGGCCGCTCCGACCCTGAACGCCAGTGGCTGGTGAGCGGCATCGACCACGCCGGCAATCTCCAAGCCATTGTCGTCGAGCACGATCTGTTTCGCATCCGGCCGGCGCTGAAGGTCGAGAGTGGCGGTGCCGCCGATGCGCTTTGAGTCAAAATCGACCGTGAGATCGAGCGCGACGTGCGTGACCCTCGCTTCCCGTGGGCGGGCATAGCTGTGCGTGTCGAGCGCGTCGGCGGTGGCCAGCACCGGCGCTGTGGCGTCCGCCGCGCGCGGCTCGGCCTGGTTGGCTTGCCGGTCGCCGACCCGGCAGGCCGAAAGCAGGGCGGCAAGGGTCAGCAGGACGGCGGACACGGGCTTCATTGGCATTCCCCGGCAAGAGCACGGCGCGACAACGCCGACAATTATCTACGGACCCCGCTAGAGGCTGCTGGCCGGGCTCGACAAGGCTTGCGCTCGCAATGACCGCCAAGCGCCTCTATATCCCCGGCGATGGCGACCGATAGCGCGACCCTCGACGGACGAGCGGCCACGCCCAGGCGCGTGGCCGAAGAGCCGATTCAATCCCCGGCCGACCCGATCGCGCGCGGGATTGGACTCAACCAGCCGTTCTTCGATGACAAGAATCGTGCGTTCTGGATCCTCCAGTCGATCGGCTGGAGCGGCTATTTCTTCCTTCGCTCCTTGTCCGGCTTCGCCAATTCGATGGGCTGGATGTGGCTGGTCCACACACTGTTGCTGACCGCGACCGGCTATTCGCTGACCCTGCTGTTGGCGTCGCTGTTCCGGCGGTTGATCAAGATGAAGCCGCTGTGGACCCTGGTCCTGTCGCTGATCGCGGTGGCACTTGCCGCGGGCGCTTTCTCGGTCATCGAGACGTGGAGCTACGCGACCTTCCTCAAGCCGACGTCGAAGCCGGTTGGGATCGAGTATCTCGGCGCGATTTTGCTCAATTTCTCGCTGCTCGCGGCCTGGGGCGCGCTCTATTACGGGATCAATTACTTCCTTCTGCTGGAAGAGCAGATCGACCAGCGCGAGCGGCTCGAGAGCCAGGCGTCGAGCGCGCAGCTGGCGATGCTCCGCTACCAGCTCAACCCGCACTTTCTGTTCAACACGCTCAATTCGATCTCGACGCTGGTGCTGCTCAAGCAGACCGAGCGGGCCAATGCGATGCTTGCTCGGCTGTCGTCTTTCCTGCGCTACACGCTCGCCAACGAGCCGACGGCCAAGGTGACGCTTGCCCAGGAGGTCGAAACGCTCAAGCTTTACCTCGAGATCGAGAAGATGCGGTTCGAGGAGCGGCTTCGTCCGCACTTCAAGATTGAACCCGAAACGATCGGCGCGCGTTTGCCGTCATTGTTGCTTCAGCCGCTGATTGAGAATGCCATCAAATATGCAGTGACGCCGGCCGAGAACGGGGCCGACATCTGGATCACCGCGACGCATGAGGGGCCAGTGGTGAGGCTGGAGGTCGCCGACAATGGCGACGGGTCGGGCGGAGAAATCGCCGCAAGCCCGTCGACCGGCGTCGGACTGGCGAACATTCGGGACCGACTGTCGCAGGCCTATGGCGCTGCCCAGCGGTTCGAGACCAGACAGAACGAGAGAGGGGGGTTCAGCGTTATCATCGAAATTCCCTACGAAACCGGAGACAAGGCCTGATGACCATCCGGACCATTTTGGTCGATGACGAACCGCTCGCGACCCAGGGACTGCAGCTGCGGTTGCAAGCGCATGAGGACGTCGAGGTCATTGGCACCGCCGCCAACGGCCGCGAAGCGATCCGCCAGATCAAGACCCACAAGCCCGACCTGGTCTTCCTCGACATCCAGATGCCGGGCTTCGACGGATTTTCGGTCATCCAAGGGTTGATGGACATCGAGCCGCCGTTGTTCGTGTTCGTCACCGCTTATGGCGAGCACGCGTTGCGCGCGTTCGATGCGCAGGCAGTGGACTATCTGATGAAGCCGGTCGACGAGGACCGGCTTGCAGCGACGATGGACCGGGTCCGTCAGCGGCTGTCCGAAAAGCGCAGCGCCGAGGAAAGCGAGCGATTGAAGGAAGCGCTCGAGCAGCATGCGCCCGAGGCGGCCGAGGAGCTTGCCGATGCCTCGCCCGAAGGCCCGGCGGCGAACCGCTTCGAGAAGATGATCAACATCAAGGACCAGGGCCAGATCTTCCGGGTCGACGTCGACACGATCGAGCGGATCGACGCCGCCGGCGATTACATGTGCATCCAGACCGGCGACAACACGCTGATCCTGCGCGAGACGATGAAGGATCTCGAGAAGCGGCTCGATCCGCGGCGTTTCCAGCGGGTCCACCGCTCGACCATCGTCAACCTCGACCTCGTCCGGCAGGTCAAGCCCCACACCAATGGGGAATGTTTCCTGGTGCTCGATTCGGGAGCCCAAGTGAAAGTGTCGCGTTCGTACCGCGATGTCGTCGCGAGATTCGTCCACTAGAGTGAAAAATCCGGAAGCCGGCCCACGGTTTGCCGGCCGGCGAATCCTGGTCATCGAGGATTCCCCGGTGGTCGGGCCGTTCACCGCCGACCTCCTCGAGGATCTTGGCTGTTCGGTCGTCGGCCCCGCGCCGAACATGGCCGCCGCGCGCGAACTGATCGACGAAGAGAAGTTCGACGCAGCGCTGGTCGACGTCCATATCCGCGGCGAGCGCGTATTTCCGCTATGCGAAGTGCTCGCGGCGCGCGGAGTCCCGTTCGTCTTCACCAGCGGCTACGCCGACTGGAGCATGCCCGACAAATGGCAAGACCGGCCGCGGCTGCAGAAGCCGTACCGGGTCGAAGATGTCGAGGAGGCGCTCGAAGCCCTGCTCGGCGCCTCCTCAACTCGCCGCGCTACAGGACCGCGTTGATGATCCGCGTCACCAGGCTGGTGGCCGGGTCAACGACGTAAATCACATTGTTGCGATAGATGTAGCGATACTGATCGGTCAGGTCGTACTGGCCGATCAGCGGCTGCGGGATGTTGCTGTAGGGCGTGTAATATTTGTAGCCGGTCGGAACGCGCTGGCCGCTGCGGAACAGCCGCTTGGCCTGGCCCGGAGGCATGCACGAAGGGGTCTTCTTGTAGAGGCCGGGCGGGCAAAGCGCGCCGCCATATTTGCGGGCGAGGGCTTCGTCGGCGTCGGCAATTCCATTGTGGTTGCGGTCGAGCCTCGTGGTCTTCGCAACTTTCACTGCGCGGACCTTCGCCGGTTTGACGCCGCGCGCCGAATGGATAGTGGAATGCGCCTTCATTGCGTGCGGCGTGGTGGCCTGAGCGTTCGCATGGCCGCCCGGTTTTGCAATCACCGGGCCAGTGGCTGCGACAAATGCCGCGCCGGCGAGCAGGATTAGCTTGCGCATGGTTCCTCTCCTCGAACTGAAACGCGCCCCAAAACGGCGCGAAGTGTCGGGAGAACAACGATTTAACGGTAGCGCAGTTGCAACGCTCTAGGCGACCGGCAGGCTGACCGTAACGCTAGTGCCGGTTCCAACCGTGCTTTTGATGTCGAGCGAGCCCTGGTGGCGCTCGACGATGTGCTTGACGATCGCTAGGCCAAGGCCGGTTCCGCCGCTCTCGCGGCTGCGCGCAGCATCGACCCGGTAAAAGCGCTCCGTCACGCGCGCCAAATGCTCGCGGGCAATACCGGGCCCGTGGTCGGTAACCGTCAGAGTGACCCATTGCCGACGGCGCTCGGCGGCGATTTCGACAGTCGAGCCGGGTTTGTCGCAGCCATAGCGCACCGCGTTGCCGATGAGATTGTCGAGCAACTGGACGAGCTGGGCGCGGTCGCCGCGGACGGCCGGCAAATCGCCGGCCAGATCGACCCGAAACTCGCACTTGGTCGCGCCGCGCAATTGCCCGGCATTGGCGATGGCGGTGTTGACCACCTCGGCGATGTCGACGCTCTCGCCGGGCGCGATGAAGCGGTCGGCCTCGATCCGCGACAGGCTCATCAAATCCTCGATGATCCGCAGCATTCGCCCGGCCTCATCGCGGATGGTGCGGCCGAAAGTGGCACGAAGCTCCGCCGACAGCTCGCTGTCCTCCGCCAGCGTTTCGGCATAGCCGAGCACGGTCGACAGCGGGGTCCTCAGCTCGTGCGACGCGTTGGCGACGAAATCGACCCGCATCTTTTCGGCAGCAACCACATCCGCGCGGTCAAACATCCGGACCAGCACGGAGCGGGGGCCGAGCGGCCGGATCATCAGTCGCCAGGAACGGCCGAGCTCAGCGATCCCGGTTGAGTCGGCTTCCCCCGAGCCATGAGCCAGGATCAGGTCGAGCGCTTGCGGGTGGCGGATGGCGAGACGGACGTCGCGGCCTTCGATTCCGGGGCCGAGCAATTTGCGCGCGCGCGGATTGGCGATCCGGACGGTGCTTCCTTCGACGACGAGCGCGGGCTCGTCGAGCGCGTCGACCAGTGCGCGGTCAGCCACGGCAGTCGGGTCAGCCATGTCGAGCTCTGTAGCGGATCGGTCCATGTCAGCCACGCCCATTAAGTCAGTGGCCCCCTCGCCACCACGACGAGGGGGCCGCCTTTCGAGCCGAAGGGGAGAGGTAGGACCGAAATGCTTGTTGCTTTCACGCTCTAGAAGGCAAGCTGCCCGAAGAGGCCGACCTCTTTGTACTTTCCGTCATCCGCTCCGCCGATCGTGCCGTTGGAAGTGGAGATGGTGCCGTTCTTGGCCCGGTCGCGCTTGTACACGAGCGCGAGGTCGATCTTGTCGACCGGCTTATAATTGAGGCCGACATTGAAATATTGATCCTTCAGGCCCGGACGGAGATCCTTGCTGGGCTTCACCCAGTCGTAGCGCCCGAACAGGCCGATCTTCGGCGTGAACGCGAAGGAGCCGAATGCCGACCAGCCGCTCGACTTGTCGTCGATGGTGACCGGCGCCGGGTTCGGCAGCGCGGCCGTCGTGATGTTATTCCAGTTCTTCGCCGCGAAATATTCGACTCCGGCGCGGATGCGGCTACCGGTGTATGCGGCGACCGCATTCCAGCGGGTGGCGCGGTGGTTGATATTGACCGTCTCGTTGCTCTTGCCGAGCTTGCCGGAATATCCGCCGATGGCGAGCGTGATCTCCTTGATCGGATTGACGCTGACGCGCCCTTCGAGGTCGATCGTGTTGGAGTTGCGCGACAGGGTCTTATAGCCGGCTCCGTTGATCGCCGAGACCGCATAGCTGACCAGGTTGTTGCCGAAAGTGCCGCCGAGATGGACGCCCCAATCAGCCGACGTACCGAATTTCGTGCGGTCGATCAGCGTGTTCTCGATGAAGCGATAGCCGTAAAGCCCCTCGACGAAGGGAACCCAGGGCAGGTCAGCCGCGCCGACACGGACGGCGAGCGCGGGCGAGAACTTCGCCTGCAAATACGCCTTCTTGACGTAAACCAGCACATCCTTGCTCGTTCCGTTCGCATTGTAGCGGAAATCCGTCGTCAAATTCGCCGAAAACATGTCGTCGAACTTGTGCTCGACGCCGAGGTAGAAGCGCTTGAGCTCGGTCTGGGTGCCTTCCTGCACATCGTTCGTCGTGTTGCCGAGAAGATCGGTGTGGGACTGGCTAATGTTGCTGACGTTGAAGAACGCCTTGCCGGTGATTTTCGTTGACGAGGCCCAATCCATATTCTTCCAGGCCGGCGTTTCCTTGACGCTGTCTTTGCGCATTGCCTCGATGGACGTTTGCAGCGCCTCGACCTGCGCCTGGAGCATCTCGAGCTTCGCCTGGGCGTCCTCGAGCGTTCCCGCCTGAGCGATGGCCGCATCGGCGGCCGCGTCCGATTGATCGGGATTGGCCGGAGCCTGGTCCTGGGTTTGCGGGTCCTGCGCGAACGCCGGCGCCGAGATGCAAAAGGCGCCGCCAGCGAGCAGCGCGGCTACGAACTTCAACTTCATGATCTAAATCCCTTCCCCCATTTTGGGTTCAGGAGCCGCGCCGGCTTTGCCCAACCGCCACGGCCCCCACCATTACCCCAGTCAATGCCAGGGTCTGCAAAAGCGTCTATTTCAGGCTCGCCAGGTTCAGCGGCGACAGGCCGCGCGCGGCCATCTGGGCTCGTGCGCGAACCGGGTTCGGCGCAACGATGAGGCCCACGCGCCTGAGATAGCCGTTCGGACCGAAGGCACTCTCCTTGGTGAACTCCGCGGCATAAGCGCGAACGGCCGGGATTGCGCCGGCATGGGCGTTCTTGATGTAGATGTAGAGCGGACGGGCGCCCGGATATTTGAAGCTGCTGATCGCCTCATAGGTCGGCGTGACGCCGTTGATCTGCAGACCCTTCAGGCGGTCCTGGTTCTCCTCGAGATAGGAGTAGCCGAAGATGCCCACGGTGCCGGCGTTCGCTTCGAGCTTCTGGACGATCAGATTGTCGTTCTCGCCGGCTTCGATAAAGCCGCCGTCTTCACGCATTCCGGTGCAGATCGCCTTATACTTGTTCTCGTCGGCTTTCTTGATGGCCGCCATACCCGGATTGCTGTCGCAGCCGGCGGTCATGATCAGCTCACCCAGCGCATCGCGCGTGCCGCTGGTCGGCGGCGGCCCGTAAACGCGGATAGGAAGGTTGGGCAGCTTGGCGTTGACGTCGTGCCACGTCCTGGCGCGGTTGGGCTTGCCCCAAGGGGTCTTAGCCAGCGCCGCATAGATGTCACGAGTCGTGAGATTCTGGAGCTGGGTGCTCTTGGAGGTTGCCAGCGAAATGCCGTCGATTCCGACCTGGATCTCGGTGACCGCGGTTACGCCGTTCTGCTGGCACAGCTTGGCCTCGGACGCTTTCATCCGGCGCGAGGCATTCTCGACGTCGGGGAAGCGCTCGCCGACGCCGGCGCAGAACAATTTCATGCCGGCGCCAGTGCCGGTCGATTCGATGATCGGCGTGCCCAGCCGCGGGTTGGCGCGAGCAATCCGCTCGGCGACGACCTTGGCGAACGGATAAACGGTGGAGGAGCCGACCGCGCGCATCTGCGTGCGAGCTTCGGCAGCCCCGGAAATGGTGAGCGCGATCACCGCGGTCGCGGCAAGGCCCAGTGGCTTGAACTGCATATTGGATACCCCGAAAGGCGGACCAAAGTCGCCCGCTGAGTCGAAGTGCTAAGCGCCCGCGGCGACTGCTGTTTGACGGTGATGTTTCACTTTTGTGACGCGGGCTCAGGCTTCACTGTCGAGCGAATAGCCGGCCGAACGAACCGTTCGGATGAGGTCCGCGCGATCGCCGGTATTAAGCGCCTGGCGAAGCCGGCGGACGTGCACGTCGACCGTCCGGGCGTCGATCTCCGGATCATGGCTCCAAACCGCATCGAGCAGGCGCTCGCGCGAGAAGACGCGGCCGGGATGCTCGAGGAAATGCTTCAACAAGCGGAACTCGGTCGGGCCGAGCGGCACCTGCTCGCCGCCGCGGCGGACGCGGTGGGCTGCGACGTCCATCTCGATATCGGCATAAGCGAGCTGCTCGCCGGCCAGCGCCGGCCGGACCCGGCGAAGCACCGCGCCGACCCGCGCGACGAGCTCGCGCGGGCTGAACGGCTTGGTCACATAATCGTCGGCGCCGGTCTCGAAGCCGCGGATTCGGTCGCTTTCCTCGCCGCGCGCGGTCAGCATCATGATCGGGACGTTGGCGGTCGCCGGACGGCGGCGAAGCCGGCGGCAGACCTCGATGCCGCTGATCCCTTCGATCATCCAGTCGAGCAGGATCACGTCGGGCTTGATCTCGTCGACCAGGATCAAGGCTTCCTCACCGTCGCCGGTGCGGGTGACGTCGTACCCCGAGCGCTCGAAATGGAAGGTGACGAGGTCGGCCAGGGCGCGGTCGTCTTCGACCAGCAAGAGGCGGGTGTTGGCCATTCCTATTTCGGCGACTTGCCCGGCCGGTCCGCCATGTGCTGCCCGGTCGAGGCATAATAGACCATCTCGGCAATATTGGTCGCATGGTCGGCGACCCGCTCGAGATTCTTGGCGACGAACAGCAGCTGCGCCGACTGGCCGATGGTCTGTGGGTTCTCCATCATGTGCGTCAGCAGCGTGCGGAAGATCGAATCGTAGAAATCGTCGACCGCGTCGTCGCGCTCGCACACCCGGTAAGCAGCGTCGGGGTCGCGCTCGACAAAGGCGTTGAGGACGTCGTGCACCATGCCGGTCGCGATGCGCGCCATTTCCGGAAGCAGCGACACCGGTTCGATCTTCGGCGCGTTCTCCAGCATCGGAACGCGCTTTGCGATGCTCTTTGCATAATCGCCGATCCGCTCGACAACGCCCGAAATCTTGAGCGCTGCGACGACGTCGCGAAGGTCGCCGGCCATCGGCGCCCGAAGCGCGATCAGCTGGACCGCGCGCCGCTCCGTTTCGACCTCGAGCAGGTCGAGCTTCTTGTCTTCCTCGACCACCCGCTCGGCGCCCGCGCTATCGCGCTGGACGAGGCAGCGCATGGCTTCCTCGATCGCATGTTCGGCGAGCCCGCCCATCTGGCTGATGAGCGCGCGCAGCCGCTCGATGTCTTCGTCGAACGCCTTGAGCGTATGTCCGCTAGCCTGCTGCATTGGTCCTGCTCCGATCAGCCATAGCGGCCGGTGATGTAATCCTGGGTGCGTTGCTGGCGCGGGTTGGTGAAGATTTCCGAGGTTTTCCCGTACTCGATCAGCTCCCCGAGGTGAAAGAAAGCGGTCCGCTGCGAGACACGCGCGGCCTGCTGCATGTTGTGGGTGACGATGGCGATTGCGTAGCGTCCGCGAAGCTCGTGGATCAGCTCCTCGATCTTCGCGGTGGCGATCGGGTCGAGCGCCGAACAGGGCTCGTCCATCAGGATCACCTCGGGATCGACGGCGATCGCCCGCGCGATGCACAGCCGCTGCTGCTGGCCGCCCGACAAGGCCGTTCCGCTTTCCTGCAAGCGGTCCTTGACCTCGTCCCACAGTCCGGCTCGCTTGAGCGAGCTTTCGACAATTGCCTCGAGCTCGGACTTCGAGCTCGACAGCCCGTGGATTCGCGGGCCGTAAGCGACGTTCTCGTAAATCGACTTGGGGAACGGGTTTGGCTTCTGGAACACCATTCCGACCCGGGCGCGAAGCTGCACCACGTCCATGTTGGAGCTATTGATGTCCTCGCCGTCGAGGTCGATCCGGCCGGTCACCCGCGCCGACGCGATGGTGTCGTTCATCCGGTTGAGACAGCGCAAAAAGGTCGACTTGCCGCAACCCGACGGGCCGATGAACGCGGTT
>JAZJZB010000055.1:0-29925 GCA_040390085.1 Pseudomonadota bacterium | reverse complement strand
CCCCTTCAGCGCCTGCTTGTCGCCGTAAAAGACGCTGACGTCTTGCGCCGCCATCTTGGGCATCCGGTTGGATGGCCCTTCCGCCGCGTCCGCTCCGGGGACCGGCGGCTTGAGAGTAATGGTGTCGTTGGGGGTCATCAGCATAGCCTACCAGCGGCGCTCGAAGCGGTTGCGGAGATAGATTGCGAGTCCGTTCATGAGCAACATGAACAACAGAAGCACGATGATCGCCGCACTGGTCTTCTCGACGAAGCCGCGGTCGACCTCGTCGGACCACAGGAAGATCTGGACCGGGAGAACGGTCGCCGGATCACTGATCCCGTTCGGCGGCGCAGCCACGAAGGCGCGCATTCCGATCATCAGCAGCGGCGCGGTCTCACCGAGCGCCCGGGCAACGCCGATGATCGTTCCGGTCAGGATGCCGGGAAGTGCCATCGGCAGCACGTGGTGGAAGGTCACCTGCATCTTCGACGCGCCGACTCCGAGCGCCGCGTCGCGGATCGACGGTGGCACCGACTTGATCGCATTGCGGCCGGCGATGACGATCACTGGGAAGGTCATCAGCGCAAGGGTCAATCCACCGACGAGAGGCGCCGAGCGGGGCAGGTCCATGACGTCGAGGAACACCGCGAGGCCGAGCAGTCCGAAGATGATCGACGGCACCGCCGCCAGGTTGTTGATCGACACTTCGATGGCGTCGGTCCAGCGGTTCCGGACGCCGAACTCTTCCAGGTAGACCGCTGCGAGCACGCCGACCGGGAAGGCGAGCAGGATGGTCACGATGATCGTGTAGAAGCTGCCCTTGAGCGCGCCCCAAATGCCGACCGCCGAGGGGTCGGTCGCATCGGCGCTGCTGAGGAATTGCTTGTTGAACGTGCGGCGAAGCACGCGTTTCTGCTCGAGCGCATTGACCAGCTTCTCGCTCGCCGGATCGCCATCGCGCTTGGCGGCGATGTCGACCTTGCTTGCGACCGGAAGCCACAAGGTCGCGGTGCCGCTGAGCATATTCGGATTGGCGACGATCTCCTCGGTGAGGCGGTCGACGGCAGCGTCGCTGAACATCTCCGCCGCACCGGCGCCGTAATCGGTCTCGGCGGCCTTGGAAATCGCGCCGGCAAGGTCGGCCCCGGCGACAGCCTGATGGGCATCCGGCCCCTTGATCGTTGCCGGATCGAGGAACAGGTCGCTGGTCGCGAAGTCGATCGGCAGCGCGGCCTCATATTGGGTGAAGCCGCCGATCCCCTTCGAGCCCATGTTGTAGAGCAGGAAGGCGAGGAACAGCACCGACAGGCACACGGCGGCGAGGCCGAAGCCGCGGAAGATCCGCTCGGACCGGTAGCGGCGCCTGATCCGGCGGCGCATTTCGTCGCCGGTCCAGCGGGTGGGGACGGTCGTGCTCACTATTCGTACTGCTCGCGGTAGCGCCGCACGATGTGCAGCGCGATCAGGTTGAGCAGCAAAGTGATCAGGAACAGCGACAGCCCGAGCGCGAACGCGGCCAGCGTCTTGGGGCTGTTGAACTCCTGCTCGCCGGTCAGCAGCCCGACAATCTGGGTGGTGACCGTGGTCACGCTCTGGAACGGGTTGAGCGTGAGGTTGGCGGCGAGGCCGGCGGCCATCACGACGATCATCGTCTCGCCGATCGCGCGGCTGACCGCGAGCAGGATCCCGCCCATCACGCCGGGAAGCGCGGCGGGCAGGAGCACCTTGCGGATCGTTTCCGATTTGGTCGCACCCATTGCCAGGCTGCCGTCGCGCATCGCCTGCGGCACCGCGGCGATCGAATCATCGGCCATCGAGCTGACGAACGGGATGATCATGATGCCCATCACCGACCCGGCGGCCAGCGCGCTTTCGCTGCTCGCGGAGGTGATCCCGATCGCCAGGCCGAAATCGCGCACCGCCGGAGCGACCGTCAGCGCCGCGAAATAGCCGTAGACGACGGTCGGAACGCCGGCGAGGATCTCGAGGATCGGCTTGAGCCAGGCGCGCAGCCGCTGCGGCGCATATTGGGTCAAATAGATCGCGCTCATCAGGCCGAGCGGGACTGCGACGATCATCGCGATGACCGCGCCGATGAAGAAGGTCCCCCACAGCAACGGGATTGAGCCGAACGCGCCGGACGAGCCGGCCTGGTCGGCGCGGATGGCCATCTGCGGGCTCCATTCGGTCCCGAAGAAAAACGCCGGCGCCGAGTAGAGCCGGAAGAAACGCAGGCTCTCGAACATCAGCGACAGCAGGATCCCGAGCGTCGTCAGGATTGCGATCAGCGAAGCCGCGAACAGCAGCGCCATCAGCCACCGCTCGACCGCGGTTCGGGCGCGGAACTGGGGGGCGCTGCGACGAACCGCGACGGCTGCAGCGCCAAGCGAGACGAGGACCGCTGCAAGCCCGCCGATCAGTGCATAATGCTGCCGCTCGGCGCGGATTCGCGGGGCGATGGTCGAGCTCTCCGGGTTGAAGCCCTGCTCGCGCTTTCCGGACGCGATTTCCCTGGCCTCCGACAGGATCGACTCGCGCTGCATCGCGAACGCCGGCAGCGCCTTGCCTTCGGCGCTCGACAACACGACCTGGTCGACCAGGCGCGACTGCATCGGCGCCCAGGCGGCAAGGATCAGCAGCGCCGGGATCGCGGCCCACAAAGCGGCGTGGAAGCCGTGATAGGCCGGCAGCGAGTGCAACCGGCTTGCCGTGCGCAAGCTTCGGGCGCGCGAATAGCCGAGCCACCCCGCCGCGGCGGCGACGACCAGGATCGCGACGAGCGCAATGCCGAGGCTCACCGCCCGCCGCCCCTGCTTATTTGAGGCCGCCTGGATCGAGCGGCTTCAGGTCCGCGGCCTGCTTGGCCGCCGCATCGGCGTCGGCGCCGGCGAACGGCACCAGCCCCTTGCGCTCGAGCGAACCGCCCTTGCCCCACAGCTTGGCGTAGCTTGCGACGAAGTCGCGCAGCCTGGGCTTGGCCTGCATGTGCTCGCCCTTGACGTAGATGTAGAGCTTGCGAGCGCCGGGGTAGCTGAGGTCGGCGATGGTCGCCTCGCTCGGCGAAACGCCGGCGATTTTCACCGCCCGGACCTTGTCGGCATTCTCGTCGAGATAGGAGAAGCCAAGAACGCCGAGCGTGCCAGGGTCCGACGAAACCTTCTGGACGATCAGATTGTCGTTCTCGCCCGCTTCGACATAGGCGCCGTCCTCGCGGATCTTGGTGCACAGCTGCTTGTGCTGGTCCTCGTTGGTCTTGGCCAGGGCCTTCATCGCCGGGTCGGTGTCGCAGCCCTTGGTCAAATAGAGATCGGCGAGACTGTCGCGCGTGCCCGAGGTCGGCGGCGGGCCGAGCACCCGGATCTTCACCGCCGGAAGCGACGGGTTCACGTCGCGCCAGGTTTGCGCCCGGTTCTGGCCCTTGCCGAACGGATTGGCGGCGAGCGCCTTGTAGATGTCGGCCTGGGTGAGGTTCATCGCCGGGCCGCCATTGCCTTCGATGATCGTCAGTCCGTCGATCCCGACCGGCACTTCGATGATCGTCTTGACGCCGTTCTGGACGCAGCCGTCATATTCGCTCTTCTTGATCGCGCGGGAGGCGTCCTCGATGTCGGGATATTGGTTGCCGACTCCGGCGCACCACAATTTCATGCCGGCGCCGGTACCGGTCGATTCGACGGTCACGTTGATCCCCGGGTTGGTGCGCATGAAGTCCTCGGCCACCGCCTTGGTGAACGGATAGACGGTCGAGGAACCGACGATGTGGATGTCGCTCGCCGAGCCGCCGCCGGCACCGCCGTTGTTCGAGCCGCAGGCCGCGAGGATTGCCGCCAGCGGCAGCGCGATGACCGTCTTGTTCACGAGGCTCACTCCCAGAATTTCAGGATCGCCCTAGCGGCAGTTCGACGAAGCCCGTGTGACGCTATTGTTTCAGTTTGATGACAGCGGCCGGCGGATTGCGCCCAACCGCGCGGATGCGTAGGCGACTGTCGTCATGCCGACGAAATTCGAAAGCTTTGCAGCGTTGCACGTGCCGGGCGACCCGGTCGTCCTCTACAACATCTGGGACGTCGGAAGCGCGCTCGCGGTGGTCGCCGCAGGCGCCAAAGCGCTTGCGACCGGCAGCCACCCGGTCGCCGACGCGCACGGCTGGCCCGACGGTCAGCAAGTTCCGATCGACTTCGCGCTGGCTAACGCAAAGCGCATCGTCGACTCCGTCGAACTTCCGGTGACGATCGATTTCGAGGGCGCTTATTCGGCCGATCCCGAGCAAGGCGGCGCCAATGTCGCACGGCTTGCAGCGACCGGCGCCGTCGGCTGCAATTTCGAGGACCAGGTCGTGGGCGGCGAAGGATTGCATCCGCTCGACCTGCAGGTCCGGCGTGTCGTCGCGATCCGCAAGGCGGTCGGCGACCCGTTCTTCATCAACGCGCGAACCGACCTGTTCCTCAAGACGCAGACCTATGACGATGCGCTGGTCGGTCAGGTGATCGAACGCGGCAAGGCCTTTGCCGACGCCGGCGCGAGCGGTTTCTTCGTCCCGCGGCTGTCGGACCCGAAGCAGATCGAGCGCGTGGTGCGCGAGGTGCCGCTGCCGCTCAACGTCATCGCCTTCCCCGGAGCACCGGACAAAAAGGTCTGGGCTGACGCGGGCGTGGCGCGGATCAGCCACGGGCCCTTCCCGCACCGCGCGCTAATGGCGACACTGACCGACATGGCGCGGTCGGCCATAAGCTGAGCTTGGGTGTTGGGCGCAAGTTTTTGGAAGCCCAAGCCCCTCCCTCCCCCTAAGGATTTCCGTCCCCAAGGAGGCCCAAGCCGTCATGTCCAAGTTCCAAGACTTCTCGAGCGCCCACGTCGCCGGCAACCCGTTGGTGTTGTTCAATGCCTGGGATCCCGGAAGCGCGGCTGCGGTCGCAAAATCCGGCGCCAAGGCGATCGCCACCGGCAGCGCTTCGGTGGCAATGGCCAACGGCTTTGGCGACGGCCAGGCGGTGCCGATCGAGCTCGCGCTGGACAATGCGGCGCGGATTGTCAGCGCCGTCGACTTGCCGGTCACCGTGGATTTCGAAGGCGGTTATGCAGCGGACTCGGAGGGCATCACCGCCAACGCTCGTTTGCTGGCCGAAACGGGGGCGATCGGCTGTAATTTCGAGGACCAGGTAGTCGGCACCGACCAACTCTATTCGATCGCGGAACAGGTCGCCCGCATCGCCGCGCTGCGTGACGGCGTCGGCTCCTCATTCTTCATCAATGCCCGCACGGACCTGTTTCTGAAGGCAAAGGCCGAAGCGCATGACCTGGCGCTTGCCGACCAAGCGATCGAGCGCGGCAACGCTTATGCCGCCGTCGGCGTGAACGGCTATTTCATCCCGGGTCTCGCCGACCTGACCTTGGTCGAGCGGATCGTCAAAGCGGTTGGCGTGCCCGTAAATGCAATGCACCTGCCGGGCGGCCCAAGCCGCGCGCAATGGGCGAGCGCCGGGGTCGCGCGCGTCAGCCACGGCCCCTTCCCGTACATGGCGATGCAGGAGTGGCTGGCCGGCCAAGCGACGGCCGCGCTGGCCTAGGCGCGGTTGAACCGCCACCATTTGGTGCGCGGCCCGGATTTGAGCACCGTCTTGCGGAACAGCTGCGCGCCGATGCGCAGGATCAGCGCGACCCACAAGGCCTGCCACAGGACCGCTGCGACGTGCGGCCACCAGTCGCCGTCCTGAGCGGCGCGGGCAAGCATCGCCATCGGCGAGGATAAAGGGAAGACCGCGGCAGCGATTCCCGGGGTCGAATCCGGCGCCCCGACGGCGGTCGAGGCGAAGCCGAAGATCAGCACCTGGGCGAAGGTCACCGGCATCGACATGGTCTGCACTTCGCGGGCGCTCGACGCCTGCGCGCCGATGGTGAGGAACGCCGCTCCGAGAAGCAGGTAGTTCATGCCGAAATAGATGACCGAAAGAGCGAGGAACGCCGGCCAGCCGATTGCCGGGACTGGGAGAGTGGCAACACCGCCGTGCTTGACCAGCTGGATGAGCAGCGCGCCGGCACAGATCCACACAACCAGGCCCAGAATGGACGCGGCGAGCATCGCAAACAGCTTGCCGATGAACATCGCGTCGATCGGAATTGCGGCGGCAATGACTTCGATGATCTTGTTCGATTTCTCTTCGATGAGCTGGGAAAGCACCATCGTCGAAAGCATCAGGGTGAGGAGAAACAGGGCGACCTGGCCGATCTGGGCGGTCAGCATCCGCTCATTGGCCAGGGACCCGGGCGCGACTTCCACATCGGTGACCGGAAGATCGGGCTCCGCATTCGCCCGCGGCGACCGCGCGGTCGCAAGCAGCAGCTTGAGCTGGCCTTCAGTGGTCGGGTCGCCGCCGAGCGCGCCGGTGAAATGAGGATGGTCGAGCCCGCCGCTCAGCACGCCGCGCACCGGCGGGCTGCGCATCGCCAGCAGCCTTGCTTGCTGGGCGGCAACATCCGGTTCCGGCGAAAAGCCGAGCAGCTTCACCGGCGGCTGGTCGCCAAGCGCAGCCGCCAATTGATCGCGAGCCAGGGTCAGGCGTTCGAATTCGGCCGGCGGTGCAATCACTGCGATCACCGGCCGTTCCGTGCGGGTCGCAACGTTCGTGCCGATCCCTGCGAACACGCTCCCGAGGAGCAGCGGAAAAAGCGGTCCAAGCAGGAAAAAAATGAATGCCTTTGAAAGGACCGTCGCTGCGAAATCGCGGCGGCCGATCACCCAGGCGGAGCGCAGCAGGCGCATCATCCGGCCCTCTCCTCGGCCATCGCCTTGGCCGCGGCATCGCCGGCAATCGCCACGAACGCGTCATGGAGTCCCGGGCGCTCGATCGCCAGCGTTTCGATCCCCGCGCCACCGTCGATCAGCGCCTTGAGGAGCGGCTCGGGGCCGCCTTCGGGCAGCTCGAATATCCATTCGCCGGCGTCGCGCCGGGCATTGTCCGGGATCGCCGATCGCCACGGGCCGTCGCTTGCGCGGGTGCGCAGCCGCACGATGGGCCGCAACCGGGACCGCGCCTCGTCGACTGCGCCGTCGAACGCCACTCGGCCATTGGCGATGATCGCGACGCGCTCGCACAGCCGCTCGGCGTGAGCGATGACGTGGGTCGAAAAGATGATCGTCGCGCCCGCGCGCGCCTCGGCGCGGATCAGCTCCTCAAGCCGCGCCTGGTTGATTGCGTCGAGGCCGGAGAAAGGCTCGTCGAGCACGATCAATCGCGGCTTGTGGATGATCGTGCCGAGCAGCTGGACGGTCTGCGCCATGCCCTTGGACAGGGTGCGGATCGGCTTTTTCGCCCAGTCGGCGAGGCCATGTTCCTGGAGCAGGGCATCGGCGCGACGGCGCGCCTCGGCCAGGGGCAGACCTCGCAGCGCACCCATGAACGCGATCGCCTCGCGCGCGTGCATCGCCGGATAGAGGCCGCGCTCCTCGGGCAGGTAACCAATCTCACGCGCAGCCTCGAGCGGACGGTCGCGGCCGAGGATACAGCGGGTGCCGCTGGAAGGTTCGATGATCCCGAGGAGGATGCGCAGCAGGGTGGTCTTGCCGGCGCCGTTGGGGCCGAGGATGCCGTAGATCGAGCTGGCCGGAACCGCGAGGCTGACTCCGTCGACGGCGCGGGTCTCGTTGAAGTCCTTGACGAGGTCGACCGCTTCGACAGCGACTTCCGGGTCGAACTTGGCCTCTCGAAGCACTGAAATTCCTACGAAAATTGCGGCCGCCCGTGTACAGGCCAAGCGTGCATAAGGGCCAAAGCCTTGAGGAAGCAATAAGGGGCGAAGCCGAGCGGCTCGGCTTTGCGGCGTGCGGGCTCGCGCGCGCCGACGCCGCTGACCCGGCCGGGCTCGAGCTCAAGCGGTGGCTCGAAGCGGGCCATCACGGGACGATGGGGTGGATGGAGGAACGCGCGCATCATCGCGTGTCGCCGCTCGCACTGTGGCCCGAAGCCAAATCGGCGATCGCGCTCGCGATGAGCTATGCGCCGGCGTCGGATCCGCTGCTTCTGGAAGGCCAGCCGGACCGCGGACGGATCTCGGTTTATGCCCAGGGCGGCGACTATCACAAGACGGTCAAGAAGGCGCTCAAGGCGCTCGCGCGGTTCATCATCGACCAGGCCCCGTCCGAGCTAAAGGTGTTCGTCGATACCGCGCCGGTGATGGAAAAACCCTTGGCGCAGGCGGCAGGAATCGGCTGGCAGGGCAAGCACACCAATCTCGTCAGCCGCGATCACGGCAGCTGGCTTTTCCTCGGCGTGATCCTCACCAGCCTCGAACTCGAGCCCGACGCTCCGACCGACCATGGCCAGCATTGCGGGTCGTGCAGCCGCTGCCTCGACGCCTGTCCAACCCAGGCTTTCGTTGGTCCCCATCGGATCGATGCGCGGCGCTGCATCTCCTATTTGACGATCGAGCACGACGGGCCGATCCCGAATGAGTTTCGAGCAGCGATGGGCAACCGCATCTATGGCTGCGACGATTGCCTGGCGGTGTGCCCGTGGAACCGCTTCGCCGATGCCGCGGCCGCCAACCGCGCCTTCCTTCCGCGCGCCGAGCTCGCAGCACCGAAGCTCGCCAACCTCCTGGCGCTGGACGACACCGCGTTCCGCGAGATGTTCGCCGGCTCGCCGATCAAGCGGATCGGCGTGAAACGGATGATCCGCAATTGCCTGATCGCCGCGGGAAACAGCGGCGACGCGTCGCTGGTCGCGTCAATTGATCGCTATTTGAATGACGACGACGCGGTCATTGCTGACGCCGCCCGTTGGGCGCTCGATCAGATCGAGCGCGGCTGCAGGGAGGCGATGCAAGCGGCCTGATTGGTGTCGCCGCCGGAGCGGAGCCGCGCATCGACATGGCTGACCCGGAGGAGACCGCCGGCCGCCGGATAAAGGTAGGTGTCGAGGACGCAACGGTCATTGCGGAACTGGAGCTTGACGCTCGTCCCCTCGCGGATCTGCAAAGCGGGATTGCCCAGCCGCGCCACCAATTGTTGTGGAGTGAGGCCGATCAGCGTTCCCTGCTCCCCGGCGGGGGGCTGGACGACCGGTGGCGTGGGCGATGGCGTCGGCTGCGGCCTAGTGGCGCAGGCGGAAAGGACGAGGGTCAGCGAAAGCGGAATTGAGCGGCGCATTGCGCGACGATGGCGCGCGATCCTCGCCGAGGCAATGTTGCGATGCGCCGAACTGACAGCTAGGCGCGCGCTTTCCCGTTTAATCCGGAGTAGCCGATGCCCGACCCGCGTCTCGATGTGCTGTGCATCGGCAATGCAATCGTCGACGTGATCGCCGATGCGACCGACGATTTCCTCCGCGCGGAGGGCCTCACCAAGGGGTCGATGCGGCTGATCGACGCGGCCGAAGCCGAGCGGCTCTATTCCCACATGGGTCCGGCGCATCAGGTCAGCGGCGGTTCCGCCGGGAACACCGCCGCGGGCATCGCCGCGCTCGGCGGGCGGGCCGGATTCATCGGCCAGGTCGCACCCGATCAGCTCGGCGCATTTTATCGCCACGACCTGACCTCCACCGGAGTCGAGTTCATCACTCCGGCGGCCGATGTCGGCGAACCGACAGCGCGGTCGATGATCCTCGTCACGCCGGACGGGCACCGCACCATGAACACCTTCCTCGGCGCGGCGCAGCATTTGCCCAGGACCGCGCTCGACGAGCAGCAGATCCGCGACTCCGCGATCCTCTACCTCGAAGGCTATCTGTGGGATCCCGAGACCCCGCGCTATGCGATGATCCGCGCGATCGAGGTTGCCCGCGAGGCCGGGCGCAAGGTCGCTTTCACTTTGTCAGACATGTTCTGCGTCGAACGCCACCGCGACGGCTTCAACGCACTTCTGAACCAACAGCGCATCGACATCCTATTCGCGAACCAGGCGGAGATCGAGGCGCTCGCCGGAGTCCCGCACCTCGACGACGCGGTCACCGCTGTCAGGGACAAGGTCGAAATGCTGGTTGTCACGCGCAGCGAGGACGGTGCTCTCGCCACGCGCGGCGGCGAGCGCGTCGAGGTCGCGGCCGAGCCGATCGAAAAGCTGGTCGACACGACCGGCGCCGGCGACCTGTTCGCCGGCGGCTTCCTGCTCGGCACTGCGCGCGGCAAGAGCCTCGAGGATTCGCTCCGCCTCGGCGCGATCTCGGCCGCCGAAGTGATCCAGCACTACGGCGCGCGCCCCGAGGCCGACCTCAGGGTGCTCGCCGGAATGCTGCTCGCTTAGTCTCGGTCCTGCGGCGGCACCGGTGCGCCCGGCATCGGCGCGATTCCGATCGAGCCTGGCGCATCGGGCGCCAGTTCGGGCACCTCGACGATTCCGCGGCCGACATGACTGCGCCGGCGCGAGTAAGCGAAATAGATCACCAGCCCAACCGCGCCCCACCCGGGCAGCACGGCAATCGCCACTGGCACGAGGTTCAAATACAATCCTATGCATCCAAGGATCGCCAGCGGCGCAACAATCATTACTGCGGGGGTCCGGAAAGGGCGTGGCCGATTGGGATCCTTGCGGCGCAATACCATCACCGAAACCGCGACCATGGCGAATGCGAACAACGTGCCCGAGTTCGAATAATCGGCGAGCTTTCCAACCGGCAGGAAGGCCGCCGCGAGCATCACACCGAAGCCGGTCATAGCCGTCACGACATGCGGGGTGCGGAAACGCGGGTGCACGGACGCGAGCTTCTCGGGCAGGAGACCGTCGCGCGCCATGACAAAGAAGATGCGGGTCTGGCCGAACATCATCATGAGCACGACCGATGGGAGCGCAACAAACGCGGCGATGCCGATGAGGTCACCGACCCGTTGGTAGCCGATGGTGCGCAGCACATGGGCCAGAGCTTCACGTGAGCAGACCAGGGGCTGGGTCACGCCGCCAGCAACGATCGCGCTGCACTGGTTGGTGAGTCCGATGCTGCCGGGCGGGTATGGGTGCCCAAGCGCATCGCGCACCGGCTGTGCGCCGATCGCGCCGATCGCGCCGGCCGCAACAATCAGGTAGAACACCGTGCAGATCCCGAGCGAGCCGATCAGCCCGATGGGCACGTTGCGCTGTGGGTTCTTGGTCTCCTCGGCGGCCGTCGAGACCGCGTCGAAACCGACATAAGCGAAGAAGATCGACGCCGCCGCTCCGACCACGCCATAGGTCCCCCAACCATTGGGAATGAACGGTGTGAAGTGCTCACCCTTCAAGACCGGGATCGTGAGGACGCTGAACACTGTCAACGCCGTGATCTTCACCAGCACGAGGACGGCGTTAACGCGTGCGCTTTCCTTGGTGCCGATGATCAACAGGACCGTGACAAGACCGGAGATTACCGCCGCCGGAAGGTTGAACACGCCGCCGCCGAACGGCCCCGCGGCAATCGCAGGCGGAATGATCACGCCCCAGCTCTTCATCAGGCCGACGAAATAGCCGGACCAACCAGCAGCGACCGCGCTCGCGCCGATTGCATATTCGAGGATCAGCGCCCAGCCGACCATCCACGCGAACAGCTCGCCCATGACGGCGTAAGTGTAGGTGTAGGCGGAGCCCGCGACCGGGACCATCGAGGCGAGCTCGGAATAGCAGAGCGCCGCGACGGCGCAGACGAAACCGGCAATGACGAAACTGATCATCATCGCCGGGCCGGCCTTTTGCGCCGCTTCGGATGTCAGCACGAAGATTCCGGTGCCGATCACCGCGCCGATGCCGAGCAAGGTTAGCTGGAACGCGCCGAGGGAGCGGTGCAGGCCCTTCTTCTCGGCTGTCGCCAGAATCGCGTCGAGCGACTTTACGCGGCCAAGCAAAAGGCCCTCTCGCGGTGCTACAGTCGCCATTTCACTCCCCTCGAAGATCGTTTCAAACGCGACCCTAACGGCTGGGGGCGGCAGGGCAATCCCCCCTTCGACCGGTGACACTAGTGCCTCATCCGCGCCCGCCTGTTCACCCTAACGCACGAGCATTGGCCCGAGCGCGCGCCCGCCGAAGATATGAAGGTGGAGGTGCGGGACCTCCTGGCCGGAATTGGGGCCAACGTTGGCGAGGACGCGGTAGCCACGGTCCACCAGTCCGGCGTCGCGCGCGATCCTGCCGACCGCGCGGACGAAGGCGGTGATCTCGGCCTCCGAGCCCTTCGCCGAAAAATCGTCCCACGAGACGTACGGCCCCTTTGGGATCACCAGGATGTGGGTTGGGGAAAGGGGATTGATGTCGTGGAAGGCGAGCACGTGCTCGTCCTCGTAAACCGTGTTCGACGGAATCTCGCCGCGCAGGATCCGGGCGAAGATGTTGCTCTCGTCGTAGGGCTTGGTGGCGTCGATGGGCATGGCGGACTCCGCTTGACCGTTGTCGAGCGCTCGCTACCACCAGACGCAATGAGCGACGAGACCCCTCCCGAGAGCCTGATCCCGTACGACGAGATCGTGCAGGACGCATTGCGGGCGGTGGTCGGGCGCGTGCTGCGTGAGGTCGAGCAATCCGGCGGACTCCCCGGCGAGCATCATTTCTACATAACCTTCAAGACCCGGGCCCCGGGTGTCTCCATCCCGAAGCATCTGATGGAGCGATTCCCCGACGAGATGACGATCGTCATCCAGCACCGCTTCTGGGACCTCAAGGTCGAGGACGACGATTTCACCGTCGGCCTGTCGTTCGGCGGAGTGCCGGCGATGCTCCATGTGCCGTTCGCCGCGGTCACCCAGTTCCACGATCCTGCGGTCGAGTTCGCGCTGACCTTCCAGGCGGATGCTGCCGAGGAGCTGCCGGAGGAGCACGAGCCGGCGGAGAACGACGCGCCAGAGGCGGAAGCCAAGGAACCGCCGCGAGACGACGGCTCGAACGTCGTCAGCGTGGACTTTACGCGGAAAAAATGACCGCAGGTCGCCCTGAACTTGTTTCAGGGTCCATTTCAGAGCATCGCTCCAGCGACAGAATGGATGCTGAAACGAGTTCAGCATGACGGAAGGAAAGCATGGCGAATACCCGCACCGAGACTGACAGCTTCGGACCGATAGAGGTTCCGGCCGATGCTTATTGGGGCGCCCAGACCGAGCGCTCGATCGGCAATTTCCCCTTCGGCCCGCGCGAACAGATGCCGCTCGAGATCATCCACGCGCTGGGTTTCGTCAAACAGGCGGCGGCGCGGGTCAATGCGCGCATCGGCGGGCTTGATCCCAAGATCGCCGAAGTGATCCAGCAGGCCGCCGGCGAGGTTGCTCGCGGGGACCTCGACAGCCAGTTTCCGCTAGTCATCTGGCAGACCGGCTCGGGCACCCAATCGAACATGAACGCCAATGAGGTGATCGCCGGCCGCGCCAATGAGATCCTCGGCGGCAAGCGGGGCGGCAAGGAGCCGGTTCACCCCAACGACGATGTCAACAAAAGCCAGTCGTCGAACGACAGCTTCCCAACCGCGATGCACATCGCGGCGGCGCGCGCGGTGCACATGAAGCTGCTTCCGGCGCTACGGTTGATGCACGCCCGCCTCGCCGACCAGGCCAAGCGCTGGGATCATATCGTCAAGATCGGCCGCACCCATTTGCAGGACGCGACACCGCTTACGCTGGGCCAGGAATTCTCCGGCTACGCGCAACAAATCGAGGATTGCATCGCCCGGGTCGAAGGCGTGATCCCGCGGCTGATGCGCCTCGCCCAGGGCGGGACCGCCGTCGGGACCGGCCTCAACGCGCCCAAGGGCTTCGCCGACGAATTCGCCAAGGAGGTCTCGAAGCTCACCCAGCTGCCCTTCACCTCGGCCCCCAACAAGTTCGCCGAGCTCGCAGCGCACGATACGTTGGTCGAGCTGTCGGGCGTCCTCAACACCATCGCGGTCGCGCTGACCAAGATCGCCAACGACATCCGCCTGCTCGGCTCGGGGCCGCGCTGCGGGCTCGGCGAGCTCAAGCTGCCCGAGAACGAGCCGGGAAGCTCGATCATGCCCGGCAAGGTCAATCCAACCCAGGCGGAGATGCTGACCATGGTCGCCGCCCAGGTGATGGGCAATCACCTCGCGGTGACCGTCGGCGGGATGCAGGGGCACCTCGAGCTCAACGTCTTCAAGCCGCTGATCGGCGCCAACGTGATCCGCTCGATCAACCTGCTGTCGGTCGGCATGGAGAGCTTTACGGAGCGCATGCTCGACGGCGCCGAGCCGGACGAAGCGCGGATCGCCGAGCTGATGGGCCGGTCGCTGATGCTGGTCACCGCCCTCGCGCCGGTGATCGGCTACGACAACGCAGCGGCAATCGCCAAGCATGCCCACAAGAAGGGCCTGACGCTCAAGCAAGCCGGTCTCGAGCTCGGACTGATCGAGGAAGAAGCGTTTGACCGCGTGGTGAAGCCGGAGGGCATGATCGGGCGTTGACGCCGGCGTGAGACGCCTTCTGTTCATTGCTCTTTTGATTGCTGGTTGCGCCGCCGTTCCAGATGTCCCCACGCCGCTGATTGGCAGCTGGGGCGGAACGCATATCGGCGCGACCGCGACTGAGGTGGCCGTTTCATTTGAATTCGACTGCGCCGCAGGGCGGATCGACGCGCCGCTAATGCCGGCCCCCGACGGCCGCTTCAGCGCAAGCGGGACCTATGTCCCTGGCCACGGCGGGCCGGTGCGCAAGGACGAAATCCCGCCGGCGCTTCCCGCGACCTATCACGGATCGATCCGCGGCGACTTGATGCGGCTCGCGATCGACGTGCCCTCGCGCGGCTTGCAGCTTGGCCCGTACCAGCTGCGCCGCGGCGCGGAGCCGCAAATCTTCCGCTGCCTTTAAAGGCCGAGGTTCAGCCGAACGCCGATATTGTCGATCCCGGGATTCTCGCGGCCGAACAGCTGGCCGTGGCTCATGTGCACCCAGCTCGCCTCGACGCTTAGGCGTTCGTTGACCCGGGCGCCGATACCAAGCTCAGGCTCGAACAGCACCCGGCTGCCGAAGGCGATCTTGTCGGTGCGATAGAAATTGTCGGCAGAGCCGGTGTGGACGGCAATGCCAAAACCGGGGCGGATATAGATGCTGCCGCCGAATTTCGCCGACAGCCCGACGGCCGCATAATTGGTCTCGCCGGCCGTGTTCACCGCGCCGAAGATGTACGGCTGGAGCGGCGTATGGCCGATGCTCCCGCCGCGATAGCCGACCATCACGTCCATCCCGCCTTCGATCCCGCTCTTGTTGAGCGGAGTCTTCACGTCGTGGACGTAGAGCCCGCCAAACAGCTCACCCGCATTTGCGGGAGTCGCCATACAGAGCAGGACGGAACACAGGGTCAGGACGCGCTTCATCGGCTTCTCCCTCGAACGCCAGCGGCATCAATGCGCGGGGCTTGGAATGGTGCCCTAACGGCCGGCTTGCCACACGGCGACGGCCGGATTCGGCGCAAGCAGGTTCCAGACGTTGAGGGTCAAATTGTCGCGGATAACGAACAATGGGACGAGCTCGAGCGCGATCAGCAGGGCGACGGACGCCCAGACGGGCAGCTTGCGGGCGACGAGGAAGCCGATCGCCATCATCGCAATGTCCGACAGGGAGTTGATCACGCTGTCGCCCGTGTAGCCCAGCGCGGCAGTCGTTTCGCGGTACCGATCGATCACCAGCGGCGTGTTCTCGATCACTTCCCAGCTCGACTCGACCAGCAAGGCGATGACCAGCCGCCATTGGACCGGCATGCGACGCGCTGTGAGCCACAGCAGCGCGTAGAAGATCAGGCCGTGGACGATGTGGCTCAGGCTGTACCAGTCGGCCAGCATCTGGCTGGTCTTCGGGCTGTCGCGCGTGCCGACCCACAGGTCGACCGCGCCGCAGGTGCAAATCGGGCTGCGGCCGAGCGCGAGCAGGATTGCGGCGGCGGCGATCGGGATGAGGCAGGCGACCAGCGTCGCGCGTCGGGATGTCATCGGCTGGACGCTAGCAGAGCCGAGCGACTTGCAAAGCGCTGCCGTTCGGCGGATCAAACGCGTCATGCTGCGCACCTACGGCCCCGGCTGCGACGGAAGCCTCGTCGACCCGACCCTCCAGAAGATCCCGAACGACGCGACCTGGATCGACCTCGAAAAACCGACCCTCGAAGAAGAGCGGCTGGTCGAGCGCTGCATCACCGTCGATGTCCCGACCCAGGACGAAATGTCGGAAATCGAGCCATCGAGCCGGCTCTATGAGCATAACGGGACGCTCTACATGACCGCGAGCGTGCTGTTCGGAGTCGAAGAAGGGGTGCCGACGAGCACTCCGATCGGCTTCGTCCTGTCCGACAATCGGCTGGTGACGATCCGCTATGCGACGCCAAAGCCGGTGCGCGCGTTCATGGAGCATGCCGATCGTGACCCGGAGCTGGTGCGCGACGCGTCCACTGCGCTTGTCCGGCTGGTCGACGCGATCATCGACCGCCTTGCCGACGAGCTCGAGAACACCGGCGTCGAGATTGAGCGGCTGTCGTCCGAAATTTTCCAGAAGGACATCGACGACCGGCGCATCCCGGCCGAAAAGTTGACCAGGCTGCTGACCGCGATCGGCCGCGCGCAGACCCTGGTCACCAAGATCCGCTACACCGCCGTCAGCATGAACCGCATGCTGAGCTTCCTCGCCGGGTCGAAGCGCCTGCACGAGGCAGTCAACCAGGACGCGCGCAACCATGTCGCGAGCCTGACAACCGACGTCACTTCGCTCAGCGAGCATGCGAGTTTCCTGTCGGACAATCTGACGTTTCTGCTCGACGCCTCGCTCGGCCTGATCAGCATCGAGCAAAATGCCGCGATGAAGCTGTTTTCCTGGGCTGCGGTGGTGTTCCTTCCGCCGACGCTGATCGCCGGGATCTTCGGAATGAATTTCCGCTACATGCCGGAGCTAGGCTGGCACTTCGGTTATCCGATCTCGCTCGCGCTGATGTTCGCGAGTGCGGTCGGGCCCTACCTCTATTTCAGGCGGCGCGGCTGGATCTAGCTCAAAACCGGCTCGTCGAGGGGGAGCGCCGGACGCTGCTCGGCGGCCTCGAGCGCTGCGGCGCGGCGGCGTGCGAGCGCGGCATAAGCGAGCGCCAGCTCGCCGGCGACTTCGACCTGCTCCGGCTGGTCCTTGGCGCACGCTGCTGCACGCGCTTCCGCGGCACGGCGGCGGAAATAGTCGGTGTCGTGGCTCATCCCAATGTCCCTCTCATCCCTACCTAGGGGAGTCCGCGGGCTGGTGAAGAGGACTGCCGAGCGCCTTAGCTTAACAGATGTTCATCTTGGCGCATTCAGCGCGCGGTTTGCGGCGGTTCGAGCGGGTTGCTAAGGGCCGGCGCGATCCCACTTCGCGCCCGAGAACCCCGACGCGCGCCAGACGATTTGAAGGACAGCGATGATCCCGACCGGCCAGGACAGCCTCAGCACCCGCTCGACACTGGAAGTCGAAGGCAAGACCTACGCCTATTACTCACTGCGCAAGGCGGCGGAGCAGCTCGGCGACGTGTCGCGCCTGCCCTTCTCGATGAAGGTGCTGCTCGAAAATCTGCTTCGCTTCGAGGATGGCGAGACGGTCACCCGCGAAGATCTCCAGGCGATGGCCGACTGGCTGAAGGAGCGGCGGATCAACCGCGAGATCCAGTATCGCCCAGCGCGGGTGCTGATGCAGGATTTCACCGGCGTTCCAGCGGTGGTCGACCTGGCGGCCATGCGCGACGCGATGAAGCAGCTCGGCGGCGACCCGCAGAAGATCAACCCGCTGGTGCCGGTCCACCTGGTCATCGACCACAGCGTGATGGTCGACGAATTCGGCACCCCACGCGCGTTCGAGAAGAACGTCGAATTCGAATATGAGCGCAATTCGGAGCGCTACGAGTTTCTGAAGTGGGGCAGCAGCGCGTTCGACAATTTCCAGGTCGTCCCGCCGGGCACCGGCATCTGCCATCAGGTCAACCTCGAGCATATCTCGCAAACCGTCTGGACCGGTAAGGACCAGACCGGCGAAACCGTCGCTTATCCGGACACGCTGGTCGGCACCGACAGCCACACCACGATGGTCAACGGCCTTGGTGTCCTCGGTTGGGGAGTCGGCGGAATTGAGGCCGAGGCGGCGATGCTCGGCCAGCCGGTCAGCATGCTGATCCCCGAAGTGGTCGGCTTCCGACTGTCGGGCCAGCTGGGCGAGGGGATCACCGCGACCGACCTGGTGCTGACCGTCACCCAGATGCTGCGCCAGAAGGGCGTCGTCGGCCGCTTCGTCGAATTCTTCGGACCAGGTCTCGACAATCTTCCGCTCGCCGACCGCGCGACGATCGCCAACATGGCGCCCGAATATGGCGCGACCTGTGGCTTCTTCCCGATCGATGAGCGCACCATCGACTACCTCCGCCTGACCGGCCGCGAGGAGGAGCAGATCGCGTTGGTGCGAGCCTATGCGCAGGCGCAGGGACTGTGGCGCGATGCCGGTGCGCCGGACCCTTTGTTCACCGACACGCTCGAACTCGACATGGACAGCATCGAGCCGTCGCTCGCCGGGCCAAAGCGGCCGCAGGACCGCGTCCTGCTGAGCGAGGTCGACGACAAGTTCAATGCCGAGCTCGACAGCACCTACAAGAAAGCGACCGATCCGCGCGTCGCGATCGAAGGCGAGAGCTTCGACTTCGGCAACGGCGACGTCGCCATCGCCGCGATCACCAGCTGCACCAACACCTCCAACCCCTCGGTGCTAATCGCCGCCGGCCTGGTCGCCCGTAAGGCGCGGGCCAAGGGGCTGACCAGCAAGCCGTGGGTCAAGACCAGCCTTGCGCCCGGAAGCCAGGTGGTCACCGACTATCTGAAGGCGAGCGGCCTCGCCGAGGATCTCGACGCGCTCGGCTTCGACCTCGTCGGCTATGGCTGCACGACCTGCATCGGCAATTCGGGTCCGCTTTCGGAGCCGATCAGCAAGGCGATCAACGAGCATGACCTGGTCGCGGTCAGCGTGCTTTCCGGCAACCGCAATTTCGAAGGGCGGGTGTCGCCCGACTGCCGCGCCAATTACCTCGCCTCGCCCCCTTTGGTGGTCGCTTACGCGCTCAAGGGGACGGTGCGCTCGGACATGGTCAACGAGCCGATCGGCACCGCGTCGAACGGCGAGCCGGTCTTCCTCAAGGACATCTGGCCGACGAACGAAGAGATCCGCACCCTGATCGACGCGCATGTCCACTCGGCCATGTTCCGCAGGCGCTACGCCGACGTCTATCGCGGTGACGAGCGCTGGCAAAAAATCGAGGTCACCGGCGGCGACACCTACGAGTGGCCGGCGCTTTCGACCTACATCCAGAACCCGCCCTACTTCACCGGGATGACGATGACCGCGGCGACCATCGGCGACATCGATCGCGCTCGGCCACTCGCTATTTTCGGGGATTCGATCACCACCGACCACATTTCGCCCGCCGGAGCGATCAAGCCCGACAGCCCGGCCGGCCGCTATCTGCTCGACCACGGAGTCAGCCGCGGCGAGTTCAACAGCTACGGGTCGCGCCGCGGCAATCACGAAGTGATGATGCGCGGCACCTTAGCCAACATCCGCATCCGCAACCGGATGCTCGACAATGTCGAAGGGGGCTTCACCAAATATGCGCCGACCGACGAGGTCATGCCGATCTACGACGCCGCGATGCTGTACAAGCAGGACGACCGGCCGCTGGTGGTCATCGCCGGCAAGGAATATGGCACTGGAAGCTCGCGCGACTGGGCGGCCAAGGGCACGGTGCTGCTCGGGGTTCGCGCGGTCATCGCCGAGACCTTCGAGCGGATCCACCGCTCGAACCTGGTCGGCATGGGCGTCCTTCCGCTCCAGTTCCGCGACGGCGAGAATGGGGAGAGCCTGGGACTCAGCGGAAGCGAAAAATATACGATCACCGGGGTCGCCGAGATCAAACCGCGCCAGGACGTAGAAGTGAAGGTCACGCGCGACAGCGGCGAGGAGTTCAGCTTCACCGCGCGGTGCCGGATCGACACCTACAACGAGCTCGAATATTTCAAGTCGGGCGGAATCCTCCATTATGTGCTGCGCAGGCTCGCTTCCTAGTGTCGCTCGAGGGCCGCTGTCATTGCGGTGCCTGCACGATCCGCCTTCCGCGGACGCCTGAAACTGTCACCCAGTGCAATTGCAGCCTGTGCCGCGCGACCGGTTTTCGCGGCGTCTATTTCAGCTCGGATGATCTCGAGATTTCCGGTGATTTCGACGCTTACGTCCGGACCGACCTCGACGAGGTCTTTCTTCGGACGCTGCGCTGCAAGAATTGCGGCATGGCCACGCATTGGGAGCCGCTGACCAGTCCCCCGCACGAGCGGATGGGAGTCAACGCCAAGCTGTTCGATCCCTCGCTGCTCGCCGGCGTGCCGGTGCGCGAAGTCGATGGAGCGAGCTGGTAATGTCCCCCGTTGAAATCGCCGTCGAGGTCGTCGGCTGGATTGGCGCGTTGCTGATCCTGCTCGCTTATTTGCTGCTGTCGATGGGCCGACTGACGGGCCAGTCGCCGGTCTATCAATGGATGAACGTGTTCGGCGCGGTCGGCTTCACGGTCAACGGCTGGTGGCACCGCGCGATTCCATCGGCAGCGCTCAACGTGATCTGGATGCTGATCGGAGGGGTGGCTTTATGGCGAATCTGGAAGAGCGGAGGATCGTCGACCTCAGCCATGTGATCGAGTCTGGAACGACGACCTACAAGGGCCTTCCGGGTCCGCACATTTGCGACTTCTGGAGCCGGGAGGACTCGGCCGCCAATTACGACGATGGCTCGACGTTTCAGATCGGGCGGATCGACATGGTCGCCAACACCGGCACCTACGTCGACGCGCCGTTCCACCGCTTCGCCGAGGGCAAGCACCTTGCCGAGCTGCCACTGGCTTCGGTCGCAGACGTTCCGGGGATCGTTGTTCGGCGGCCGTGGGAGAATGAGCTCGCGACCGACGTGCAGCACCTCGAACATTTGGACGTTCGCGGGAAAGCCGTGCTTATACACACCGGTTGGGACCGGCACTGGCGGACCGAGGCTTATTTTTCCGACCATCCGTTCCTGACCGCCGCGGCCGCCCAATGGCTTGCCGACGCGGGTGTGGTGGTGGTTGGCATCGACAGCCATAATATCGACGACACGCGCGTGCGCGCTCGGCCCGTCCACACCATCCTGCTCGGCGCCGACATCCCCATCTGCGAACATATGACCGCGCTCGCCAAAATCCCGGACGAAGGCTTTCGCTTCTCGGCGGTCCCGCCCAAGGTCGCAGGCATGGGCACCTTTCCGGTACGCGCCTACGCCGTGCTCGGCTGAGCAAGCGAGCGCTGCAGCCAATCAGGGATGATGGCGCCGACGAGATCGCCGGTGCGGCGACGCTCGACCGCCAGGCCGAGCTCGGGATAGTGAACGCGAGTTCGCGGCGCGGACGCGTCGGTTTCGACCACGACCAGCCGGCGATTGACCTTCTGCCGCCAGTTCATGCGAGCGGTATTTTCCTGGCCGACGAAGCAGCCCTTGGCGAAGCTGACGCCATTCAATTCGGCGGCATTGCACTCGAGCCAGAGGATGTCGCCGAGCTCGGCGCGGCCCTCGCACACGCCAAGGCGCAGGCGATGCTCGAGCCAGCCGCTCGCGGGCTCATCGGCCGGCGCCACCCACCGATGGCCGAGCTGCGGCAGGCGCGGGTCTGCCGGCCCGGCGCCTTCGAGAGACCAATGGACTGCAAGCGCCGGCTCGCGCTCGATGCGGATCGGGCGACGCAGGCGATAGACACCGAGGCGCTTGATCAGGTCGTCCGCCGCCGCGGCTTCGCAATCGAAGAGGAGGTCGTCGCCATCGGCCCACACCATAAAGTCGAACAGGCATTTGCCCTGGGGTGTGAGCAGCGCGGCCCACACCGGCAGCTCGCCGGTCACATCGCTTGTGACGAGTCCCTGCACAAAGCCGCGCACATCGTCGCCGGACAGGCGGACAAGCGCGCGGTCGGTGAGGGTGGTCGCAGGCATGACCATCAGTTAGGGAGCCGGTCGTGGCATCGCAAACCCTGACCATCCGCCGCCCGGACGACTGGCACGTCCATTTGCGCGACGGCGAAATGTTGCGGCGGGTCGCGCGATACACCGCGCGGCAGTTCGCCCGGGCGATCGTCATGCCCAACCTAGCGCCGCCGATCACCAGCGTCGAAGCCGCAAGCGCCTATCGCGAGCGGATCTTGGCGGCCGCCGGCGCTGCCTTCACGCCGCTGATGACCTGTTACCTGACCGACCAAACCGATCCGGACGAGCTCACACGCGGCTTTGATGAGGGCGTGTGGATCGCTGCCAAACTCTATCCTGCCGGCGCGACGACCAACAGCGTTTCCGGCGTGACCGAAATCGCCAAAATCTATCCGGCGCTGGAGCGGATGCAGCAGATCGGCATGATATTATGCGTTCACGGCGAGGTGACCGACCCCGACATCGACGTCTTCGACCGCGAGGCGGTGTTCATCGAACGCATCCTGTCACGGCTGGTGAAGGATTTTCCCCGGCTGAAGATCGTCCTCGAGCATATCACCACCGCGGAAGCTGCCGACTTCGTTGCCAGCAATGCCGCAACGGTCGCCGCAACGGTGACGCCGCAGCATTTGGTGATTAACCGCAACGCGATCTTCGCCGGCGGCCTGAGGCCCCACGCTTATTGTCTCCCCGTGGCCAAGCGCGAGCGGCATCGCCTCGCCGTGCGCAAGGCGGCGACCTCGGGCGCCGCCAACATCTTCCTCGGCACCGACAGCGCGCCCCACGCCCGAGACGCGAAGGAAAGCGCCTGCGGCTGCGCAGGGATCTTCAACGCCCCGTTCGCGCTCGAAAGCTATGTGAGCGTGTTTGACGAAGAAGACGCGCTCGGCCGGTTCGAGGCGTTCGCGTCGCTTAACGGCCCCGCCTTCTACGGCTTGCCGCTCAACGAGGGCGCAATCACGCTCGAACGGAGCGACACCGCTGTCCCCGAGACGGTCGAGCAGCTCGTGCCGTTCCACGCCGGTGAGACATTGCGCTGGAAAGTCGTCGGCTAGTTTATTCGCCGCTGGCGCCGCTGCTGCCGATCACCGCGTTGAAATGATTCTGCAGCCGGTCGTGGCACTCGCACGCACGCCGTTTCAGCCCGACCCGATCGACGATCCTGATGTTGCCGCGGCCGGTGGCGATCAGCCCTTCCTCCTGCAGCTCGCCGATCACCGCGTTAACGGTGGTCCGCTGCACTCCGAGCAGCCCCGCGAACGCCTCCTGAGTCAACTCGATCCGGTCGCCGGCGCGGTCCTGCGCATGAAGCAGCCAGCGGGCCGCCCGCTGAGAGATCGAGTGGAACGCATTGCACGCCGCCGACTGCATCACCTGCGACAGCAAATAATCGGAAAAACGGCAAAACAGATTGCCGATGAAGGGAGAGCGACTCTTGGCCTCTTCGAGTGCGTTCATCGACACCCGGAATGCCGAGCCCGGCACCAGCACCACGGCCCGGGCGAAGGCCGGGGCATGACCGCAGCTGACGATCCCGCCGACGGCCCCCTCACGACCGACCGAGGCGACTTCCGCCGAGCGACCGCCGCTCAGCTCAACGGACATTGAAATCATCGTCGGTCCGACCGGGAACAGGCTTGAACGGACTTGTTCGCCGCGGTTGAGCACGATCTGGCCGGACGCAAGCTCGACCATCTCGCCGAACGGTTCGATCAGCCCGCGCGCCTCTCGGTTTAAGGTCGACAGCAAGCGGTTGCCGGCAAAGGCCTCGTCCGCGCGGATGAGCTCGTCTGTCGTTGCTTGCGCCACGCCCACTCAATGCGTGGGCGGGCGACTCGATCCATTACATGTGGATCGCTTCGACCTGGCGCCTGCGGCCGCACAGCATCGCATCGGCGACCAGCCGGAACGGGGCGACATCAACCAAGCTTTTGCGCTCGTCGATCAGGTCGACGAAATTACGGTAGATATCGGGATATTCGCCCGGACCACCGTCCGTTTGTGGCTGCCCGTTGAGAAGCAGCTTCGACCCGCCGTCTTCAAGCCGTACCTGCATTCCGTCAGTTGTTTCGACGGTGATGGTCCACTCCTCGCCTTCGGTGCGGCGCCAGTCGAGGCTCGCGCTGAGCGGGCCGTCGGCCTCTGGGCTGCTGAAGACGATGGACGCCTCGATCGGCATCTGCGCATTGGCGGGCACCGCCAGCTCAGCGGACTCGACGAACAGCCCGCCGGGAAAGATCTTGGTGGCGATCGAAAATGCGTTGATGCCCGGGTCGAACACCCCGAACCCCCCGGGCTCCCAGATCCACTGCTGGCCGGGGTGCCATTTGTGGACATCCTCATGCCAATGGATCGCCATCGATTTGATGCGCATGCCGGCGAGGGCCCTGGCAGCGGCCTCGACGGTCGAATGATGCTGCGCGTGCCAAGTGGTGTAGAGGCTCACCGGCTTGGCCTCGGCGACACAGGCGAGATCGGCGATCTCGGCCAGGCCGGCCGTCGGCGGCTTTTCGAGTAGGCAATGAAGCCCGGCCTGAACGCATTCCCGGGCGATTGCGTAGCGCGGGCCGGGGGGCGTCGTGATCGCCACCGCTTCGAGCCCGTCGACGCTGCGGATCAGCTCGCGCCAGTCAGTGAAGGTTTGGGCGACGCCCTGGCCCGATCGGCTCGAGGTCGCGACCAGCTCGAACCGGCCGTTGCCGTTGATCGAGGGTACGTGCTGGTCCTCGGCAATCTTGCCGAAACCGATGATCGCGATCCGGATCGGCTTCATGGCTTGACGCCAGCGACGTAGGCGCGCGCCTTGTCGAGCGTATCGATCGCTGACTGGCCGGGCCTGTAGAGCCCGCCGCCAAGCCCGAAGCCTGTTGCGCCTGCCTCGAGCCACGGCCGCATATTGTCGGGGCTCACCCCGCCGACGACGAAGATCGGCAGCGCTTTGGGAAATACTGCAAGATGAGCCTTCAGCACCGCGGGGCTGGCCGCTTCAGCCGGGAATAGTTTGAGGGCCGTCGCGCCGGCCTCGATCGCCGTGAATGCTTCAGACGGCGTGAAATAGCCGGGGCAGGAGATGAGGCCGTCCGAGGCCGCGGCGCCAATCACCTGGGGGTTGGTGTTCGGCGAAACGACCAGCCGGCCGCCGGCCGAGCGCACGTTGGCAACGTCGCCGGCATTGAGGACGGTGCCGCCGCCCACCAGCGCCCGATCGGCGAATCTGGCCGCCAGTTTCTCGATGCTTTTGAACGGCTCGGGCGAGTTGAGCGGAACCTCGATGATCCGGATCCCGGCCTCGAACACCGCATCGCCGACGGCTTCAGCTTCGGCGGGCGTCACGCCGCGGATGATCGCGATCAGCGGGCATTGGTCGAGGTAGGATCGAAGCTGGTCGATTGCGCTCACTTTGAGATCGTCTCCGCGATTTTGGTGACACCGGCGAGAAAGCTTTGCTCGCCGTCGAGTTCAACAGGCTGAGCGCCGGCGAGACGGATCGCCGCAGCGTAGAGACGGGTCAGTTCCGGACGGCCCATGACCGACACTTCGCCCGAATGTCCGGCAAGGCCGATGCGCACGTCCGAACCGATCAGCAGGCCACTGGCGTAGGACGGCGCATCCTCGCGCCGTGCCTGCCCGAGCAGGACTCGGGCGCGGATCGAGAACAGCTCGGCCGGAAGGTCATCAGCGCCGAGCGCATGGCGCACGCCCTGCTCGAACGCATCATTGGGCGCGACGTCGCCCTGAAGGAGATCGGCAAGGACGCTGTGCTGCTTGAGCAGGTTGAACAGCTCGCCGGTCATCACCGTGCGAAAGCGAGCGATCCGGCCCGCTTCGACCTTCACCCATTTGTTGTGCGTGCCGGGATGGCAGACGAGGTCGTGGTTTGGAATTTGGCCGGCAGCAAGCGCGCCCAGAAGCTGCACCTCCTCGCCGCGCATGACATCGGCGCTGCTGTCATCGACGAAGGATACGCCCGGAACGATCGCCTCGCGTTCGCCGACCCACAGCAGCGCTTTGGCGAGATCGTCGATCCCCGCGGGCGCCGGAACGTACGGCGCTTCCTTCCATCCGCGGTTGGAGCCGATCATCCCGGCGAGCAGCATCGGCCCGTCGCCCAGCCGCTCACGGATCTCGGCGACCGCGGCCAGAAATCCGCCATCGGGCACGGACAGCACGCCCTTGTCGTCCTCGAACTCGTCGACGCATTTGCCGGCCGAATCGATGCGATAACCGCGACGGTTGGTCGTCCCCCAGTCGACGGCGATGAAACCTTCAGCCCAGCGCATGTGCGGGCCATAACAGCGGCGGGGCGAGATCGCTCCCGCTTTTCTTCCCCAGCCGCTATTCGCTGCGCGATGTCCGCCGAATCAGCAGTCCGTTGCATCGCCGACGTCCACGCCGTGCTCGGCGAGGGGCCGGTGTGGGTGGCGCGCGAAGCCGCGCTCTACTGGCTCGACATCAAGGGCCGGAAAATCTTCCGGCTGACCGAGCAAGGCGAGCTCAGCCAATGGCCGACCCCGTTCCGCGTCGGCTCGATCGCGCCGCGCGCCGGCGGCGGGTTCATCGGCGGAACCGACCAGGGCGTTGCCGAGATCGACCTCGACAGCGGCCGGCTGGAGATCATCCTGACCCCCGAGGCGCATTTGCCGGACAATCGCTTCAATGACGGCAAGCTCGATCGCTCGGGCCGCTTCTGGGCCGGCACGATGGACGACCGCGAACAGCAAGCCAGCGGTTCGCTTTACCGCATCACGCCGAGCCTCGACGTCACGTTGGTCGATCAGGGGTATAAAGTGACCAACGGGCCGGCCTTCAGCCCCGACGGGTCGCGCATGTACCACAATGATTCGGCGCTCCAGGTCACCTACGTCTTCGACCTCGACGCGGAGGGCGACGCGCATAACCGCCGCACCTTCCTCAAGTTCGGCGAGGGCGACGGCCACCCGGACGGAATGACGGTCGACCGCGAAGGCTGCCTGTGGATTGCCTTTTGGGACGGCGGCTGTGTCCGTCGTTTTTCACCGAAGGGGGTGCTTCTCCAGACCATCGCAACGCCCGTTTCGCGCCCGACCAGCTGCGCATTCGGCGGGCCGGACCTCGATCGGCTGTACATCAGCTCGGCCAGCATCGGCCTGGATGAAAGCGCGTTAAGCTTGCAACCAAATGCCGGGGGGTTGTTTATGGTCACTCCGGGAGTGCAGGGGATGGCAGACGTCCCCTTTGCGGGCTGACGCACAAGCGACGAGTGACCGACGGAGGCTGAGTCATCGCCAATTTCATGTTCGCCACCGGGATCGAGAACAGCATCCCGACGATCAATCACGGCAAGACCCGAATCGACGAGATGGAGGTCTGCGGCCACTATGAACGGTGGCGCGAGGACTTCGATTGCGTCCAGGAAATCGGGATCAATTTCCTCCGCTACGGCCCGCCGATCCACAAGACCTACCTTGGGCCCAACAAGTTCGACTGGGAGTTCGCCGACCTCACCTTCGCCGAACTGAAGCGCCGCGACATCACGCCGATCGTCGACCTGTGCCATTTCGGGGTCCCCGACTGGATCGAGAATTTCCAGAACCCGGACTTCCCGCGCTTGTTCGCGGCCTATGCCGGGGAGTTCGCCGAGCGCTACCCGTGGGTCCAGCTCTACACCCCGATCAACGAGATGTTCATCTGCTCGGTCTTCTCCGCCAAATACGGCTGGTGGAACGAGCAGAAGAAGGACGACAAGAGCTTCATCACCGCGCTCAAGCACATCGTCAAAGCCAATGTGATGGCGATGATCGAGATCCTGAAGCGCCGCCACGACGCGATCTTCATCCAGTCGGAATCGTCCGAATATTATCACGCGGACTCGCCGGCGGCGATCGGCCGCGCCGAAGTGCTCAACCAGATGCGCTTCCTGTCGCTCGACCTCAATTACGGACGGCGGGTCGATAGCGGCATGTACCAGTACCTGCTGGATAACGGCATGACCCGTGAGGAATATGAGTGGTTCCTCGAGCACCGTCTCAAGCAACACTGTATTTTCGGGAACGATTACTACCAGCTCAACGAGCACCGTGTGTTCGCCGACGGCCACACGGTCGCCGCCGGCGAGACCTTCGGCTACACCGAGATCACCCGCCAATATTACAACCGCTACCGGCTTCCGGTGATGCACACCGAGACCAATTTGTGGGAAGGGCAGCACGGCGACGAGGCGGTCAAATGGCTGTGGAAGGAATGGGCCAACGTCCTGCGCCTGCGCAACGTCGGGATCCCGACCGTCGGGTTCACCTGGTACAGCCTGACCGACCAGGTCGATTGGGACACCGCGCTTCGCGAGCAGAACGGCAACGTCAATCCGCTCGGGCTGTTCGACCTCGACCGCAAGATCCGCAACGTCGGCAAGGCCTACAAGCAGCTGATCGCCGATTGGCGCAACGTGCTTCCGGCCTCGAGCGTGTGCCTGGTCGTCCCGATCAAGAAGATCGGCGATTATCCAGGCGACGAAGACAAGGATGACGATGCCGCCGGCCGCCACTTCGGCGGCAGCGGGACCCAGGCGAAAGAGGCCGAATCGTGAGCGCGCTAAAGATCGGCAAGATCGAAACCTTCCTCGTCCCGCCGCGCTGGCTGTTCGTCCGCGTCGAGACCGAGGACGGTGCGTTCGGCTGGGGGGAAGCGAGCCTGGAAGGCTGGGCCGAAAGCGTCGAGGGCGTGTTCGAGGCCTATCGCGACCGTTTCATCGGCGCAAACCCGTTCAATATCGAGGACATCTGGCAGGTCGGCTACCGTGGCGGCTTCTACCGCGGCGGCGCGGTGATCATGTCCGCCCTGTCGGGGCTCGAGCAGGCTTTGTGGGACTTGAAGGGCCGCGTCCTCGGCTTGCCGGCGTGGCAAATGCTCGGCGGCAAGGTCCGCGACCGGGTGCGCTCCTATGCGTGGATCGGCGGCGATCGCCCGCACGAGATCACCAATGCCGCCGAGGTTCGCAAGAAGCAGGGCTTCACCGCGGTCAAGATGAACGCCACCGCCGAGCTCGACTGGATCGGCACGCCCAAGGCGTTCGACGAAGTCGTCAAGCGGGTCGAGGCCGCCGAGGCACTGGGCATGGACGTCGGCCTCGACTTCCACGGCCGGGTGCATCGGCCGATGGCCAAGCAGCTTGCAAAGGCGCTCGAACCGTTGGGCCTGCTGTTCATCGAGGAGCCGCTGCTTTCCGAGAATCTCGAGGGACTGAGGGAGATCGCGCAACTGGTCAGCACGCCGATTGCGCTTGGCGAACGGTTGTATACGCGGTGGGAGTTCAAGCCGGTGTTCGAGGCCGGCTGCGTGGACATCATTCAGCCCGATCTCAGCCATGCCGGCGGCATTCTCGAAGTGCGCAAGATCGCGGCGATGGCCGAGGCCTATGACGTGGCGGTTGCGCCGCACTGCCCGCTCGGCCCCCTCGCCCTCGGCGCTTGCCTGCAGATCGCGGCGTGCACGCCCAACCATGCGATCCAGGAAATCAGCCTTGGCATCCACTACAATACCGGCGGCCACGACCTCTTGAATTTCTGCACCAACAAGGAGGCGCTGACTCCGGTCGAAGGCTATTTGCCGGTGCCGGAAGGTCCGGGCCTTGGCGTCGAGATCGATGAGGCCGCAGTGCGCGAAGCGGACAAGGACCGCCACCGCTGGCGCAACCCGATCTTCCGCACCAAGGACGGTAGCTTCGCGGAGTGGTGAGAGCCGCTTAGCCGCTCAGTGGCACTTGAATCGTTCGAAGGGCTCCAGGCAGTCGTTGCAGCGCCATTGCGCCTTGCACGGGGTGGCGCCGAAGCGGCTGACCTCGGCGGTGTCGGTCGAGCCGCATTGGGGGCATTCTGCAAGCGCCGAGGTGCTCGGCGGGGCGATACCGTAGGCGTGCAGTCGCTCCAGGCCGCGCGGCGTGATCCATTCGGTGGTCCACGGCGGAAACAGCACCCGCTCGATATAGACGTGGTCGAAGCCGGCCTTGTCGAGCGCCTCGCGGATCATGTTTTCGATCGCCACC
>JAZJZB010000054.1:0-5121 GCA_040390085.1 Pseudomonadota bacterium | reverse complement strand
CGCGATGATCGTCATCGGCATCTTCCTCGCCGCCGAGCCGCGCATCTACGACCGCGGAATCGCCTGGATGCTCCCGTTGCGCCACCGCGCCGGCTTCTACCGAATCGCCGAGCACGTCGGCTTCACCCTGCGCCGGCTGCTGTCCGGCCGCCTCGTCGGAATGGTCTTCGAGGGCATCTTCACCTGGTTCATGCTCGAATATGTCAGCCGGATCTTCGGCGCCGGGCCGGTGCCGATGGCGGCGCTTCTCGGCCTGGTCACCGGAGTGCTCGCCTTCATCCCCAACATCGGCGCGATCACCTCGGGCGTGCTGATGGTCGCGGTCGGCTTCTCCGCCGGTCCGCACACCGGCGTCTATGCGATCTTCGTCTATTTCTTCGTCCAGAACATCGATGGCTATCTGGTCGTCCCCTACATCGCCCGGCGCACGGTCGACCTGCCGCCGGCGCTGGTGCTTGCGATGCAGCTGCTGATGGGCGCGCTGTTCGGGATCTTGGGCGTGCTGTTCGCCGACCCGATCCTGGCGACGATCAAGGTGGTGCTCGTCGACGTCAGCCGCCAGCAGGCGGCAAGGGAGGGCGAAGGGCCGGAGGTCGTGCCTGGGCCGCCGAGCGTAGCGACGCCGACGCGAAGCGTCGCCGGAGCAGCGCGGAGAGACGGCGAGGCCCGGACGGCGGGGCGGCGGAGCCGAGCCCGTCCGACGTCACGCGATTCACTCGCGTGACGGCCTTCTCCTCAAACTAATTGCTTATTGCTGCGGCTGACCCTGCCGTTGTTGTTGCTGCTGCTGCATCTGCTGCATCATCGCCGCGCCGCCGCGGACGATCTTGCGCACCCGCACTTCGAAGGTGAGGTTGCTGCCCTTGGGGAAACCGGGCGGCGGCGGGCTTTCGCCGAACGCCAGCTTGGGCGGCATGGTGAAGCGATATTCGCCGCCTTCCTTCATCCGCGCCATTGCTTCGGCGAAGCCGGGGAAGACCTGGTCCATGGTGAACGGCTGCGCGCCGCCATGATTTTCGCTGCTATCGAACACGGTCCCGTCGTCGAGCGTCCCGACATAGTCCATCAGCGCTGCGTCGGGCCGCATGATCGGGTCGCCGGTGCCGGCCTTGAGGGTGCGGAACTGGAGCCCGCTTGCAGTCAGCGCCGGGCGGAGAGAGCCAGCGCCGATCCACGCAAGCCCGATTCCGGCGGCGATGATCAACAGGAAACCGAGCCACAGCGCGACCGCCCGGCCGGACTTGGCGGGGCGATGGGCGGCTTCGGCGACGGACATTGGGATGGGCTGGTCGGCTAGGGCTTAGCGCGCCGTGCCTTCGCGCTCGGCGCGCTTGCGCTCGAGCTTGCGGGCGCGGCGGATCGCTGCGGCGCGCTCGCGGGCGCGCTTTTCCGATGGCTTTTCGTAGTGACGGCGGAGCTTCATCTCGCGATAGACGCCTTCGCGCTGCAGCTTCTTCTTGAGCGCGCGCAGGGCCTGCTCGACATTATTGTCGCGGACGATGATTTGCATAAACTTCCGTCACTCTCCTGTGTGTGGCCCGGTAGAGACCAAACGGCCGGCCGCAATGATCGGTCCGTGCCTCAATAGCAATACGATAGCGGCCTCCAGAGGAAGTCCTCGGCGGCGCGAGCCCTGTAGCAGCGCCGGGGCGAGGGTTCAACCCGTTGCTGAATCTTTGCTGCGGCCCGCAGCCCGCGTGGCGGCTCGGCCGCCATCTCGACCAAATTCAGCTTGAAACCCGCCCGAATCCTTCAAGACTGCGACGAACCGTGGCCGGGAGCGGATGAAGGGGGCAACCTTAACGCATAGGTTATCGGCCATTAACCCTTTGAATGATAAAGAATGCGCTTCAACCGGGAGGGCTGGATGTCGTTCAATCGCAGGGAAATGTTGCGTCTTGGCGCTTATGGCGCGGCTGGAGCGATCCTGTCGTCGGCAGCAAGCTCGAGCGTGCTTCCCTCGCTTGTCCTGCCCCAGTCGGGCGCGCTTCAGCCCGTCAATGGGCCGCCCCAGGCGCAGGTGCTGGCTCCGTCGGCGCCGGCCGGAATCGATCCGCAATTGTTCGCCAAGGCCAAGGCCGCGCTCGACAGCCACAAGGTGTGGCCGCGCGACACGATCGGGATCGTCGATTTCTCGCAGCCGTCGGCTGACCCCCGTTTCTTCGTCGTCGACCTCGCCAGCGGCAATGTCGAATCGCACCGCGTCGCCCACGGCCGCGGTTCGGACCCCGACCATTCGGGCTTCGTCGAGCGCTTCTCGAACGATTTCGGCTCCTACGCGAGCTCCAACGGGACCTATCTCACCGGCGATTATTATGATGGCAAATACGGGCTTTCGATGAAGGTCCGCGGCCTCGACTGGTCGAACTACCACGCCGAGCCGCGCGCGATCGTCATCCACAATGCATGGTACGCCGAGGACGACATGATCCCGATCCACGGCAAGCTCGGCCGCTCCGAAGGCTGCTTCGCGATGAGCCGCCAGAGCCAGTACGACGTGATGCGCAAGCTGGCTGGCGGACGCATGATCTACGCGGATAAGCTGGCTTAAGCGTCGGCCATTCAGTTATTCAAAAGCCCGGGCCGAAACGCCCGGGCTTTTTGTTGGGACCCTCGGCTTCAGGACGCGACAGCCGGAACCATTTCCTTTGACGCCTTCCATAGCTGGCGGTTGAGGAAATCGGGCGCGAGCCGGCGCATGAACGCCGCCTGGTTGGTCTGCCCCGGCCGGATCTCGGGCGTGCCGGCCTTGAGCGCCGCGAAGCTCTGCCGGATCAGCTCTTCGGTGGTGATCTTGCTGACTTCGTCGGGGAACTCCGAGGTCATGTCAGTTTCGATCGCCGGCGGCATCAGCTCGATGACGTCGACGCCGCTATCCTCCAGCTGGAAGCGCAGCGACTGGGTGTAAGAATGAACCGCTGCCTTGGTCGCGCTGTAGATCGGCATTGCCGGCACGGGCGCGAAGGCGAGCATCGATGAGACGTTGATGATCGTGCCCCGGTTAGCGGTGAGGATATCGATCAGTGCCGATGTCACCTGGATAACGCCGCCGACATTGACGTTGAACTCGGCCATCAACCCGTCGAGTCGATCAGCCGATTCCCGCAGGTTTTTCGGGTGGCCGATGCCGGCGTTGTTCATCAACAGATCGAGCCCGGGGAACTCGGCCTTCACCTGTGCGGCCAGGGCGGCAACCTGCGTCGGATCGGCGACGTCGCCCTGGATCGTGTGGAGCTTGGGATGCTTGGCCTTGACCGCATCGAGCACCGCCTGGCGGCGGCCTGTAATGATGACGGTGTTGCCGAGCTCGAGGAACTTGAGCGCGAAGGCGAGGCCAATCCCGGCCGAACCGCCGGTGATGAGGATGGTGCGACCGGTGAGTTTCATGAGAATTTCCTTGTGCGATGAGCTTGGGATGGGTATTGAATTATGATCACTTAGTCATATTACGATCGTAATGCAAATGAAAAGATTCGAGGACCAGGATGCGCTACGACAAGGGACATAAAGACGCTTCGAGGCGCCGGATCATCGATGTCGCGTCGGAGCGCTTCCGCTCGGACGGAATTGCCGCGTCCGGACTCGCCGCGATCATGAGCGACGCCGGCCTCACCAACGGCGCCTTCTACCCGCACTTCAAATCCAAGGCCGACCTGGTGCGCGAGAGCGTCGCCGCGGCGATGGAGGATCAGTCGAGTCTGCTGCTAGGGATGCTTGCCGACGGCGGCCTGGAAGCGGTCATTGCCGCCTATCTCTCGCCCGAGCATCGCGATAGTCCGCAGTCGGGCTGCACCTGGGCGGCGCTGCTGCCTGAGCTGGCGCGCCAGCCCGCCGATACGCGCGAAGTCTACACGGAGCGCTTTCTCGAAACCTTGCGCGAGATGGCGTCGGCAATTCCTGAGGAAGCAGGGGATCGCGAGGCGGTGGCGCTCGGCGTCTACGCCACGCTGATCGGAACGCTCCAGCTTGCGCGGGCGGTCAACGGAACGCCATTGTCCGACCGAATCCTCGCGGTCGGCGCCAACGCGGCGCGGCGCTCACTCGGAATCGCGACCGCCTAGCCAATCCTACTTTGCGGCAACCTGCTCGGGCTTGGCCGGCTTCGGCGCTGCCAGGCTGGCGCCGCCGTCCTTCATGTTCAGCGCTGCCATCGCCTTCGGATCGCGGCCGTAGAGGTCCTTGTAATCGACGATCCGGCCGTCGTTCAGCGCCGCAGCGCTGAAATAGACGATGTAGACCGGCAGCGGCTTCACGAAATTCGCCTGCTTGGTCTTGCCGCTCGCGAGCTGCGCCTGGATCTTGTCGGGTGTCCACTCGCCCCCGTCGTCGCCCAGCAATTCCGTCGCCAGATCGACGATGTGCTGGGTGCGAACGCAGCCGTGGCTGAGCGCGCGCACGTCGTCGTTGAAGCGGCTTCGCGCGTTGGTGTCGTGCAGGTAGATGTTGTACTGATTGTACATCACGAACTTGAGCTGGCCGAGCGCGTTGGTCGGCCCTGGCGGCTGGCGCCAATGGTCGAGCTTGCCGTCCTTGTTGAGGACCGGCACGAACCCCTTCTTGCCCGCGGCCTCGCCGGCGATGCTCTTGGGCACTTCCCACGACGGGTTGAGGATCACGCCGACCGCGGTCGCATTGAGCTGCGGGGTCGGGGTCGAAAGCTTGCCGGCGATGGCCTTTTGCTTCCAGCGGTTGACGCCGTTCTCGACCAGGGTCGCGTGGAAGCCGGGCACGTTGACGATGATATATTTGTTGCCGAGATCGCGCGGCACCCAGCGCCAGCGGTCCATGTTGAGGCGGATCCGGTTGCGCTTTGCGACCTCGGCCGCGGGAGTCGCTTCGAGCGCCGACCTCAGCGCTGCATATTGCGGGTGGCTCGGAAGCAGCCCGTTGAGCGCACCGGTGATGTCGCGCGCCGCGAGCGCGCTCCGCAACAGTGCATCCTGGCGGGCCGGGTCGAGGTCGTTGTCGGCGACATGCCAGTCGATCCGCGCCGGCTTCTTCACATGGCCGAGCGCGAGGTCCGACGACAGCTGGTTGAAGCGCTGGGTAGCCGCCGCTGACAGCGCGACGGGGTCGCCCGCCTGGATCCCGGCCTGGAGCCCGGCCGGATCGTAATCGGCC
>JAZJZB010000053.1:11358-17020 GCA_040390085.1 Pseudomonadota bacterium | reverse complement strand
CGTCGCCGAACTGGCTCGAGCGGAACAAGGTCAGCTCGACCGGCTCCCATTCGTCGTGAGGGTCGAGGCTCTTGGGCCGTTCGAGCACGCCTTCGTAGACAAGGCCCTTGGCGCGAAGCACCTCCATCGCCTCGGTTACCGCGCCGCCGCTTTGCAGCGCCGCTTCGGACGAGAATTTGTCGTGATGGATATTGAGCAGTCCGAGGTCGTAGCGGATCAGGTCGAGCATCGCCTTGATCGCCGCGGCGCGGAACAGCGGCAACCATTCGGACTCGGGCTTGTCGACGAACGCGCTGCCATGATCGGCGGCAAGGATCGTCCCGACCGGCTTCAGGTAATCCCCGGGGTACAAGCCCTCGGAGATGTCGCCGACCTCCTCGCCGAGCGCCTCGCGGTAGCGCAGGTGGACCGAGCGCGCGAGCGTATCGACCTGCGCGCCGGCGTCGTTGACATAATATTCCTTGGTGACCCGGAAGCCGGCGGCTTCGAGCACCCGCGCGAGGCTGTCGCCGACCACCGCGCCCCGGCAGTGCCCCATGTGCAGCGGCCCGGTCGGGTTGGCCGAGACATATTCGACGTTGACCCGTTCGTTCCTGCCGACGGTCGAAAGCCCGTATTCATCGCCCTCGCTAAGGATGGTGCGAAGCTCGTCGCGCCACGCCTCGGGCGTCAACCTCAGGTTGATGAAGCCCGGCCCGGCGACCTCCGCCGAAGTCACCGGCGGAAGCGCCTCGATCTTGGCTTTTATCGCGTCGGCGAGCGCGCGGGGGTTGGTCCCGGCGGCCTTGGCGAGGACCATCGCCGCGTTGGTCGCAAGGTCGCCACGCGAGGGATCGCGCGGCGGCTCGACCGTCACGTTCTTGCGATCGAGATCGGCCGGCAGCGCGCCGTCGGCAACAAGCTCGTCGAGCACCCCGTCGAGGAGCGCTGCATATTCGGCGTAAAGGCTCACGTCACTTGGCTCAATCAACCTTTCGGTGGTTGAGCGCGCCTAGCGCAGCATCGGTCGGACGTCACCTGTGGCGACGCAATGGCAGCTTTCCACCCATTGCCGACATCATGCAGCTCGTCGCGGAGTTGGCCTTTGATTGGCAGAAAAGCGGCTTGGTCGTGTAATAGGGCTCGCCAGGAGCGATTGGCCGCCTAAACTCGGTTAAGGTCCAATGCTCCGGTGAGGAGAGCGTTCAATGATCGAGTCGATGTTGCTCGTGGTGGTTACCGCGGTCGCTACTTGGTTCGTCTTGAGTCGGCTCAAGTCCGTCCCCGCCACAGAGAGCACACCGACATACCAACGAACCGAGATTGACCGAGCCAGGGACGTTGGCACACAGCTTGATGGTGCTCGCGATCGGGCGAGCGTGGTTGAGGTTGAACGCAACAAGCTGGCGCTCGCCAAGACCGTGAAGGCGGCCCTTTGGGTAACCGAAGCGAGGCTGAACCTCGCGGTCCCGGAACTCCTCAAAATGGCGCAGCTTTGGGCCGGCAAATCGAAGGTTCGAGGCAAGAAGTGGACAGCGCCAAAGGGAGTCACCGACATTGAGGGGCTCGACGATCCACAATCTCCCTGGGCGGCCTGGAACTTCAACGGCCACCACTGGCGCATCGAGGCCCAATGGCGTCCCTCGATCCTGCCCGAGGAAATCGAAGACGACATCGGAACCTGCAAGGTCCTGCTCGACCACAACGTCGTGCTCAACATGACGATCAGCAGCAAGGACCTGCAGGTGATGTGGATCGATGCCCTGACCGTTGGACCATGGGTGTCCGACCTGCTCGCATTCTCAGGCGCGCGAACGTCCGATGCGAAGGCTCGCTCGAGCGCGCGTTCGGCACGCGAAAACCAGGAACGCGCCGATAACATCCATTGGTCATAGGGGTTGGCAGCCTGGCGGTTCGTTGATTGACCGTTGGGCGGCCCCGGTTGCGGTCTGGCATGCCACCTCGCCACGACCCATGGATCATGATAGACGTCGTACTATCACCTGACCGTCCTCAAGCATCCTGTGACAGAGAGACACTCCAGTGCTCCCGCTTGATCGAGAGGGAACCCAATGGACCAGGCATACTGGCTCGAACGCGAACGGGATTCGATCACACACGCCCGCGCCGCGACTCTCCCCGACGTGCAGCTCATCCATTACGAACTTGCTCGCGGGTACAGCATAAAGGCTGCAAATGCGGGAAGGGAGCACCTGCTGAAGCGCCGGCCCAAGCTCAGGAGCTATCTCGGCGAGCAGCTAGCGACGGCTTTTCACCCGTAGAGATACGCGCCGCCTAATGTCCGCTTTCCAGCCGTTGCGGACTTAGCTGCCGTTCAGAAACGGCCCGCCGGCAGGTTGACCGGTCCGACCAGCTCCTCGTGGCGGGCGATCGCGAAGCGGTCGGTCATTCCGGCGATGAAGTCGCCGATGGTGCGCAGCTGCTGGATCCGGTCGCCGCCGCGCCGCCAGCCTTGCGGGAGCAGCGAGGGATCGTCGCGATAGGCGGCGGCGAGGTTGGCGACGACGCGCCCGGCTTCCTCGCGGACCGGCTTGAGCTCCGGGAGATCGTACAGCCGGTCGTAGAGATAGCGCTTGAGGTCGCGCTCCTCGGCCGCGAGCTGGTCGGAGAAACCGGCCAGCGGGCGGCCGGCGCCGCGGATGTCGTCGATCGTCTCCGCGCCGGCGTCGCGCACCCGGCGGACCGTTTCCGCCAAAACGTCGCCGACCATCGAGCCGATCATGTCGCGGACGAGCGCGCGTTGCCGTTTCTCGATGGCCAGTCCGTGGTGACGCTCCGCGATGGCGTCCCACAGGCGCCGGACCAGCGACAGCGCAAGCAGCTCGTCGAGGTCGATCAGCCCGGCGCGAAGCCCGTCGTCGATGTCGTGATTGTCATAGGCGATGTCGTCGGAGATCGCCGCGATCTGGGCTTCGAGGCTCGGCCAGCTGCCGAGCTCGAGGTCGCACTGGGCGTTGGCCTCTTCCATCGCCCAGGTCGGCGCTGCGATTGGGCCATTATGCTTGGCGAGGCCTTCGAGCGCTTCCCAGCTGAGGTTGAGCCCGTCGAAGTCCGGGTACGGAGTCTCGAGCCGGGTGACGATGCGGATGGTATGGGCATTGTGGTCGAACCCGCCGGCGTCGGCCAGCGCCGCGCTCAGCGCGTCCTCGCCGGCATGGCCAAATGGCGGATGGCCGAGGTCGTGGGCGAGGCACAAGGCTTCGGTGAGGTCTTCATTGAGGCCAAGCGCGCGGGCCATCGTCCGGCCGATCTGGGCGACTTCGAGGCTGTGCGTCAGGCGGACCCGGTAATGGTCGCCGTCGGGGGCGACGAACACCTGGGTCTTGTGGCGCAGGCGGCGGAAGGCGACCGAGTGGATCAGCCGGTCACGGTCGCGCTGGAAGATGTCGCGAGGGCCGCGCGGGCCGGCTTCGCTTTCAGGATATCGGCGGCCGCGCGAATGTGCTGGATCGGCAGCGACCGCTGAGAGTGACTTCATTCGGTAGCGAGTGGCACAATCCTGTCGGTTTCGGAATTGCTCCATTTGAAGGCGTCGACTCCGACGCTCTCGAGATCCTCGGCGAACAGCTCGGCATCCGACGGGCCGCGGAAGGGCCCGATGACCAGCCGCGCGCGGTCCGGGCTTTGGGCGACGAAGCCGTTGATGTCCTTGAGCAGCTCGGGATTGTGAAGCTTGATCCGCCGGAACTGGCCGGACAGAGCGCTCGGGTTCGAGCCGCTCGCAAGCTGCAGCCAGACCTTGCGCTGGGCGACTGGAGCGGTTCGCTGGATGCTCGCCGGCTTGGGCGGCGGGGCGTAGGCGACCTGCACCGGCTGGGCGGTCGACCAGCTCGGTTGCTGCACTTGCGCCGACGGTGCTGGAGCTGGTGGAGCCGCACTCCCCCGCAGCAATGCGTCGATTCCCGTCAGCCGGTCGCTGCTGACCGAGCTGACCGCGCCCATGGTCGAGGGCTGCGTCGCGGCATAGCCGTAAGCCTGCTCGCCGCTGTCCGGGAAAATGCCCAGATTCACTGCGGCGGCCTTTTGGGCGGCGCCGAGCGTCGGCAACTTCTGAAGGAACGGCGCCACGCGCGCCCAGCTGCCCGGCATTGCGGCGTCGATCGCGACCATCGCGCCATTGCTGTCCCCAGTCAGCGCGAGGACGAAGGCGCGGGTCCGGGCGGCGCCGGCGTCGCCCTGCGCAATCAACGGCGCGAGCATGTTGAGCGCGCCCGTTTTGTCGCCGGCGATCGCCAGGCTCAGCGCCAGGCGGCGACGGGCCTCATCGGCGTCGGGGCCATTGAGGGCGGCACGATAATCGGCCTGGGCCTGCGCCTGCTGGCCGAGGAGATCGTAAGCAAGGCCGCGGTCGCAAGCGAAGGTGGCGAGCGGCGCACCGAGTTGCTGCGCGCGCCTGAAATAAGGCAGTGCCGCCTGCGGCTCGCCATTGGCTACCGATACCGAGGCCATTCCGGCCTGCGGCAGCGGGCTCTTCGGGCTGACTTCGTCGGCGCGGGCGAAAAAGCCGGCGGCGGCCTGGGCATCGCCGAGCTCGAGCGCGGCTTTGCCGGCGCCAATCAGCGAACCGAAATCCTGGGGGTTGGACGCGAGCGCACGCACATAGCGGGCAAGCGCAGCGGCCGGAGTCTCATTGTAGGGCGAATAGCTGCCCTGCGCAGCGGCCGGAGAAGCGGCGACGAACGCAACCGATCCCGCGCACGCGAGCAGCGTTCCAACCAGGCGCATGTGCAGCAATCCCCGCATCCTTCCTCCCCGTTGGACACAGAATCTTGCCGAAAGCTTTCTGCCTAGACCGCTTACGGTGAACCGTGCGCCGTTCTCGGTGAGACGGTCAATTTCCGTCGCAGAATCAACGCCAACGAGAAAGGGCGGCCCCAAGGGGACCGCCCTTCGCTGCCGCTGGTAGCGGGATTATTGGTTGTTTTGGCGGTTGAGAAAGCGCGGAATGTCGATCGGCTCGCGCTTGTAGCTCGCCTCGTCTTCCTCGAGGTTCGCCTTTGGCGCGCCGCGCGCAATGTTGGACATGCGCTCGAACAGTGTTCCACCGCCGCTCGCGGTCGGCTGGTCGGCTTCGTCCTCGTCTTCCGGCGGAGCGATCGGCGGAGCGCCGACCGGGCTGGTCAGGATGTCGTCGGCGCCGAGCAGCAGCTCGTCGTCCTGATCCTCGGCAGCGATGTCGGTTTCCGCCGTGGGCTCTCCAGGCGCCGCGTCTGATTCCGGCTCGGGCGCAATCGGCTGCGCGGCTGTCGGCTGGCGAGCGGGGAAGGTGAACACTTTGCCCGGCTGCGGCGCCGCGACGGCCTCGGCCTCGATCCCGGTGGCGACCACCGAGACGCGGATCTTGCCGCCGAGGTCGTTGTTGAACGCCGAACCCCAGATGATGTTGGCGTCGGGATCGACCAGTTCCTTGATGTGGCTGGCCGCTTCGTCGACTTCCATCAGGCGCATGTCCTCGCCGCCGGTGATCGAGATGATCACGCCCTTGGCGCCCTTCATGCTGACTCCGTCGAGCAGCGGGTTGGAGATTGCCTTCTCGGCGGCTTCGATGGCGCGGTTGTCGCCCTCGGCCTCGCCGGTGCCCATCATCGCCTTGCCCATCTCGCTCATCACCGAGCGGACGTCGGCGAAGTCGAGGTTGATGAGGCCGGGCATGACCATCAGG
>JAZJZB010000053.1:0-11348 GCA_040390085.1 Pseudomonadota bacterium | reverse complement strand
CGGTGATTCCGCGGACGCCCTGCTGCAGCACCTCGTCGGCCATTTCGAACGCCTGCTTGAAGGTCGTCTCCGAATTGGCGAGCCGGAACAGGTTCTGGTTGGGGATGATGATGAGCGTGTCGACGTGCTGCTGGAGCTCCTGGATTCCAGCGTCGGCCGAACGTGCGCGGCGCGAACCCTCGAACGCGAACGGCTTGGTGCACACGCCGACGGTCAGGATGCCGCGGTCGCGCGCGGCCTTGGCGATAACCGGCGCTGCGCCGGTGCCGGTGCCGCCGCCCATTCCGGCGGCGATGAAGCACATGTGCGCGCCGTCGAGCGCGGCGATGATTTCCTCGAGCGTCTCTTCGGCTGCCGCGCGGCCGATCTCGGGCCGCGACCCGGCGCCCAGGCCCTGGGTGATCTTGAGGCCGAGCTGGATGCGGCGGTCGGCCGCCGAATTGTTGAGCGCCTGGGCGTCGGTGTTGGCGACGACGAAGTCGACCCCCTGCACGTCGGCGCGCATCATGTTGGCGATGGCGTTGCCGCCGGCGCCGCCGACGCCGATCACTGAAATGCGCGGGCGGAGCTCGTCGACTTCCGGCCGAATGAAATCAAGGCTCATGATTCAAACTCCCCCCAAAGCAGCAACGCGTTGAGCTTTCATGGTGAATCATTGAATCATTGCGAGTCGCAAGCCAAGGAAAAAAGTTAACGCGGACCAAAAAAGTGGGGGAAAGTGTCGCCCGAAAGACTCAGTTGGGCGACAAATCGTCATTCCAGCTCGATTTGGCGGATCGCCGGAACGCCCCACGCCCACCACACGGCACCGAGCGCTGCGATCGCGGCGGTGAGCAGGAACGCGCTTTGATAGCCCGCCTGATCGATCACCATTCCGGTCACGACCGGCCCGAAAATGCCGGACAGATTGCCGAGCGCATTCTGGAAACCGACCCAGGTGCCGGAGGCCCGCGGCCCAGCGAAAATCTGCGCGACTGCGTAGAGGTTCAGCGACAGGGACGCGGTGGCCGCTCCGGCGAGGCAGAGCAGCAGCGCAATTGCGACGGTGCTGTGCGCGAAACCCAGTCCGAGGATCGCGCCGGCAGCGAGCAGCTGGCTCGCGACCATCATCGACCGGCGGCACGTCGCTTCCGAGCGCCCTGAGCGGGTCCACCAGTCGGAGAAATGGCCGTAACTCAGCGCGCATACGGCCTGGACCGCGTAGCCGAGCGTGGCGAGATAGGTCATTTCGCGGATCGAGAAGCCGCGCTCCTTGGTCAGGTACAAGGGCAGCCACGCGAGCAGGAAATAGAAGCAGTAATTACCGAGGCCGTGGACGATCGACATCGACCACAACGGCCATTTGCCGACGAGTGCTTTGACCGGGACGCGGGCGCCGCCGTCGAAATGGCCGTCCGTGGCAAGGGAGCGAACAGTCTGGCGCCATGGCAGCAGCCAGATCAATGTCGCGAGCCCGAAAGCGAGGAACATCGCGCGCCAGCCCCACGAAGCGACGATCAGGCCGCCGGCCAGGGTGCCGATTGCTGGGCCCAGCGCGATGCCGGCCGCAACCGCGGCATTGGCAACGCCGCGCCGCTCGGGCGGGATATGCCGGGCGATGATCTTCGAGCTTCCGGGAAAGGCAATGCTTTCGCCGACGCCGAGCATGATCCGCAGCACCAATAGCGAGCCGAACCCGCCGACGAAGCCCATCAGCACCGTGCTTCCAGCCCACAGGACGATCCCGGCGGCGATCAATTTGTAGACGGAGAAGCGGTCGCACAGCCAGCCGACGCCCAGCTGCACCGGCGCATAAATCCAGAAGAAGGCCGACACCGCGATCCCGAACGCCGTGTTGGAAAGCCCAAGCTCGCCCTTCATCAGCGGCGCTGCGACCGCGATCGCACCGCGGTCGACATAATTGAGGAACACCGCCGCGCCGAGCAGGAAGATGAGGGCGTTTGCCGCTCGGCGACCGCCCGCTTGAGTCAGTGTCGCCATCATCGCCTCCCCGCGGAGCGCGAGATCAGCCCGAAATAGCTCGCGCCGTCAATAATTGGTGCGAAGCGCGGCCATCAAGCGGCCGATGACCCCGCGGGCAGGCGCCTGGCGGGACGACGGCGTGAGGATGATGTCGCGGATGTCGCCGCGGCCCGATGCGGCAAGCAGCGCAAGGCCGACCAGGGTCGAGAAGGCGGGACCGCTATGCGCATCCGGAAGGCCCGTGATCTGCTTTGGCCGTCCGACCCGGACCGATCGGCCAAGCACGCCCTGCATGTAATCGGCGATATTCTTCAGCTCCGAGCCGCCGCCGGTGAGCACCACCTGGCGGCCGACCGGGCCGGTGAAGCCGAGGCCCTTGAGCGCCGCTTCGACCTCGTTGGTCAGCTCCTCGACCCGCTGGCGGATGACCATCATCAGCTGGGCGCGGGTCATCTTCATCGGCTCCGAGCCCGCCTCCGCGCCGATCTGGGTCGCCTCGATGATCTCGTGATTGTCGCGCGGGCTGGTCATCGCCGAGCCGTAGAAGCACTTCAGCCGCTCGGCGTCGCGGCGCTGGACAGCGAAGGCGGCGGCGATGTCGTTGGTAATGTCCTTGGCGCCGAGGTCGATCGAGCGCAGCCCGACCAGCATGCCGCCGTAATGAACCGACACGTTGGTGATTTCGGCGCCCATCTCGACCAGCGCGACGCCAAGCTCGCGCTCCTCGTCGCTGAGGCATGCGAGCGCCGCGGCGATCGGCGAAGCGACGATGGCGCGGACTCCGAGGTGGGCCGAGCGGATGACCGTATCGATGTTGCGCAGCGGCGAAGGGTCCGCGGCGATGACGTGGATGTCGACGCCGAGGCGATTTGCGTGAAGCCCGATCGGCTGCTGGACGCCCTGGGCGCGGTCGATCGTGTACAGCGCCGGATGGGCGTGGAGCACGACTTGGCCGTTGCGGTCGATCGCGTCCTTGCCGGCCTTCATCAGCTCGTCGATATCGGCCTGCTCGACCGCGTGGCCGCCCAGCTCGACCTCGACGTTGGCGACGTCGCTGACCAGGCCGCCGGCGCCATAGCCCGCCCACACGTCCTCGACCGTGACCCCAGACATGCGCTCGGCAAGCTCGACCGCTTCGCGCACCGCGAACTCGCTTGCCGCCATGTCGGTGATGTAGCCGCGCTTGACCCCGCGGCTTTCGCGCTGGCCAGTGCCGAGCACGGTGAGGCGCCCCTCTTCGTCCTGGCGAGCGATCATCGCGCTGACCTTGGAAGAGCCGATGTCGAGCGCCGCGATCAGCGGCTGGTCGGGCTGTTGCGCCAATCAGCCCTCCTGCTTCGGTGCCGGCGCGATCGGCTCGCCCGGCGCGCGCGGCAGCCGGACGATCATCTTGTCGCGCAGGCGCAGGTCGAAGCGGACGATGCCGTGGCCGAGCAGGCCGCTCTGCTTGTCGACGCGGGCGAACTTGGTCAGCGCCGCCTTGGCGTCATCTTCGCCCTCGGGCAGCGCGACCGTCTCGCCAGACTGGAAATTCAGGTCCCAGCGGCGACCGCCGACCCACGCCGCCGAAGCGAGCTGCGGCTTGAGCGTTGGGACCGCGGCCATCAGCCGGCTCAACTGGCCTTCCTGGGCGTTCGCCCCCGGCCCGATCAGCAGCGGCAAGTCGGGCATCTTGTCGATCGGCACGCGGTCGAGCACGACCCCCTCGGCGTCGATCAGCGCGAGCTGGCCCGCATTCTGCCACAGCGCCGCCGGAGTCCGCTCGACGATATCGATCACCAGGGTATCGGGCAGGCGGCGCGACACGCGCGCATCCTTGACCCAGCCGAATTGCAGCAGCCGATGGCGGATCGCGGACACGTCGACCAGGGCTTGCGGCGCCTTGGCGGATTGCGCCTCGTCCGACGCCCGGCGAAGCTCGTCGGTCACGACCTCGTCGACCAGCGCCCGGTTCATGTGGTTGAGGCCGACGATCTGGTAACCGCTGACGGTGAAGCCGGCCTGGCCGATCGCGGCGCCGGCAGCGCGCTCGGCCTTGGCCGGGATGTCGAGCGCGACCAGCACCACCAGGGCGATCGCAAGCAGGAATGCGCCGAATACCAGGCCGGCGACCTTGTTGGCGCGCGCCTGGTCGACCGGCAGCCGCTTGGCGATCTTCTTCGGCACCGTGACTCGCGACGGCTTCCTGGCCCTGGGCCGGCCCGCGCCCCCGCGGCGGACGTGCGCCGCGCTCAAGTCTTGGAATCCTTGGCAAGCGCCTCGGCGATCAGCCGCTCGACCAGCTCGCCGTAGGCGATGCCCTTGAGCTTCGCCTGCTCGGGAACGAGGCTGAGCGGAGTCATGCCCGGCTGGGTGTTAACCTCGAGCAGGTAGATTCCGGCCTCGCCAAGCTCGTCGTCCCAGCGGAAGTCAGAACGCGACGCACCCCGGCACCCGAGCAGCTGGTGCGCGCGGGCCGCCATGTCCATCATCGACGCTGCGATCTCGGCGGGAATTTCGGCCGGGCAGACATGCTGCGTCAGCCCGTCGGTATATTTGGCGTCATAGTCGTAGAAGCCGGCCTTGGGCTTGAGCTCGGTCACCGCGAGCGGATCGCTGCCGAGCACCGCCACCGTCAGCTCCCGGCCCTTGATGAACGGTTCGGCAAGCAACTCGTCGAAATGGAGCCACGGGCCTTCGACGTCGCGGCCGATCGGGTTGCCGTAATTGCCGTTCTCGGTGACGATCGCGACCCCCACCGACGATCCCTCGTTGACCGGCTTGACCACGTACGGGCGGGCGATCGGGTCCTCCTGGAACAGGCTTTGGCTCGACACCATCGTCCCCGCCGGCATGCGGATGCCGTGGGGTACGAGCACCATCTTGGTCAGCTCCTTGTCGATCGCGATGACCGAGGTTTCCAGCCCGCTGTGGGTGTAACGCACCCCCATCAGGTCCATCAGGCCCTGGACGGTGCCGTCCTCGCCTGGTGTCCCGTGCAGCGCGTTGAACACCACGTCGGGCTTGAGCTCGGCGAGCCGCGCGCCGACGTCGCGGTCCATGTCGAGCTCGGTGACTTTCGACCAGCCGCGCTCGCGCAGCGCGCCGGCGACTCCCTTGCCGCTGGTCAGCGACACTTCGCGCTCGGACGACCAGCCGCCCATCAGCACCACGACGTGGAGGGACTTATTCATTAGCAGCCGCCTTCCCCTTCCTCGTCACCCCCGCGAAAGCGGGGGTCCCGCTGCCTTTGCGGAGGCCGAGGAAGAAAAGCGGGATTCCCGCTTTCGCGGGAATGACGGAAAAGGAACTCACGAATCCACTCCCACGCGCTGGATTTCCCATTCGAGATTGATGTGGGTTTTCGCTTCGACGCGGCGCCGGACTTCCTCACCCAGCGCCTCGATCTCCGCGCTTGTCGCGCTACCGAGGTTGAGCAGGAAATTGCAATGCTTCTCGGAGACCTGGGCGCCGCCCATCGTCAACCCGCGGCAGCCCGCCGCGTCGATCAGCGCCCACGCCTTGTGGCCCGGCGGGTTCTTGAAGGTCGAACCGCCGGTGCGGCTGCGCAGCGGCTGCGATTCCTCGCGGGCGCGGGCGATCGCGTCCATCTCCGCGCCGATCGCCTCGGGGTCGCCGGGCGTACCGTGGAACACCGCTTCGATCACCACCGCGCCTTCGGGTATTTCGCTGTGGCGATAGGTGTAGCCCAGCTCCTCGAGCGGCCATTCGGCCACTTCGCCGGAGCGCAACACCAAGCGTGCTGAAACCAGGATGTCCTTCACCTCTCGCCCGTAGGCGCCGCCGTTCATCCGGACGAATCCGCCGACGGTGCCGGGAATCCCGCGCAGGAACTCGAGCCCGGCGATGCCCGCGTCGCGCGCGGTTGAGCTGACCAGAATCCCGCTCGCCCCGCCGCCGCAGCGAAGGGTGACCTCGTCAAGCCGATCGATTTTGGAGAAGGCTTTGCCGAGCCGGACGACGACGCCGCGCACGCCGCCATCACGGACGATGAGGTTGGAGCCGAGGCCGAGCGCCATCACCGGCACTTGCGGGTCGAGCTCGCGCAGGAAGGACACCAGGTCGTCCTCGTCCTTGGGCTCGAACAGCCACTGGGCCGTGCCCCCGCTCTTGAACCAGACCAAAGGTGCGAGCGGCGCATCGGCCGTCAGCCGGCCGCGCACCCGCGGAATGGTCGCGACCGCGCTCACTTCTTGCGCCTCGATTCGACCAGGCTCCCCGGCAGCTTGCCCGCCCATTTGGTGATGTCGCCGGCGCCCATGCAGATGATCATGTCGCCTTCGGCGGCGAGATCGCGGAGGGAGGTGCAGAGATCGTCGAGGTCGGCCACCGCGCTGACCATGCGATGGCCGTGCGCGCGCAGGCCCTCGGCCAATGCGGCGGAATCGACGCCCTCGATCGGTTCTTCGCCGGCGGGATAGACCGGCGTCACGAACACCACGTCGGCATCGTTAAACGCGTTCTGGAACTCTTCCATCAGCGACTGCAGGCGGGTGTAGCGGTGCGGCTGCATGACCGCGATCACCCGGCCCTCGGCGCCCTCGCGCGCTGCGGACAGGACCGCGCGGATCTCGGTCGGGTGATGGGCGTAATCGTCGATGACCACTGCGCCGTCGACTTCGCCGACCTTGGTGAAGCGGCGCTTGACCCCTTCGAACTTGTCGAACGCGGCAGTGATCGCTTCGTCGGCGATTCCCATCTCGACCGCGACCGCGAGCGCGGCAAGCGCGTTCTGGACGTTGTGGCGGCCGGGGATGGGCACGTGCACGCCTTCGATCGTGCGCCGTTCGCCCTCCTTGCCGAGGATTACGGCGTCGAACCGGCTCCCGCCGGGAACGGGTGTCACGTTGTCGGCGCGAACGTCGGCGAGTGCGGAAAAACCGTAAGTGACAATCCGCCGGTCGCGGATTCGGCCGATCAGGCTCTGCACTTCGGGATGGTCGACGCAAAGCACTGCGAGCCCGTAGAAGGGCACGTTCTCGATGAACTCGACAAACGCGTCCTTCACCCGGTCGAAGCTGCCGTAATGTTCGAGATGCTCGGGATCGATGTTGGTGACGACCGCGATCGTCCCATCGAGGCGGAGGAAGCTGCCGTCGCTCTCGTCGGCCTCGATCACCCACCACTCGCTTTTGCCGAGCCGGGCGTTGGAGCCGTAGCGATTGATGATCCCGCCGTTGATCACCGTCGGGTCGAGCCCGCCGCCGTCGAGCAGCGCGGCGACCATCGACGTCGTCGGGGTTTTGCCGTGCGTGCCCGCGACCGCGACCGTCTTCTGCATCCGCATCAGCTCGGCGAGCATCTCGGCGCGCTTGACCCGCGGCAGGCGGCGCTCCGCCGCGGCCTGGATCTCGGGGTTGCTGTCCTTGATGGCGGTTGAGCAGACGACGACTGCAGCGTCGCCGAGGTTGTCGCTCGAATGGCCGATAGTGACCGGAATGCCTTCCTTGCGCAGCTTCTCGACCACGTAGCTGTCGGCGACGTCGGAGCCCTGCACCTTGTAGCCGAGCTGGTGCATCACTTCGGCGATGCCGGACATGCCGATTCCGCCGATGCCGACGAAATGGATCGTGCCGATGTCGGTGCCCATCGCCTTCACGCCGGCATCCCTCCGACGGGCGCGGTTGCGCGGACGCGCGGGCTGAGGGCGGGCCCGACCGCGACCGGTGCGACTCCCTTGCCGACCCGCTCGACGAGGTCGGCAAGATCGCGCGCGGCATGCGGACGGCCCACCGACAAGGCGCGGGCGGCGGCGTTGCTCAGCGCGATCGGGTCCATCGCCAGCGCCTCGATCTGGCGCGCCAGAACCTCGGGCGTAAAGCTCGCCTCGGCGATCGCGCGGGCGCCGCCAGCACTGACCATCTCGCGCGCGTTGGCGGTCTGGTGGTCGTCGGTCGCCGCAGCGAACGGAATCAGGATCGCCGGCCGCCCGGCAACGGTCAGCTCGGCGACGGTCGAGGCCCCGGCCCGGCCGATCACCAAATGAGCGTCCGCAAGCTTCTCGGCCATGTCCTCGATATAGGTCGTCAGCTCCGCCGGGATCCCGAGCTCGGCATATTGCTTGCGCACCCGCTCGATGTCGTCGGGCCGGCATTGCTGGACGACCTGCAGGCGGCGGCGAAGCGATGGCTCGAGCATGCCCAGGCCGGCCGGAACGACCCGGCTCAGCACGCTCGCGCCCTGGCTTCCGCCGGTGACCAGGATCTTGAGCGGCGCGACGTCGTCGAACGCCGGGAACGGCAGCTCGCCGAGCCTGGCGATCTCCTCGCGGACCGGGTTGCCGATCAGCACCGCTTTGTCCTTGTACCTGGCCTTCAGCCGGTCGATTTCGTCGTAAGCGATGCCGATCGCCTCGGCCTCGCCGGCGAGCAGGCGATTGACCCGCCCGATCACCGCATTCTGCTCATGCAGCACGGTCGGGATGCGTAGCGCACTCGCCGCCAGCAATGCCGGAAAGGCCGGATAACCGCCGAACCCGACCACCGCGTCGGGCTGATGCTCGCGGTACAGCCTTTTGGCCTGGGCGCGCCCCTTGGCGACCGCGCCGAGCGCCTTGAGCCAGCCGATCGGCCCGCCGCCGAGCCGGCCCGCCGGCAGGATATGCACGGGAACATCCTTGAACAGGCCGGGGAAGCGCGCGCCGCGGTCGTCGGTGATCAGCAGCACGCCGTGGCCGCGGCCCTTGAGCTCGGCGGCCAGCGCATGCGCCGGGATCATGTGACCGCCGGTTCCTCCGGCCGCCAATACGAAGTTCATGCCGTCAGGCTCTCCCCGCTCCACTTCACCACATAGGGTGAACGCGTGAGATACGGGTTCCGCCGCGTGAAGGCGAGGAGCAAGCCCATGCCGATCGACAGCGCCAGCATCGATGATCCGCCATAGCTGATAAACGGCAGGGTCATGCCCTTGGACGGGGCGAGCTGGACGTTGACCATCATGTTGATCAGCGCCTGCAGCCCGAACTCGATCGCAAGGCCGGCAGAAGCGAGGATCGCGAAACCCGAATCTTCATCGAGCAGCTTGATCAGCACGCGTGCAACGATGCCGAGATAGAGAAGCGCGATGGCGAGGCAGGCGATCAGCCCGAACTCCTCGCCGATCACCGAGAAAATGTAATCGGTATGCGGCTCGGGCAGCCCGAACTTGCGCGTGCCGCCGCCCGGGCCCATTCCGAACAGACCGCCGGCGGTCAGCGTCCGCATCGCATTCTCGACCTGGAAGTTGTCGCCGGTGCCGAACAGGAACTCGTCGATGCGGGTCGTCGCCACGTCATAGAGAAAATAGGCGAGGACGACGCCGACCACGCCGGCGACTGCGAGCCCGCCGAGGATCCGGATCGACACGCCGGCGAGCGCGAGCATCGCCACCCACACCGCGCAAAAGATGATCGTGCTTCCGAAGTCCGGCTGCTTCATCAGCAGGTAGGCGACGCCGCCGACGACCACCGCCGAGATCGGATAGACCGGAAGCGACTTGTCGCCGTCCTTGAGGCTGAGCAGCCAGGCCATGGCGACGACGAAGAAGGGTTTGAGGAACTCCGAAGGCTGGACCTGGCCGACTCCGAATTCGATCCAGCGCCGGGCGCCATTATGCTCGGGCCCTACGATCGGCACCAGGATGAGCAGGACGAAGAACAGCGCAGCCCCGACCAGCGAGAGCCGCCGCGCACGCTCGCGCGGCATCATCGAAATTCCGATCATCACCGGCACGCCGATCGCGATCCACGCGAGCTGGCGCCAGAAATAGTAAAGCTCGTTGAAGCGGACGTTGCCGCCCGAATAGCGCTGCGCGGCGGCGGGCGAAGCGGCCGCGACGGCGATCAGCCCGATCGCGATCAGCACGCTGATCAGCAGCAGCAGGACCTTGTCGATTTCCCAGAACCACCGACCCATCGCCGAGGTGTCGGAGCGGCCGTAATGGCTCGGGTCCATCAGCGCCGCCTTGGCTTTGATCCTGCCGGAGATGCTCCCGATCATAACCCCTCCACCAAAGCCCGGAACTGGGCCCCGCGATCTTCGAAGTCGCGGAACTGGTCGAAACTGGCGCAGGCGGGGGACAGCAGCACGGTATCGCCGCGCTCCGCCTCAGCCGCCGCCTCGCCAACCGCGCGCTCCAAGGTCTGGCACTGTGACACGTCCATGTGCGGCGACAAGAGCGAAGCGAACAATTCGCCCGCTTCGCCAATGGTATAGGCCTTGCGCACATGGCCGAAATGCGGGGCGCATTCGTCGAGATTGTCGGTCTTCGCCTGCCCGCCGCAGATCCAGCGGATTTTTTCAAATGCGGCGAGCGCCGGAGCGGTTGCGGTCGGGTTGGTCGCCTTGCTGTCGTTGACGAAGGTGACGCCATCCTTGTCGCGGATCCGCTCCATGCGGTGAGGGAGGCCGGGATAGGTGCGGAGGCCCTGATCAATCTGCTCCTCTGAGAGACCGAGCCATCCGCACGCTTGTCGAGCGGCATCCGCATTCTCGGCGTTATGCGGGCCTTGCAGCGCAGGCCAATTCTCCTGCTCGTTAGGCCTGAGCGGAACGATCCCGTTGAAACCAGCACTTCCCGGGTTGATCAGGCCTGCCTCGAATGCTGGCCAATTGATGATCGCCTTGTGATCGGCGGACTGCATCTCGAGCAATCGGTCCTTCGACGCCGCGTACGCCTCGAAGCTCTCGTAGCGGTCGAGATGGTCGGGCGTGATGTTGAGCAGCACCGCCACCTCGCAGTCGAGGCTCTGCGTCAAGTCGATCTGGTAGCTCGACAGCTCGAGCACATAGACCCCGCCTTCGGGCAGCGGGTCCTGGGCAAGGATCGGCAGGCCGATGTTGCCGCCCATCGTCGTCGGCACGCCGGCGGTCTGGAGGATGTGGTGGACCAGCGCAGTGGTGGTCGACTTGCCGTTGGTGCCGGTGATGCCGACCACCCTGTGGGGCGGAAGCTCGGGCCGGGCGCGGGCGAACAGCTCGATGTCGCCGATGATCTCGACGCCTGCGCTGCGGGCGCGCTGGGCGATCGGGTGGCGGTTGAGCGGGAGCCCAGGGGTGACGACCAGGCTGTCGAATTGAGTGTGGTCGGCCTCATTCAAGTTCGCGATTTCTGTGCCCCGGCGCAGGCCGGGGTCCAGGGCAGCGGGAACCGCTGCTTCGCCGCGGCCTGGGCCCCGGCCTTCGCCGGGGAGCAACCGATCGTCCCACGCGGTGACCTTCGCCCCGCTGGCAAGCAGCGCCTCCACCGTCGCCAGCCCGGACCGCGCCAGCCCGTACACCGCATAATGCTTGCCGGCGAAGGCGCGTGCCGTGATCACCTGAGCTTCAGCGTCGCGAGGCCGGCGAGCGCGAGGACGAAGCTGATGATCCAGAACCGGATCACGACCGTCGGCTCGGACCAGCCGAGAT
>JAZJZB010000052.1:31799-52817 GCA_040390085.1 Pseudomonadota bacterium | reverse complement strand
CGGATGACCAGCGCGTCGGGCCGCATCGCATTTAGCGTGCGCGCGGTGTCCTCCAGAGTCTCGCCTTTCTTGACCGAGCTATGCTCGACCGACAGCGCGACGACCGAGGCGCCCAGCCGGTGCGCCGCGGTCGCGAACGACATCGCGGTGCGGGTCGAATTTTCGTAGAACAGGTTGAACAGGATATTGCCGGCCAGGGCTTGGCTCGACCGGCCGTTTCGATTGTCGGCGAAAAACTGGTCCGCGCGGTCGAGGATCTGCCCGACCTGGCCGTCGCTCAGCGAATCGATTGAAAGCAGGTCCACAAGCGCCTCGCTTATTCCGGCGCCGAAAGATTGGCCAGCGCGTCGATCGCGCCCTGCAGGATATGGGCGGCGGCGAGCGCGTCGACTTTCTCGGCGCGGCGGGCGCGGCTGACGTCGGCCTCGATCATCGCCCGCTCGACCGCCTGGGTCGACCACCGCTCGTCCCACAGCAGGACCGGAAGCTCGAGCGGGGCGAGGTTGCGGGCAAAAGCGCGGACCGACTGGGTACGGGGGGAATCCTTGCCGTCCATGCTGAGCGGGAGGCCGACGACCAGGCCGACGATATGCTCGCGGGCCACAAAGCCGCGCAGGGCTTCAAGGTCGTGGGTGAACTTGGTTCGGCGGATCGTCTCGGCGGGGCCGGCGAAATGCCAGCCGGCGTCGCAAATCGCCAGGCCGATCGTCTTTGTGCCGTCGAGGCCGGCAAGCTTGCCGCCGCTTTCCAGCGCGGCCGCGAACTCGCCAGCGTCGGCGGCGATCAGCGATGCCATGCGGCAAGCCTCCGCGCTGCGTCGCGCCGGATCGCGCCCCAGAACAAGGCGTAGTCGTAGACGTGGTAATTGTTGCCCGGCAGCACATAGGGGCCGAGCGGCGGAATCGCGCCGTCGAGGATCAGCAGGCCCTTGTCGCAATGCGCGCCGACTGCGCCTGGGGACAGGGTCGCCGAGCGGAGGTCGCCGCTTGGCGCCAGCGTGCCGGGATTGTCGGCAGCCGCGGCTGGGCCATTCTCGACGCCGCTGATCGGATTGATGCACAATATGTCCTCTTGCCGCCGCTTGCCGCCGATCAGGCCGGTGGTTTTCTCCCATTGGTCGAGGATCAGGTCGGGGTTGGACGGCTCGCCGAAGCTCATCCACGACAGGATGCAGCCGGCCTGGTCCGGCGCGGTGCACGGCGGCAGCCCGAGAACTGGCAGATCGGCTGTGGTGCTGACTGGCCAGCCGACAACGTAAGCAGCCACAACCCGCCTCGCGACCGGCTTGCCGGCGACCTTCTCGCGCAGCAGCCGCTCGAGATGGAGCGCGCCCTGGCTGTGGCCGGCAAGGATGATCGGCCGGCCGCCGCTGCGCTTGGCGAACTCGTCGAAGGCCGCGGCGACGTCGCCATAAGCGAGGTCGAGCGCTCGTTGCGCGTCATCGCTCTTGAGCAGGAAAGCGCCATAGGCCGCCTGGCGATAGCGCGGCGCCCACAGCTCGCCGAGGTCGGCGAAGGCGCTCGCCTGGCTCTGCAGGAACAGGCCGGTCCGGAATGCGGTGTCACCGCGATCCTCGAGCGGGGCGTTCCAGCGGTCGCGGTCGAGATAGGTGGTCGGATGGATGTAGAAGATCGCCGCATTGTTCGGGCCGCTCGGCAGCGGCGGCGGATCGGCCGGTTTCCAATCGGCCGGCCGATCGAGCCCGGGGCGCGCGAGCCAAGAGCTCGTCGCCGAATAATCGGGCCCGCCACCGGCCGCCGGCGCCTGGAAGTGGCCGGTCGGCGTCGCTTCCTTGACGAGGACGCTCCCGCCCCATTGGAAGATCGCAAACGCGCCGGCGACGACGAGCAGCGTGAAAATGAAAATGACCCCGAGGAATCTGCGCGCGCACATCAGCCGCGGCCCTATTGGCGCGCACGGCTACCGGCAAGGCGGTTGAAGGGCTGGAAGCGCGCGGCTATCGCGCCCCAAGCATCGCTCTGCGGTGCGTCCCGGCCAAGGAATCGAATGTCCATCACTTCAGAACAGGTTCGTCACATCGCCAAGCTCGCGCGGATCGCGATGAGCGAGGAGGAGCTCGAACGGCTGGTGCCCGAGATCAACAATATCCTCGGCTGGGTCGAGCAGCTCGGCGAGGTCGACACGGACGGCGTCGAGCCGCTCGCGCAGGTCATCGACCTCAAGCTTCGGCTGCGCGACGACGCGGTGACCGACGGCAACATCCGCGAGGACGTGCTCGCCAACGCGCCGGACGCGCAGCACGGCTTCTTCGCAGTTCCGAAGGTGATCGAGTGAAACACGCCCTTCATTCGTCATTCCCGCGAAAGCGGGAATCCCGCTGCCTTCCTCCAGCCATCGAAAGGAAAAGCGGGACCCCCGCTTTCGCGGGGGTGACGGGCTAATGGCTGAACTCACTTCCAAAACGATCGCCGAGCTTCGCGACGGGTTGCGCTCGGGCGAGTTCACGGCGCGCGAGATCGCCGAAGGGTTCAACGCCGCGGTCGCGGCGTCAAAGGCGCTCAATGCCTATACGGTCATGACGCCCGACGACGCGCTCGCGGCCGCCGAGGTTGCCGATAAGGCGCGCGGCAATGGCGATCTGCCTTCGCTCGCCGGTATTCCGCTCGGCATCAAGGACCTGTTCGCGACCCGAGGCGTCGATTCGACCGCCGGCAGCCGGATCCTCAAGGACTTCCGCCCGCCCTACGAGAGCACCGTCACTGCCAATCTGCGCAAGGCCGGGGCCGGAATGCTCGGCAAGCTCAACATGGACGAGTTCGCGATGGGCTCGTCGAACGAGACCAGCGCCTACGGGCCGGTGATCAGCCCGTGGCGGCGCAAGGACAGCAATGTCGGGCTGACTCCGGGCGGCTCGTCGGGCGGTTCGGCGGCTGCGGTCGCTGCCGGGATCGCGCCGGGCGTGACCGGCACGGACACCGGCGGATCGATCCGCCAGCCGGCGGCCTTCACCGGAATCTGCGGGATCAAGCCGACCTATGGCCGCTGCTCGCGGTGGGGCGTGGTCGCCTTCGCAAGCTCGCTCGATCAGGCCGGGCCGATGGCCAGGACCGTGCGCGATTGCGCGATCCTGCTCGAGGCGATGGCCGGGTTCGATGCCAAGGATTCGACCTCGCTCGACGCGCCGGTGCCGCAGTGGGAAAAGAAACTATCGAGCGACCTCAAGGGCAAGCGCGTCGGGATTCCGAAGGAATATCGGATCGATGGCGTTCCGGCCGAGATCAACGCGCTGTGGGACCGCGGGATCGAGTGGCTGAAGGACGCCGGCGCGACCCCGGTCGAGATCAGCCTCCCGCACACCAAATATGCGCTCCCGACCTATTATATCATTGCCCCGGCCGAAGCGTCCTCGAACCTCGCCCGCTATGACGGGGTCCGCTACGGGCTAAGGGTCGAGGGGGTGAAGAGCCTCGACGACATGTATGCGGCCACCCGCGCGGCGGGCTTCGGCGCCGAGGTCAAGCGGCGAATCATGATCGGCACCTATGTGCTCTCGGCCGGCTTCTACGACGCTTATTTCACCAAGGCGCAGAAGGTGCGGGCGCTGATCAAGCAGGATTTCCGCAACGCGTTCGAGCAGTGCGACGTGATCCTCACCCCGACCGCGCCGTCGGCCGCGTTCGGGATCGGCGAGACGACCGATCCGCTGGCGATGTATCTGAACGACGTGTTCGCGGTCCCGGCCAGCCTTGCCGGCCTGCCGGCGATGAGCGTCCCCGGCGGCCTCGACGAGCAGGGCCTCCCGCTCGGCCTCCACCTGATCGGCAACGAGCTCGACGAGCAGACGGTGCTCAACGCCGGCCTGGCGATCGAGGAGCGCGCGGGCTTCACCCACCGGGCGGAGAGATGGTGGTGAAGGAGCGCGCCCGCGAAGAAGAGGAGAAGGAGCTCGATCGACGGATCGATCTCATCAACGTCATCTTCGGGGCTGCGCTCGGCGGCTACATCGGCGACGTCCTCGGCGAAGCGCATCTGTCACCGCACAAGGGCCTGATCCTGGCGCTGGCGCTGGTCATTCTGGTCTGCCTGCTGGTTGCGGTGAGGAATTTGATTCATGTCATTCGCGGCACGCATCGCGGATCGTGGAAATTGCCGCTTGCGATCGTCTTTTTTGGGATAGTCTTCTTCTTCATGATCCGCGGAGACACCTATCTTGATCTCTCCTCGTTGGCGCCGGTCGCAATTGGCTGGGCCGCCGCTTTCGCGGTGGTGGTCTCGTCGCATCTCTTCATGCTGAGGCAGGCGAAATGAGCGCACCGTACCGGGTCAAAGGCGAAACCGGAGAGTGGGAGGTGGTGGTCGGCCTCGAGGTCCACGCCCAGATCACCGCGAGCAAGGCCAAGCTCTTTTCCGGCGCCTCGACGACGTTTGGGGCCGAGCCGAACACGCAGGTCAGCCTGGTCGACGCGGCGATGCCGGGGATGCTACCGGTGCCGAACAAGGAATGCATCCGCCAGGCGGTGCGCACCGGAATGGCGCTCGATGCGAAGATCAACCGCCGGAGCCGCTTCGACCGGAAGAACTATTTCTATGCCGATTTGCCGCAGGGCTATCAGATCAGCCAGCTCTATCATCCGCTGGTCGGCGAGGGCGAGGTCGAGATACTGACCGACGAGAAGGACGAGGGCAGCGCCAAAAACATCGGCATCGAGCGGATCCACGTCGAGCAGGACGCGGGCAAGCTCATGCACGACCAGCATCCGACGATGAGCTACGTCGACCTCAACCGCTGCGGCGTCGCGCTGATGGAAATCGTGTCGCGGCCCGACATGCGTTCTCCAGCAGAAGTAGGGGCTTATTTGAGGAAGCTCAGGTCGATCCTCCGCTACGTCGGCTCGTGCGACGGCAATATGGAGGAGGGCTCGATGCGCGCCGACGTCAATGTCAGCGTGCGCAAGGCCGGCAGCGGCGAGCTCGGCACCCGGACCGAGACCAAGAACGTCAACAGCGTCCGCTTTGTCATGGCCGTCGTCGAGCATGAGGCGAAGCGCCAGGTCGAGGCGCTCGAAAGCGGGGCCACGATCGTCCAGGAAACGCGCCTGTTCGACCCCGACAAGGGTGTCACGCGGCCGTTGCGCTCCAAGGAGGACGCGCACGACTACCGCTATTTCCCCGACCCGGACCTGCTTCCGCTCGAGCTCGACGAAGGGTTCCTCGAGGAATGCCGCGGGTCGCTGCCCGAGCTGCCGGATGCGAAGCGTAAACGGTACGAAGGGCTCGGCATAACTCCCTACAATGCCAGCGTTTTGACCGCCGAGGTCGAGACTGCACAGTATTTCGACAACTTGCTTGATGGCCTTCAAAAGCCTGACTTGGCTGCTGAGGCGGCCAATTGGGTTGTTTCTGAGCTTTTTGGGATGCTCAACCGTACAGGCCGCAAGATTGAAGAGAGTCCAATCTCAGTGCGCCAGGCGGCAAGCCTGCTTGGCTTGGTTGCCACAGGCGTCATCTCCAAAACCTTGGCTAAGCAGGTCTCTGAGCTGATGCTTGATGAGAACTCCGGGCACTTTGGCGATGACCCGGAAACAATCGTCGAGGAGCGCGGCCTCAGGCAGACCAGCGACACCGGCGCTATCGACGCCGAGATCGACAAGGTGCTTGCGGCCAACGCCGACAAGGTCGCCGAATATCGCGCCGGCAAGCTGCCGCTGTTCGGCTTCTTCGTCGGCCAGGTGATGAAGGCGATGGCCGGCAAGGCCAACCCGCAGCTGGTCAACGAGCGGCTTCGGGCGAAGCTCGGCTGACTTGTTCCCGGCGAAGGCCGGGGCCCAGGCGGCGCTACTGCGCCGTTCCTTGTGGCGGGCTGGACCCCGGCCTTCGCCGGGGTACAAGGCGCCCATGCTCAAACCCGTCATCGCCGCGGCCGCCGCGCTCTTTGCCAGTCAATCCACCGCGCAACCCGCGAATTCCCCCAAACTCCTGGTCGTCTTCTCGATCGACCAGTTCTCGGCCGATTTGTTCGACGAATATCGTCCGCAATTCACCGGCGGCCTGGCCCGCCTCGCGGGCGGGACGGTGTTCCGCAACGGCTATCAGAGCCACGCCGCCACCGAGACCTGCCCCGGCCATTCGACGATCCTTACCGGCGATCACCCAGCGCGGACGGGGATCATCGCCAATGTGTGGATCGACCAGGCGGCGGCGCGTCCCGACAAGAACGTCTATTGCGCCGAGGACGAGACCGCGCCGGGCTCAAGCTCGGCCAATTACAAGGTTTCGCCCAGGCATCTGATGGTGCCGACGCTCGGCGAGCTGATGAAGGCGCGCTGGCCGTCCAGCCGCAACGTCGCCGTGTCCGGCAAGGACCGGGCGGCGGTGATGATGAGCGGCCACCGGGCCGACCAGCGCTGGTACTGGACCGGCGCCAAGTTCGCGACCGATCTGGATGGCGCCGCGGTGCCGCAGTCGGTCACCAAGGTGAACGCGTTGGTCGCCCAGGGCCTCGGCCAGGCCCGTCCGCCGCTCGAGCCGACTCCGTTCTGCCTGGCCAAGGAAAAGCTGGTCGCAGTCGAAGGCGGCGGCAAGCCGGTCGGCACCGGGCGCTTCGCGCGCGCCGCCGGCGACCAGGCCGCGTTCCGCGCTTCGCCGGAACTCGACGGCGACACGCTCGCGCTCGCCGCGGCGCTGGTCGACGAGATGCGGCTTGGCCGGGGGCCCAGTCCCGACGTGCTCGCCGTCAGCCTGTCCGCGACCGACTATGTCGGCCACAGCTACGGCACCGAGGGCGAGGAGATGTGCCTCCAGCTGACCGAGCTCGACCGCGAGATCGGCGACTTCCTCAAAGTGCTCGATGCGCGCGGGATCGACTATTCGGTGGCGCTGACCGCCGACCACGGCGGCAAGGACATCCCCGAACGCGAGCGGCTTGCCGGCGTGCCGGCGGCGGCTCGGGTCGACGCCGCGCTCGGCGCTTCGGCGATGGGCCGCAAGCTGAGTGCATCGCTCGGCATCGCCGGCCCGGCCCTGCTCGGCGAGAGCAGCTTTGGCGACATTTACATCGATCATTCCTTGCCCGCGGCCGACCAGAAGAAGGTGCTTGCCGCCGCGGTCGCAGCCTATCGCGCAAGCCCGCGGGTCGAGGCCGTGTTCACCGCCGCCGAGCTCGCTGCGACCCCGCTGGCGACCGGCGCGCCGGACCGCTGGAGCCTGATCGAGCGGGCGCGGGCGAGCTATTATCCGGGCCGCTCCGGCGATTTCGTGGTGCTGCTCAAGACGGACATCACCCCGATCGCCGACACCAGCCGCTATGTCGCCACCCACGGCAGCCCGTGGGACTATGACCGCCGCGTGCCGATCCTGTTCTGGCGGCCCGGGCTGACCGCGACGACGGTCGAGCAAGCGGCCGACACGGTCGACATCATGCCGACGCTTGCGGCGACGATCGGGCTCGACATCGCGCCCGGCTCGGTCGATGGTCACTGCCTTGCCGGAGCCGCCGCATGCCCCGCCGGCGCGGGTCCGCCGGTCGCACGCGGTGGACGCTAAGCACCTAAAAACGCGGTCTTTTCCTTGATCTCCCATTCGCTCATGATCGCCGCCTGGTCAGCGTTGGGAAGGGCGCATGCGGGTCGCTTGGAGGAAGCCTGATGCAGCGCTTAGCCGACTGGCGAAATCGGGGTCGTCGGCGGCTGGGTTCCAGGCGTTGATGGCGACGGCACGTCGATATTCGGTTTGGGACCTGGTTCCTCGGGCGGAGCAGTGCTCGGCTGGCCGGGTTGGGCGGGTTCGGGCCGTGTTGGCGGCTGGCCCGGCTCGTCGGGCAGTGGTGGCTGCTGCTGCATCGCGATCTCCTCTTGCGGGACGAAACGCCTGCGCGTTGCGAGGGTTGCTGCCTGCGGCGGCTTGCCCAACCGCCCATGCCTGTTATAGGCCCGCATCCTTTCAGGGCGTCCGAGCGGGCGTGGCGGAATTGGTAGACGCGCTGGATTTAGGTTCCAGTGGGAGACCGTGGGGGTTCGAGTCCCTCCGCCCGCACCAATTCCGCACGCAGGACATCCAGTGGATGTCCGAGTACGGAATTCGCACTGAGGACATCCAGTGGATGTCCGAGTACGGAATTCGCTGCGCAGGCATCCCCGGTGATGCCCGAGCACGAAAAATCGCTCAGCCGCCTAATTGTTGTGAGATTTGATCCAGTGACCATCAAGACCGTCGAGACGCACAACGAGGGCCTCAAGCGCGCCTTCATGCTGACCATCCCAGCCGAGGACATCGAGGCGCGGGTCGAGAGCGAAGTGAAGCGCATCGCCCCGCAAGTGCGGATGCCGGGCTTCCGTCCCGGCAAGGTGCCGCCGAACCTGATCCGCAAGATGCACGGCGATTCGCTTCGCCGCGACGCGCTCGATGGCGCCGTCCGCGAAGGCGTCCAGCAGCTGCTGACCGAGAACAATGTTCGCCCGGCTCTGCAGCCGCAGGTCGAGCTCGACGATCAATATGAGCCAGGCAAGGATGCGGAGGTCCGGGTTAGCCTGGAGGCGCTGCCCGACGTCCCAGCGCCGCAGATCGACAAGCTCAAGCTCGATCGGCTGAGCGTCGATCCTGACGAGAAGCAGGTCGACGAGCAGATCAAGCAGCTGGCAAGCCAGAGCAAGCGCTGGGAAGATGCGCCCAGGAAGCATCCAGCGGCCGCCGGCGACCTCGTCGTGATCGATTTCGAAGGCAAGGTCGGCGGCACTCCGTTCGACGGCGGCAAGGGCGAGGACATGTCGGTCGAGCTTGGCTCGGGACGGCTGATTCCCGGCTTCGAAGAGCAGCTGATCGGCGCCAAGGCCGGCGACAGCCGCGAGCTCAAGGTGACGTTCCCGGACGATTATCCGGTCGAGACCCTCAAGGGCCAGGACGCGGCCTTCGCGGTTAGCGTGAAGGGGGTGAAGACCGCCGGCGAGACCAGGATTGACGACGAATTCGCCAAGACCTTGGGCCTCACCGACCTCGAGCAATTGAAGGGCCTGATCCGCGACCAGCAGGCGCAGGAACTCAACGGCCTGACCCGCACCCACATGAAGCGCCAGCTGCTCGACGAGCTCGCCGCCCGCCACGATTTCGTGGTGCCGGAATCGATGGTCGAGGCCGAATATCAGAACATCCTCAACCAGCTGCGGCACGAGGCGAGCCACGAGGCCGATCCGGACGCTGCTCTGGCGGAGATCGAGAAAGACGCGGCCGAGTATCGCCACATCGCCGAGCGCCGCGTGCGGCTCGGACTGCTGCTGTCCGAAATCGGTGCGGCCAACGGCGTCGAGATCAGCGAGCAGGAAATGAACCGCCTGATTTCCCAGGCCGCGGCGCAGTATCAGGGTAAGGACCGCGAGCGTTTCCTCCAGCTGATCCAGCAGGAACCGATGCTCGCCGCCCAGTTGCGCGCCCCGATGTACGAGGACAAGGTCGTCGACTTTCTCTTCGCCAAGGCCGACGTGACCGACCGCAAGGCAACGCGCGAGGAGCTCGAGGCTGACCTCGAGTCCGAGGAAGGCCATGTCCACGGCCCCGGCTGCGGCCATGACCACCATGCCCCGGCCGCCAAGAGGGCGAAGAAGCCTGCGGCGAAGAAGGCCAAGGCCGAAGCCGCGCCTCAGCCGGAAGAGCCGGCCAAGGGATCGGTCGAGAAGGCCTCTGCCAAGCCCAAGCCCGCCAAGCCGCTGAAGGACGCCGCGGCCGCCAAGGCGCCCGAGGCGAAGGCCGCGAAGCCAGCCAAGAAGGCGGAAGCCAAGCCGGCCAAGGCGGAGAAGGCTCCGGCCAAGAAGCCGGCGGCGAAGCTCGCGGCAAAGAAACCGGCCAAAAAGGGCAAATGAATCGTCATTCCCGCGAAAGCGGGAATCCCGTTTCTCTGAAGACTGCTGTAGGAAAGCAGCGGGACCCCCGCGTCCGCGGGGGTGACGGAGAGGGATCTTTGGCCAGCACTGCCCAGCCCCGCATTGCCGTGCTCCTGCCCTGCTACAACGAAGAAGCGGCGATCGGCGCGACGGTCGCCGGCTTTCGCGCGGCGCTGCCGGGCGCGACGGTCTACGTCTATGACAACAACAGCAGCGACCGGACGCGCAAGGTCGCGGCCAAGGCCGGCGCGGTCGTCCGCACCGAGCGGCAACAGGGCAAGGGTCATGTCGTCAGGCGGATGTTCGCCGACATCGACGCCGACGTCTACGTCATGGCCGATGGCGATTTGACCTACGACCCGAAGGCGGCGCCGGCGATGGTCGACCTGTTGCTCGCGGACCGGCTCGACATGGTCGTCGGGACCCGCCGCCATGAAGAGAAAGAGGCGTACCGCGGCGGCCATGTGCTTGGGAACAAGGTCTTCACGGGCCTGCTGTCGGGCCTGTTTGGCCGCAGCTTCAGCGACATTTTCTCCGGCTACCGGGTGTTCTCGCGCCGATTCGCGAAGAGCTTCCCGGTGCTTTCGGCCGGGTTCGAGATCGAGACCGAGATGAGCGTTCACGCGCTCGAGCTGAGGATGCCGGTCGGCGAGGTCGAGACCGCCTATGCGGCGCGGCTCGAAGGCTCGCACTCCAAGCTGTCCACCTTTGGCGACGGCTGGCGGATCCTGCGGACGATCATCACTTTGTACCGGATCGAACGGCCGGTGCTGTTCTACGGCAGCCTCGGCGCATTCCTGCTTGCGTTGGCAATCCTGCTTTCGGTCCCGTTGATCGTGACCTACCTGCACACCGGTCTGGTGCCACGGCTGCCGACCGCAATCCTGGTCACCGGGATGACGATCATTGCCGTTCTGTGCTTCTTCACCGGGCTGATCCTCGACACGGTCACCCGCGGCCGCCGCGAAGTCCGGCGCCTGGCCTATCTTTCGCTGCGCGCTCCCGGCGAGGTGTAATCCATTTGCATCACTCGGCGGGAATTGTTTCGCATTCGTTACAGTCCGCTTTCTCCGTGATCTAACCTCGGTTAGCTCCCAGTCGATTACATCTGAAGCGCGGCGGTGGGCCGCGCGCTCAAGGGGATTTTATGAAGCGGATTGATACGACTCTTCGTGCGAGTGTGGCGTTCGTTGCCCTGGCCGCTGGAAGCAGCGCGGCACTGGCGCAAGGCTCCTCGCTGCCGCCGGCGGACGTCCAGAACGCCCAGGCCTCGCCGGTCGCGGCGACGAGCAGGCAGGGCGAGATCGTCATCACCGGCTCGCGCATCCGCCACAATCCGCTCGATCAGAAGACGCCGGTCACCTTCGTCGACAAGAGCGACATCGACAAGACCGGCCTCAACAGCGTCAGCGAAGTGCTTCAGCGCCTTCCGAGCGTCGGCGGCGGCCTCAACGGCAAGTTCAACACCTCGGGCAACAACGGCAATCCGCCGGACGGCGCGGGCGTCGGCGCCGGCGCTGCGGAAATTGATCTTCGCCACCTGGGCTCGAAGCGCACCTTGGTGCTGGTCGACGGCATGCGCTTCGTCAACGGCGCCTCGGCGACGGGCGTCCCGGGCTCGGTCGACCTCAACGCCATTCCGGAATCGATGATCGAGCGCGTCGAAGTGCTCCAGGACGGCGCTTCGGCGATCTACGGCTCCGACGCCATCGCCGGCGTCGTCAACATCATCACCAAGCATGAGCAGGACGGCTTCCAGGCGAGCGCTCAGCTCGGCGAATATGGCCAGGGCGATGGCCGCTCGCAGAACTACCAGCTCAGCTGGGGCAACGGCCTCGGCAAGAGCACGCAGATCGTCGCCGGCGTCAATTTCGTGAAGAACAATGCCGTCTTCGCCGGCGATCGCTCGATTTCGGCCTTCCCGTCTCCCTACGGGACGAGCTGCACCCAGGGCGGCTGCTCGTCGGGAACGCCGCTCGGCCGCGTCATCGTCTTCGGCGACCTGACGCCCGGCACCGGTGACAACGACGTCGCCAGCATCGTGCTGCGCGCGCCAGTGTTGACCGGAGCGCCGGTCTATAATCCGGCAAATCCGACCGATCCCAACAGCGACTATAAGGCGTTCACCTCGGCCGACCGGTTCAACTTCGCGCCCTACAATTACCTGCTGACTCCGCTCAAGCGGTACGGCGGGTTCGTCAATGTCCGCCAGGAAATCAACGCGGACACCAACTTCACGATCAAGGCGCTGTACAACCGCCGCGATTCGAAGAACCAGGCGGCGCCGCTGCCGCTGTTCGTCGGTCCCGACGCGGGCAACGGCAATTTGCTCGACACCATCGTGATCGACTCCACCAACCCCTTCAATCCGTTCGGGGAAGACCTCAACAGCAGCAACTTCAGCTTCATCGGCCGCCGCATGGTCGAGGCCGGCCCGCGCCGTTACCGCCAGAAGGTCAACACCTATTACGGCACGGCCACCCTCGACGGTAAGGTCGCGCTGGGCGCGAGCGACTGGTTCTGGGACGTCAACGGCATCTGGGGCCAGAACAAGGCCAACCAGGTGTTCACCGGCAACGTCAACGCGCAGAAGCTGGCGATCGCGCTTGGCCCGCTCGCGACCTGCCAGGCAACTTCGGGCTGCGTGCCGTTCAACATCTTCGGCGGCCAAGGCTCGATCACGCCGGCGATGCTGGGCTATGTCGGCTACGTCGAGCACGACAGCTCGAAGCAGGACTTATGGGGCACCAGCGCCAACATCTCCGGCAAGCTGTTCAGCCTGCCTGGCGGCGACATCGGCCTTGCCGCCGGCGCCGAATACCGCAAGCTGAAGGGCCGGTTCGATCCCGATCCGATCACCGCCGCCGGCTTCACTTCGGACATTCCGGCGCAGCCGACCAGGGGCGGCTACAGCGTCAAGGAAGTGTACGGCGAAATCAGCGCGCCGGTGTGGCGCTTCCTCGAGCTGACCGGCGCCGCTCGCTATTCCGATTATTCGACCTCGGGCGGCAAGGCGACCTGGAAAGTCGGCGCCAACGTCACTCCGTTCGCCGACCTCAAGCTCCGCGCAAGCTACGGAACCGGCTTCCGCGCGCCGACGATCGGTGAGCTGTTCGGCAGCAAGACCCGGTTCGACGCGCAGCTGCTCGACCCGTGCTCGGCCAGCGCCAACCCGACCGGCGCGGTGCTTGCCAACTGCCAGGCCCACGGCGTTCCCGCCGGCTATGAGCAGAACAACCCGCAGATTTCGGTCGTCACCGGCGGCAACGAGAAGCTCAAGGCGGAAACGTCCAAGGGGCTGGTGCTCGGCGCTGTCTATAGCCCGGCGGCGCTCAATCACCGCCTTTCGATCGAGGTCAATTATTACCGGATCTCGGTCAACGGCGCGATCCAGCAGGTCGACGCCGCGACCATCCTCGACAATTGCTATGTGCTCGGCGATCCGGTGGCCTGCGCCGCAGTGCCGCGCACGCCGTCCGGCCAGATCACCCAGATCCAGGGCGTGCTGCAGAACATCGGCGGGATCCGCACCAACGGCCTCGACGTCAACTTCAGCGGCCGCTTGCCGACCACTTCGCTGGGTCAGTTCGTCCTCACCGCCAACCACAGCTTCCTCGGCAAATATGACGAGCTGATCCCGACCGCGACCGGGACCCAGGTCAGGCATCGCCGCGGCACCGAGATCGGCAGCCCGTACAACGGCTATCCGCACCTCAAGATCGTCGACTCGCTCGACTGGGGCAAGGGCCAGGTCGGCGCGACCCTGATCGGCCGCTACACCTCGAAGATGACCGAGAGCGACGATCACACGATCCCGGCCCGGACCTACTTCGACGCCCAGGCGCGCTGGTCGCCGGGCTTCATGAAGGCTCTCGGCCTCGCGGTCGGCGTCAACAACATCTTCAAGAAGGATCCGCCGGTCTGCACCACCTGCGGAATCCCGAACTACGACCCGAACCTGTACGATATCCCGGGCCGCTATTTCTACGGCCGGATCTCGGTGAAGATGAAATAAGCTCGGCCAACGCCGATCGGGAATTTGGGCGGTCCGGGAAATCGGGCCGCCCCTTTCTTATCCTCCCCTCGATTTCGAGGGGAGGGGGACCGCCGAAGGCGGTGGAGGGGCCTTCTCCACACCCCCTCCGTCAGCCCTTCGGACCGCCACCTCCCCCGGAAATCCGGGGGAGGAGAGTCGCCAGCTTGAACCTTCGGCCATTCGGCCCGATGTAGGCTCACGCATCAGCAATAGAGGATCCGTCACCCGTGATCGACCATCAGGACATCGTTTCGCAGCTCGTCCCAATCGTCATCGAGCAATCCAACCGGGGCGAGCGCAGCTTCGACATCTTTTCGCGGCTGCTGCGCGAGCGGATCATCTTCATCACCGGCGCGATCGAGGACCATATGGCGAGCCTGGTCACCGCCCAGCTGCTGTTCCTGGAATCGGAAAATCCGAAGAAGGACATCTTCATGTACATCAACAGCCCGGGCGGCGTGGTCACCGCCGGGCTCGCCATCCACGACACCATGCAATATATCCGGCCGAAGATTTCGACGGTGTGCATCGGCCAGGCCGCGTCGATGGGCAGCTTCCTCCTGGCCGCGGGCGAGCCGGGAATGCGGGTCGCGCTGACCAACAGCCGGATCATGGTCCACCAGCCGTCGGGCGGGGCCCAGGGCATGGCCGCCGACATCGAGATCCAGGCCCGCGAAATCCTGCGCATGCGCCAGCGCCTCAACGAGCTCTACGCCAAATATACCGGCCAGAAGATCGAGGACATCGAGAAAGCGATGGACCGCGACAAGTTCCTCGAGGCCGACGAGGCGAAAGCGTTCGGAATCATCGACGAAGTGTTCGACACGCGGCCCGAGCCGGGCGAGGATGCCGGGACTGGTGCTGGGGATGTGACGCCGGCGTAAATTCCATGGGGAATATTCGCGGGTGCTGGCAAGTCTCGAGAGGGTTACGATTCAGCTTCGTCGAGCAGCTTTTGGACTGTCGGGGGAAACTGCTCATTCCACCGGCTTACACGGTCTGTTCCCGGACGCCCTTTCCCGGGAGTCTTGCTTCCAAAACCGCTTTCATTCCACGGGGGGTGGTAATGCGTAATCAGCGCGAATTCAGCGGCGAATACCCACCATTCGCTCGTGAAAGTCAGATAGCGGCACTCAACTGCCGCGAGCGTGATGTTCTGCCGCCCAGCGATTTTGCCCGCATGCTCGCTTAACCGTGCTCGAAGCGTGCGTTTACTCTTCGTCGTTCCGCGTGAGGCCTTGCCAACATAGACCAAGGATCCTTGGAAATAGAGGGCGTAAATGCCGCTGGAGACAGGGCCTACACCCCGAACAAGGGGCAAAAGAGGACTCGCTTCAAGCCGTTCTACGACTTGAGCTCGGATACCCCGGTCGAGATCAAATTCGAAATAGTGCGGGTCATCGGTCACGCCGCCTTTCGTAGATGCGCGGCAACGTCCTTGGCAACCACATGCGCCAGTTCGAGGGGGACCGCGTTGCCAAGCTGCCTCATCGCCTCGGTCCACGACCCATGCAGCTCGTAGTCATCGGGAAAGGTCTGCAAGCGTGCACTTTCTCTAACGGTGAAATATCGAACGCTCCCGTCCGGACGCAGGAGCATGTTTTCGCCGCCCGGCACACCGTGAACCCCAGCCTTCAGCGTTTTCCCCGGTTCATCCAATCGACTCCCAGTATGACCGGGATAGGACCGGGCGCCCGGCTGATACCGATGGTTCAGAACCTTCTTGTCGAACGGAAGCGTCGGGTCAGGAAGGTCGGCGATCGCGTCACGAACCGTCCGCCAACGCTTTGTGGCTGGCTTCTCATGCAATAAATCGGCTCTTAGCTCGGCGCGGACCTCTGTGTTTCGCTCGTGGAACGGCACCCTGTGTTCGTTCCAGTACTCAAGTGAGCGACACTGATGCCAGAGTAACGCCTCATACGAGTGAGTTTTCTCTGGGAACTTCCAACGTACGCCGACGTCAGACCGGAAACCGACAAAGACGATGCGTTCACGTCGCTGTGGAACTCCGTAATCAGCTGCATTCAGCAGATCGATAAGAACCCGATATTCGGGCTCCTTATGCTCATTGGCGGAGTGATGCTGCTGGAGACGTCCAAAGTGGTCCTCCCATTCCTCGAATGGGAGCCGCTCCACTGCAGGATGGTGAAGTTGTAGGTTGATGTACGAGAGGTACGTCGCGAACGCGGTTCGCTTGAGGCCTTTAACGTTCTCGAAGATGAACGCTTTCGGCCTGATCTCACGAATAGCCCGGACGGCCTGCGGCCACATGTCTCTCGCATCCATGTAGGCCTTATGCTTGCCACCCAATGAAAATGGTTGGCAAGGCGGTCCACCGCTTACGAGGTCGACCTTCCCCTCAAGATGACGGAAGTCTTTATTTCGAATGTCGCCCAGGTATGGCTGAGGCCATTGGCGCACGGATGATACGTTAGCCGCTCGGTTCTGGTTGATGGTATCGCAGCACCACTTGTCCCATTCGACTATCTCGACGGGTTTGAAGCCGGCCTTGCTGATGCCCATGCCGAGTCCCCCAGCACCAGCAAACAGTTCGACGGCCTTCATGCGGGTTTCCCTTCCGTCAAAAAAGCGAGTAGCTTGTTCTCTAATTGTTCTTTATGCCTCAACTCGCATTCCCACACAACGAGGTACCGCCAACCCAATGCATCCAAATCGGATTGATTGCGCAAATCGCGCGACCGGTTGCCCTCCAGTTTGGCCTGCCAAAAGTCTAACTTCGATTTCGGCATCCTAGCCAGTTTGCAGCTCGGATCGGAGTGCCGATGCCAAAAACATCCGTGGATAAAAATCGCCTTGCGGCGGGACTTGAACACCAGGTCAGGCGCGCCGGGCAATCGCCTGTCGTGGAGCCGATAACGAAAGCCCATCCGATGCACGAGCCGCCGAACTACCATTTCGGGCTTCGTGTCGCGCCCTCGAACGCGCGACATGCGCTCGCTTCGTTCAGCTTTGCTGAGTGAATCGGCCATGTCGCCACGATAGCCCACCGCAGGCCAGAAAATCCTGTCCTACAGCCCCCGACATGCGATAAATGCTTCGCCTCCTTTTCCCCTGGAGGCCCAATGACAGCACCACCCAATCTCCCCGCCCGCAGGCCGCGCCACGACGGCTGGACGGTCCAGCCTTCGCGCGCGCGTAGGACCGCTGCAATCGCTGCGTTTCGACTGCCCGCGCTGGCGCGGGACCCGCGAAGTTGACGAAGTTGACGCACCCCACCCCCTTGTGTGCGCGTGCAAGCGCGTTGGACAGCAAACTTGGCAAACTTCCGGCCGCATACCGCCGTCACTGCGAACATTCGTGAAGATTGGAGCCGCGGGAGGCGCCGTCGCGCAAGTGCCTTGCACGTCGCTTTTCCGTTTGAATTCAAGCTTATGGTCCGGTCACGCAAATCCGTGTACAGGCGACTCACGGGGCGGTGGTGTGCGTATGCCGGATTACAGGCTCTATTGTTTGGACGGTTCCGGACGGATCAGTCTCGCCGACTGGATCGAGGCCGAAACCGACGCGGAGGCCATCGAACAGGCCCGCACCATGCAGCGTGGCGCGCGCAAGTGCGAAATCTGGCAGCGTCGACGGCTGGTAAAGACGCTCGACGCTCAGGATTTGTCTTGAGCTTCGGCCTCGATCTTGTCCGCCTCGGCATCGAGATCCTCGGCAATGTCGTTCAGCAGGTCGCGGTCGCGAGCGTCTCGCGCGTTCTTCGCCAGTGCTCGGCAGTCAGCGGCCCGCTTGCGAAAGCGTAGGGCTTCTTCTGACATCAAGACGACAACCAATGAGCGCTCGTCCTGTTGCCGACATTACTCCTGCGTACCATTGCCGCAACGCGCTCGCGCGAACTCGATTGGCCCTGGCAATCATTTGTCACTAGCGGTCAGCGCTTATGGTCCGTCATCGCTTCGTCACGTTCAGCTATGTTCACTACTTGTTCTCCATGAACAAATGCGATACAAACCGGTCTTCGCCATGCGGGGCTCGGCCGCATTTGATTGACGCTTGAACGGAGACAAGGGAAATGGCAGCGCAATTGAAAGTCATCGGCAGCGGATTGGAATCAAGCTTGGCATCCTCGGGCACGGACCGGCAGAAGGCGCTCGAAGCGGCGCTCGCGCAGATCGACCGCGCGTTCGGCAAGGGCTCGGCGATGAAGCTCGGCAGCCGCGAGAAGATGGAGATCGAGACGGTCTCGACCGGCAGCCTCGGGCTCGACATCGCGCTCGGCGTCGGCGGGCTGCCGCGCGGCCGGGTGATTGAAATCTACGGGCCGGAAAGCTCGGGCAAGACGACGCTTGCGCTGCACGCAATCGCCGAGGCGCAGAAGATCGGCGGGACCGCGGCCTTCGTCGATGCCGAGCATGCGCTCGATCCCGGTTATGCCAAGAAGCTCGGGGTCGACATCGACGAGCTGATCGTGTCGCAGCCGGATACCGGCGAGCAGGCGCTCGAGATCGTCGACACTTTGGTGCGCTCCAACGCGGTCGATGTGCTGGTGGTCGATTCGGTCGCAGCGCTGGTGCCGCGCGCCGAGATCGAGGGCGAGATGGGCGACAGCCACGTCGGCCTCCAGGCGCGGCTGATGAGCCAGGCGCTGCGCAAGCTGACCGGATCGATCAGCCGCTCGCGCTGCACCGTCATCTTCATCAACCAGGTGCGGATGAAGATCGGCGTGATGTACGGCAATCCCGAGACCACGACCGGTGGCAACGCGCTCAAATTCTACGCTAGCGTGCGGCTCGACATCCGCCGCACCGGCCAGATCAAGGACCGCGACGACATCGTCGGCAACGCGACCCGGGTGAAGGTGGTCAAGAACAAGGTCGCTCCGCCGTTCAAGCAGGTCGAGTTCGACATCATGTACGGCGAGGGCATTTCGAAGGTCGGCGAGATCCTCGACCTCGGAGTCAAGGCCGGCCTGATTGAAAAGTCGGGCTCGTGGTTCAGCTACGACAGCGTCCGCATCGGTCAGGGCCGCGAGAACGCCAAGGTCTATCTCAAGGAGAATCCCGACGTCGCCAACCGGATCGAGAACGCGATCCGCGGGCGCACCGAGGAAGTCAGTGAAGCGCTGATGGTCGGCGCGACTGACGACGACGAGGATGTCGGCGCCGAATAGCCCTTAAGCGAGATCCTCGGGAATCGCGGTCGATTCCCGAGCCGCCTCTTGCTCTTCGGGATCGGCCGCCATCGACGCGAATAGCCGTTTCGGTTCGGTTGCGGCCACGATCAGGAAACCCACGCTCGAACAAGCCGCGATGCCGAGGATGAAGGGAAGCGCGGTGCCGTCATAAGCCTGGCCAATGGCGAAGCCGAGCGCGGTTGATCCCAGGGTGCCGATCACGCCCTGAACGGAGGAAGCGGTGCCGGCGATCCGCGCCATATGCTCCATCGCCAGCGTGCCGAAATTCGACGAGGTGAAAGCGAAGCAGGCCATGGTCAGCCCCTGCATGACGACGAAGACCGCGAGGCTCTCGTGGCCGCTGAGGGCAATGGCCGCATGAACCGCGGTGACCACAGCCAGCAGCAGCGCACTGACATGCCCGACGCGGCGCAGGCCGAAGCGCTCGACGATCCGACTGTTGCCGTAGGAGGCGAGCGCCATCGGCGCGGCGATCGAGGCGAAGACCAGCCCGATGAGATGCGGGGCGCCAAACACTTCGAACACGATCTGCTGGATCGAGCTGATGTAGGCGATCAGCCCGGCGAAGGTGACCGTGACCGCCAACGTGTAGCCAAGCGACTGGCGCTCGCGGAGGGTCTCGAGCATCGCGCTGCCCATCTCGCGCCACTTCAAGGAGCGGCGATATTCAGGGTGAAGCGTCTCGGGCAGCCGGACCCACGACCAGGCGAGCATGGCAATCGCGTAGACAGCAAGCACGATGAAGATCGCGCGCCACGAGGCGACCAGCAGGATCGCCTGGCCGATGTTGGGGGCGAGCACCGGAACCAGCATGAAGGTCATGAAGACGAGGCTCATGACGCGGGCCATGGATTCGGCCTCGAACAGGTCGCGCACCATGGAGATGACGAGAACTCGGGTAACCGCGGCCGACGCTCCCATCGCGATCCGCCCCGCGATCAGCAGCGCGAAGCTGCTCGCCAGGCCGCACAGCAACGCGAACACAGCATAGAGCGCGACTCCCGCCGCCAGGATTGGCTTGCGCCCGAAGCGGTCAGCGAGCGGACCCCACACCAGCTGGGTCGATCCGAAGCCGAGGAAGTACGCGACGACGACCAGCTGGCGGCGATTCTCCTCGGCGACGAGGAGCGAGCGGCCGATGTCCGGCAGCGCCGGGATCATCGCGTCGATGGCGAAGGCATTGAGCGCCATCAGCAGCGCGAGCATCGCCGTCATCTCGCGCGTTCCGGGGCGCTTCACGCCGTCATGGGCAAGGGAATCGAACATCGGACGCGCCTGCTGGCCGATCGGAGCCGAGCGTGCAACAGTGCGCCGCAAGGAGGGCTCCAATGATGCACGCTCGAATTGCTCGCCGGTCGTTATTGGGTGGAGGGGTGGCGCTCGCGGCGTCGATGACCCTCCCGCTGGGCCGGGTATTCGCCGAGGCTTCCGCCGAGCTCCCGGCGATCCCGATTCCGCCGCCGATCACCAGCGCCGAGCGACTGCAGCGGGTCGCCCGGGCGCGGGAGCTGATGCGCAAGGCCGGGATTGGCGCGGTGCTGGTCGAGGCTGGGCCGAGCCTCGATTATCTGACCGGAGTCCAATGGTGGCGCTCCGAGCGGCTGACCGCGGCAGTGATCCCGGTCGAGGGCGACCCGATCATCGTCACGCCCTTCTTCGAGAAGCCGTCAGTCGCCGAAAGCCTCGCCATCCCGGCCGAAATCCACACCTGGAACGAGGACGAGGAGCCGCTGAGGCTGGTCGCCGATTTCCTGCGCGAGCGGAACGTCGCTGGTGCCCCGATCGGCTTCGAGGAAACCGACCGCTTCTTCATCCTCGACCGCCTGAAGCAGCAACTGCCCGGAGCGACGATCGTCAGCGGCAACCCGGTCGTGCGCGCGCTGAGGACGATCAAGACCGCGCCAGAGCTGACGCTGATGCAGGCTGCGAACGACATCATGCTCGCCTCGCTGCGCTACGCTGGCGAGCGCGCGCGCGAGGGCATGACCCCGGCCGAC
>JAZJZB010000052.1:0-31789 GCA_040390085.1 Pseudomonadota bacterium | reverse complement strand
CAAGAAGCTCGGCGGCAATTATGGCGGCGGGCTGGTCCTGATCGGCGAATCCTCGGCATACCCTCACGGCAGCCACAAGCCGCAGCTGGTCAAGCGCGGCGAGATCGTGCTGATGGATTGCACCTCCTCGGTCCACGGCTATCAGGCGGACATCACCCGCACCTTCGTGTTCGGCGCCGACCCGTCAGCCGAACAGCGCAAGCTGTGGAACCAGGTCCACCGCGGCCAGCAAATCGCGATCGCCGCCGCCAAGGTCGGGGTGCCGGCGGGCAGTGTCGATGACGCGGTGCGCGCCACTTACGAGAGCTGGGGCTTCGGTCCCGGTTACCGCCTTCCCGGGCTGCCCCACCGCACCGGCCACGGCATCGGCATGGAGGTCCACGAGCCGGTCTACCTCGTCCACGGCGAGACGACTCCGCTCGCGCCCGGCATGTGCTTCTCCGACGAGCCGGGCCTCTATATCCCCGGCAAGTTCGGAGTCCGGCGCGAGGACTGCTGGCACATGACCGCCGCCGGACCGAAGTTCTTCACCCAGCCGCCGCCGAGCATCGACCAGCCGTTCGGTGCCGCCGCTTGAGCGACGCACACCCTGCCATCCCCACACCCGACTGGGCCAACACCAGCGGGGATGTGTGGGCGCGCAGGTGGCAGGACATCGATGCGGGCCTCGCGGAGGTTTCGCCGCACTTGCTCGACGCGGTGCGCGCGTCGGCGCCGCGGGGCCGTTTCAAGGCCTTCGAAGTGGGTTGCGGCCCTGGATCGACGACAATCGAGGTGGCCGATGCGTTCGCCGAAGCGGATGTCGTCGCGTGCGATATCTCGCCGGCACTCGCGCAAATCGCCCGCCACCGGCTCGCAAATCGGGCAAGGGTGCGCGTGGTGGTCGGCGACGCCCAGGCGATTGCTCCAAGCGAAGCTCCATTAGACGTCATCTTCTCGCGCCACGGCGTGATGTTCTTCGACGACCCAGTGCGCGCGTTCGAATCGCTGCGGACCGCCGCGCGGCCGGGCGCGGGGTTGGCGTTCTCCTGCTTTCGTGACTGGGAGCTCAATCCCTGGGCATCAGAGGTCGCGTCGGCAGCAGCAGGGCGCGCGGTGCCCGCGCCCGGCCGCGAGCCCGGAGGGTTTGCCTTTGCCGACCGCGACTATGTGCTCGCCCTTTTGGCCTCTACCGGGTGGGTCGATCCCGAAGCCCGAGCCGTCGATTTCAATTATGTAGCGGGCGCGGGCAGCGACGCTTTGCACGACGCCTTGTCCTTTCTTGCGGATCTCGGCCCGGCAGCGAGATTGCTCGAGTCGCTTGCCGAGCATGAGAGGCGCACCGGGCTGCAACGGATGCGCGGCGTGATCGAGCGCCATTTTGACGGGCAGGCAGTGGCATTCCCGGCAGCCGCTTGGGTATGGAGAGCGAAGGCCGGCTAGGAATGCTTGCTTAGCGAGCGGGCTTTCGGCCGGCGCCGCGCCGCCGGCGCTGGCTCGATGTCGGGCGAGAGCTCGGGGTTGAGCTCGCCTTCCCAGCGCGCGATGACGCTCGACGCGACGGCGTTGCCGACGACGTTGGTCGCCGAACGGCCCATGTCGAGGAAATGGTCGACGGCGAGGATCAGCAACAGGCCGGCTTCCGGGATCTTGAACATCGAGATGGTCGCGGCGATCACCACCAGGCTTGCGCGCGGCACCCCGGCCATGCCCTTCGAGGTGATCATCAGCACCAGCAGCATGGTGATTTCCTGGCCGAAGCTGAGGTGGATTCCATAGGCCTGGGCGATGAAGATCGACGCGAAGGTCATGTACATCATCGACCCGTCGAGATTGAACGAATAGCCGAGCGGAAGCACGAAGCTGGCGATGCGCGGCGGAACTCCAAATCGCTCGAGCTCCTCCAGCGTGCGCGGGTAGGCCGCCTCGCTCGACGCGGTCGAGAAAGCGAGCACGACCGGGTCGCGGATGTAGCGCACGAGATGGCGAGTGCGCGGCCCGACGATGACGAAGCAGGCGCCGATCAGGATCGCCCACAATGCCGCGAGGCCGAGGTAGAAGCTGCCGACGAATTTGCCCAAGGTCATGATGATCTGCGGGCCACGCTCGGCAAGCGCGCTAGCGACCGCGGTGAACACCGCGAACGGCGCGAACCGCATCACGTAATTGGTCACCTGGAGCATCACCCGGACGAGCGCTTCGACTCCGCGGACCACCGGCTTCCCGCGCTCGCCGATCGAGGTCAGCGCCACCCCGAAGAAGATCGAGAAAATGACGATCGGCAGGATCTCGTTGGTGCTCATCGCCTCGAAGATCGACTGCGGCACGAGGTGCGAAACGAAGTCCTTGAGGTTGAACGCGGAGGTTTCGACGCCGCTCGCGGCCGTTGCCGGCGGGAGCGGCAGGTTGAGGCCGACGCCGGGCTGGAGCGCGGTGACCAGGATCAGGCCGAGGGTCAGCGAGACGAAGGTCGCCAGGATGAACCACAGCAGCGAGCGCACGCCGACGCGGCCGAGCGCGGTGACATCGCCCATGTGGGCTATCCCCGCGACCAGGGTCGAGAAGACCAGCGGCGCGATGATCATCTTGATTAGCCGAAGGAACAAGGCGGTGACGATGCTGAGATACTCGGCGATCGCTTTCAGCCGCTCCGCGCTCGCTGGAGTCCCGTCGTCGATCGCGGCGTTGATCGCCCAGCCGGCGATGATTCCGAGCACAAGCGCGATCAGGATGAACCGCGTCAGGTTCTTTGCCATCCATTCTCCCCTTCGAACTTGCGCGACCCAAGCTGTCGGTAGTGGCAGCGTCAAGCGTGATCGTTCAGTAGCGGATCGGTTAGGCGGTTCTCATGGGCTTTTGGAACGATCTGGACGCTAAATATCGAGTAATCCTGTGCGACGTGTGGGGCGTCGTCCACGATGGCGTGCGGCTGCTGCCCGGCGCGCCCGAGCGACTGGGGCATTGGCGTAGCGAGGGGCGATTCGTCGTCCTGATGACCAATGCGCCGCGCACTGCGGATAACGTCGCGTTACAGCTGAGGCGCATCGGGCTGCCCAGTGACTGCTGGGACGACATCGTCACCAGCGGTGAAGCCGGGATCGCCGCGCTCTTAGAACTCGATGCGCCGGTCGGCTTCATCGGCACGGTCGAAGACCGCGCGGTGCTCGAGGGCAGGGGCGTGCGCATTGCCGACAATGACTTCACCGATCTTGCCTGCACCGGCCTGGATGAGCGGCGCGCGGATGTCGCGGATTATCGAGAGGAGCTTGCGGGCCATGCCGGGCGCGGGGTCGCGATGCACTGCCTGAACCCCGACCGGATGGTGTTGCGCGGCGGCGTGCCCGAAGCCTGCGCCGGCGCGCTCGCCGATGTTTATGAGAGCCTCGGCGGACGCGTTCACTGGTACGGCAAGCCCGACGCGCCGATCTATCGCCACGCGCTCGAGCTTGCCGGCAATCCGCCTGCCGACACGGTTCTCGCGATCGGCGACAATCTGCAGACCGACATGCTCGGCGCATCCCGGATGGGCTTCGACGCCGTCTATATCGGGGCCGGTGACGCGAACATTGGCGCCTGGCGGCCGATCGCAGTGGTGGAAGGGCTCGCCTAGCCCGGCGCCTGAACGGCCTGGCGCTCTCGCCGCACGCGGCGGTATTCGCGCCATAGCTGGCCGACCTGCACGATCACGTTGACCGCCTGGCCGAGGACGATCGCCAGCGCTGCACCGATCAGCCCGAGCGACCAGGACAGTGGCGCGACCGCGATAAAGAAGATCGCGCTTCCAAGCAGCTTGGCCTTGAGCGGACCGTCCGAGCGTCCGAGCGCGTAAAGCATCGGCGCCATCGGGAAGCTGAAGACCGAAAGGAGTGGGACGAACATCAGCACCACCAGCGGCGCATAAGCGCCGATGAACGCCTTGCCGAACACGACGCGCATCAGCGGCTGTCCGCCGGCCAGCAGGAGGACGATCGCAACGAGCGCGACGCTGCTCGCGACGACGGTCCCGCGGAGCATCAGCTTCCACGGTTGTTTCGACGCCACGTCCATCCGGACGATCTCGGGATAGAAAGCGCGCGACAGCAAATCGGCGGGCTTGGCCGCAGCATCGGACAGCACCGAAGCGACCCGGAACAGCGCTGCCCCGGCGGGCCCGAGCAAGCCGCCGACCACGAGCCGCGAAATCGGTCCCCACACGGTGTCGACGCTCGAGGTCAGATTGACGTGGATCGCGAACCGCCAGGCCTTGGGCAGCGTGGTCGGATTGAGTGACGGGCGGATTCCGCGGTGAAGCTCGCGACGGCGAAGCTCGCGCCAGGCGAGAAACCACATGTAGAGATCGCCGCCGAGGTCGCTGATGTACCAGAGGAACACGTAGACCGGGAACGGCGCGTCCGCCGCAAATGCGACCGCGGCAAAGATAGCGCGCGAGATCGGAGTCGCGGTGCTTGACCAGCTGATGAGGTCGAAACGGTCGAGCACCCGCAGCACGCCGTTGGGGGTCGCAGCGCCGTTGGTCGGAAGCAGCGTGCAGTAAAGCATCGCCATCCACAGATAGTCCTGTTTGATCCCGACCCAGCTGGCGATCAGCGGCAGGATCAGGACCGCGCCGACCATCCCGACGATCCCGCTCACCACGTCGAGCGCGAAGGCGAAGCCGGTGGCGACCTTGAAATCGGCGGGATCGCCGTGGGCGAGCCCGTGGCCGCCGAAACGGACGATCAGTTGCCACGACTGGAACTTGGCGATCCCGCTCGCCGCCTTGGCGTAGCTGGTGATGAGGATCAGGGTGCCGAACATCACCACGCCGAGCCCGCGCCCGGCGAGCGCGAGCGTCGCGATGCCGCAGATCGCCGCGACCACGCGCGACGCCGCGAGATAGCCGCTGTTCTTGAGCAGCGAACGGAAATGCTGGTCTTTGAACCAGTGCTTCATCGAAAGGCGTTTAGGAGAAGAATTTCGTCATTGCGAGGAGAGCCAGCGGCGATGCAATCCAGCCGCCATTCTGGATTGCTTCGCTACGCTTACAATGACGATTTGCTCTACGCCGGTTCCGGCACCCGCTGCTGGATCACTTTGTCGGCGAGCGGACCGTTCAATTCGGCAAGATGGTCGAACTCCGCCTCGTAGGTCGCAAGGCCCTGGCTCTGCGAACGCAGTTCGGCCTCGAGCCCGCTGAGCTCGGCTTCCGGGATCAGCGCCTCGATCCGGTCCCAGCCGGTCCAGCCGTCGCGCGGAGCCATGCCGAGCATCTGCCCGCGCCGGCCGGCAACGGCCGAGGTGATCCGGCTGGTCGCGCTCGACGGGCAGACGACGGTCAGCTTGTGCATCGGCTCGAGCAGGTGCGGCTGCGCAGCGCTCAGCGCTTCCTGCATCGCGATCCGCCCGGCGAGCCGGAAAGCGAGCTCCGAGCTGTCGACGCTGTGATAGCTGCCGTCGATCAGGCTCACGGCGCAATCGACCACCTCGAAGCCGAGTGGCCCCTTCCGCATCGCCTCGCGAACGCCGTCTTCGACCGCAGGGATCCATTGCCTCGGGACCGAGCCGCCGTGGATCTTCTCTTCGAACACGAAGCCGGAGCCGCGCGGCAACGGCTTCACTTCGATGATCACGTCGCCGAACTGGCCGTGGCCGCCGGACTGCTTCTTGTGGCGGCCCTTTTGAGTCACCGCTTTGCGGATCGATTCGCGGTAGCCGATCATCGGCGCGTGGCTCTTCACCTCGACCCCGAAGCGCCGCTTCAGCCGTGCGATCACCGTGTTCAAATGCTCGTCATTCACGCCGCGCAGGCGGATTTCGTGATTGGCCTCGTCATGCTCGACGATCAGTGCGCCATCCTCTTCGCTCAGCCGGTGGAGCGCGCCCGACAGCTTGACGTCGTCCTTGCGGTCGGCGGGCTCGATCGCGAACGCGCAATTGCGCGCCGGATAGTCGATCCCGATCGGCGGCGGCAGCTCGCCCGAACCGAGCCATTGGCCGGCATTCACGGTGTCGATCTTCGCCACCGCGACGATGTCGCCATTGCCGCCTTCCGAAATCTTCGTTGTCTTTTCGCCCTGGACCTTGAACAGCGAGCCGACGCGGGCGTGGTCGCCGCCCTCGACCTTGAGGTCGGAGCCTTCGGCGATCTTGCCGCCGAGCACGCGCGATAGAGCAAGGCGGCCGATCGAGCCGTGGATCACCTTGAACACGTAGAGCGAGGGCTTGGTGACTTCGAGCCGGCTCGCGGCGCGATCGGGGGACGGCGATTCGTGGCGCATCGCCTTGAGCAGGCGACGCACACCCCATGAGCTGATCGCGGAGCCGAATAATACCGACACGCCAAGGCTCTCGCCGGTTTCGCGGGCAAGATCCTGCAGCACCTTCTCACGCGTGGGAGACTGGTCCATCAGCAATTGTTCGAGCAGCTCATCGTCGTGGTCGGCGAGCTGTTCGAGCATCTGGGTCCGCGCTTCGACTTCGCGGTCATGAAGGTCGGCTGGAATCGCGATCCGCTCGGATTCCTTCCCAGGGCGATATTTGAAAGCATATTCCAGCGCGAGGTCGACGAAGCCGCCGATCTTCTCGCCGTCCCAGATCGGAATCTGGCGTGCGATCAAGGGCGACACGCTCATCGGTTGGAGCGCGGTCAGCAGGTCGCGGATGCGGCCGTGCGCCTGGTCGATGCGATTGACGAAAATCAGGTGCGGAATGCCGAGCTCGTCGAGCGCACGAAGCGCCGGCGCGGCGAGCGGCGCCCGGGCCGGGTCGGGGTCGACGACGACGATCGCGACGTCGGCGATCGCAAGCGCCCTTGCGCCGTCGGCTGAAAAACCGATCGAGCCCGGGCAATCGAGGATTGCGAACTGGTCGCCGAGATAGTCGAAATGGTAGAGGTTGAGCTCGGTCGAACCGCCGCGCTGGCGGCTTTCAGGGCTCGAATCGCCGATGCTGGAGCCGTTGGCAGTCGACCCCAATCGGTCAGTTGCGCCGGCTGCGAACAACATCGCTTCGGCAAGGCTGGTCTTTCCCGCGCCGGCGGGTCCCACCAGCGCGATCACTCGGGTGCCTTTGGATTCTCCAGCCATGCGACTCTCCTCCGTCCGGTTAACGGGCGCTCGAGTCGCTTCTCAAAAGGCGCTCGGGCGCCGTCTGGAAACCGCCACCGTCCGCCTGTTTGCAGCGCTTTGCAAGAGGGGTCGTTACGGCCTCGATCATCCATCGCGGAACGGAGCCGGTTCAGCCGATGTTCTTGCCGCTTATGGTCGACCCGAAGGGACATCAGGCGAGCTCCCCGGCGGAAATGCCCGCGCCGGCGTGGCGCGACATCGTCAAGCGGACCTACAAGCGCACCTGGGACGACAACGTCGGCCTGGTCGCCGCTGGAGTTGCTTTCTACGCCTTCTTCGCCCTGCTTTCGCTGCTTGCGCTGATCGTCCTGTTCTACGGCTTCGTCGCCGACCCGCTGACAGTGATCAAGCATATGCGGGCGCTGACCGCGGTTCTTCCCGGCGACGTCGCGTCGCTCATCCGCGACCAGCTTTTGACGATCGCCCGCTCGTCGGCCGGAACCAAGGGCTTCGGGATCCTGCTCGCGTTCCTGGTCGCCGTTTACGGCGGCACCAACGGCGCCGCGGCGGTGATCACCGCGCTCAACATCGCCTATGAAGAGAAAGAAAAGCGCGGCCTGCTCGCTTTCTACCTGCTGGCGGGGGGAATGACGCTGGGCGTGCTGGTCGTCGCACTCTCGGCGATCGGCGCCACCGCGCTCGTCGCCGTCCTTCAGCGCCTGCTTCCGCAAGCGGCACCGGCCTCGGTCATCGTCGCGAAGGTCGCCGGCTACGCGCTCCTGACCCTGGCCGCGGCAGCGATCGCGGCGACGGTGTATCGCTTCGCCCCGGCGCGCGAAGACGCACGGTGGAAATGGATCACGCCAGGTTCGGCGTTTGCGGCCGTCGCCTGGCTGCTGCTGACGTCCCTGTTCGGATTCTATCTGACCCGCTTCGCAAATTACAAAGCCAGCTACGGCTCGCTTGGAGCGGTCGTCGCAATGCTCACCTGGATGTACTTTTCCGCCTACACCTTCCTGATCGGGGCCGAGCTCAACAGCGAGATCGAGCACCAGACGGCCAAGGACAGCACCACCGGCTCACCGGTGGCGATGGGCGAGCGGGGCGCCTGGGCGGCGGACAATGTGGCGACCGACGACACGGTCCAGGACCGGCCGGAAGAAGCGCGGGAGGGTGAGCGGCTGACCCAAGCCCAGCCCGAGCTCGAGAAAGACTAAGCGGCCGGAAGCAAACGCCGCTCGCCGGCGAGGCGGAGCAGGGCCGACTGCAGCTTTTCGAACGCGCGCACCTCGATCTGGCGGATGCGCTCGCGGCTGACGCCATAGACCTGGCTCAGCTCCTCGAGAGTCTTGGGCTCGTCGGCGAGGCGGCGCTCCATCAGGATGTGCTTCTCGCGGTCATTGAGACTCTCGAGCGCGGTGACCAGCAGATCATGCCGCACCTGGCTTTCCTGGTCCTCGGCGAGCAGCTCGTCCTGCAGCGGGCCGTGGTCGACGAGGAAATCCTGCCACTGGTTCTCGCCGCCTTCGTCGCCCTTGAGCGGCGCATTGAGACTGGTGTCGCCGCCGTGGCCCATGCGGCGGTTCATCGAGATCACTTCGTCCTCGGTGACCCCGAGGTCGGTCGCGATCTTGGTCACGTCGGCTGGCTTGAGGTCGCCTTCCTCGAACGCGTCGATCTGGTTCTTCATCCGGCGCAGGTTGAAGAACAATTTCTTCTGAGCGGCGGTGGTGCCCATTTTGACCAGCGACCAGCTGCGCAGGATGAATTCCTGGATCGAGGCGCGGATCCACCACATCGCATAGGTGGCGAGGCGGAAGCCGCGGTCGGGCTCGAACTTCTTCACGCCCTGCATCAGGCCGATATTGCCTTCGCTGATCAGCTCGCTGACCGGCAGGCCGTAGCCGCGGTAGCCCATCGCAATCTTGGCGACGAGGCGGAGGTGCGAATTGACCAGCTTTGCAGCGGCTTCGGTGTCGCCATGCTCGCGCCAGCGCTTGGCAAGCATATATTCTTCCTCAGGCGAGAGGATCGGGAATTTCTTGATCTCGGCGAGATAGCGGTTGAGTCCGGCCTCCCCGCCGGACGAGGGGAGCGAGACGATCCCTTTTTTCGTAGCCATTCTTTTCGTCTTTCTCCCTTTGCAGGGCGGCCAAAAATAGACTTGGCGGCCGCCCTAGCGAGTTAAATCCTATACACAAAGCGCTTTGAACAGTTCCTGCATGTCAGCTGGCATGGGACTACAGAACGATAGCCTGACTTTGGTCACCGGATGGCTGAAGCCAAGCTCGGTCGCGTGTAGCGCCTGCCGGTGAAAACCAAGCTCTTTCAGAAGCTTGCCGTGGGTTATTCCCGATCGACCGTAAACGGGGTCGCCGACCAGCGGATGACCGATCGAGGCCATGTGGACCCGCACCTGGTGGGTGCGACCGGTTTCCAGCCGGCATTCAACCAGGGCGGCGTCGCTCAAGACGTCGAGCCGCTTCCAGTGCGTGACCGCGCGCTTGCCTCGCGCGCCTTTGACGATCGCGATCTTCTTGCGATTGTGGGCGGAGCGGGCGAGCGGCGCGTCGACGCTTCCCCCGGCAACCTTCGGAACACCGTTGACGATCGCCAAATAGCGGCGGTCGATCGAGTGAGCGGCGAACTGTTTTGCAAGTCCTTCGTGGGCGACGTCGGTCTTGGCGATCACCAGCAGCCCCGACGTGTCCTTGTCGATGCGGTGGACAATGCCCGGCCGGGCGACTCCGCCGATCCCCGACAGCTTGCCCGCGCAATGGTGCAGCAGGGCGTTGACCAGGGTGCCGTCGAAATTGCCGGCCGCCGGATGGACGACCAGGCCGGCCGGCTTGTCGACGATCAGCAGGTGCTCGTCCTCGAAGACGATGGTCAGCGGAATGTCCTGCGGTTCGTTATGCGCCGGCGTTGGTTCTGGCACCGCGACGGTCAGCGCCTCGTCGCCTTTGACCTTGATTGCGGGATCGCGGACCGGGGCGCCTTTGGCCTCGACTGCACCGCTGCGGATCAGCGCCTTCAAACGTTCGCGCGAGAGGGTTGGAACAGCGTCGGCGAGCGCACGGTCGAGCCGCCAGCCGGCATGGGCGGGCTCCAGGCGCACGTCGATCGTCTGATTGGCCCCCATCTTCTGACTAAGAATATGGGTTTTAGGTCGCCACCGTTCAATGGTTGCAAAACTTGCTTCAGTTTAAACTCTGCCCCATCAGGCGCTGGCGATGAATGCCGTCGATCTCGCCAGTCTGCTTTGTTCGCGGCTCTGCCACGACCTGATGTCGCCGGTTGGCGCGCTCAACAATGGCATCGAGCTGCTCGCCGACGAAACCGACCCCGACATGCGCGAGAAATGCCTCGAGCTGCTGGCCGACAGCGCCCGGGCCTCGGCCAACAAGCTTAAGTTCTTCCGCCTCGCCTTCGGCGCCGGGGGCGGCTTTGGGGAAGAGATCGATACCCACGAGGCCGAAGCCGCGCTCGACGGCCTGTTCGGCGCCGAGGGGCGGATCGAGCTCGGGTGGGTGGTCAGCGACGACAAATTGCCCAAGGGCGCGGTCAAGCTGCTGCTCAACCTCGCGTTGATCGCGGGCGACGCGCTCGTGCGGGGCGGCCGGCTCGACGTCGGCGCTGAGAAACTCGACGGTGGAATCGAGATTGCGGTTCGTGCCGAAGGGCCGCGCATCCTGCTCGACCCGGTGCTTCGCGAGACGCTCGCCACCGGGGGCACGGGCGGAACGGTCGAACCTCGCGCTGCCGGCGCCTGGCTGGCGCATAGCCTGGTCGCCGAGGCTGGCGGCACGCTCCAGCTGTCCGATCCGACCAGTGAGGCTTTGATGATCGGCGCCCGGCTTCCGCGCGCATGACGGTACCTGCCTCGACTTCGCTGAGCACAGGGATAACGGCGCGTTAACTCCTCGGCTGCATAAGGCCCTTCAAAGCAGCGTGAGGGGCGAGCTCGCCGATGGACGACCTGATTGCCGACTTCGTAGCCGAATGCCGTGAGATGCTGGAAGCCCTGGGCGGGGAAGTTGTCGCCTGGGAAGCCCAGCCCGACGATCGCGCCCGGCTGGATAGCATTTTCCGCTTCGTCCACACGGTGAAGGGCAATTGCGGCTTCTTCGAATTTCCGCGCCTCGAGGCGCTGAGCCACGCCGCCGAGGACGCTCTTGCGGACGTCCGAGCCGGCCGCCGCCATCCCGACCCTGCGCTGGTGAGTGCAGTGCTCGCGATCATCGACCGAATCGGCGAGATGGTCGCTGCGATCGAGGCCGGCGAGGATATGCCGGCCGGCGACGACAGCGCACTGATCGACGCTCTGGCGCCAGGGGCCGAAGGTCCGGCAGCGCCGGTCGCAGCAACCGTTGCCGAAGGCCAGTCGAGGGCGTCGGCCGCGCCGCGCACGATTCGCCTTTCGGTCGAGCTGCTCGACCGGGTAATGAGCACGGTTTCGGACATGGTGCTTGCCCGCAACGAGCTTGCCCGCCGCCTGCGCGAGTCCGAAAATGACGTGCCGGTCGACGGCGCGTTCGAGCGCTTGTCCTCGATCATCGCCGAGATGCGCGACGCAATCACCCGGACCCGTATGCAGCGGATCGAGAATCTGTTCGTCGGCCTGCCGCGCATGGTCCGCGATCTGTCCGCCGAACTGGGTAAGCAGGTGCTGGTCGATATCGAGGGCGGCGACGTCGAGCTCGATCGCGAAATGATCGAGATGATCCGCGACCCGCTGACTCACATCATTCGCAACGCGGTCGATCACGGGATCGAGAAGCCGGCCGAACGGCTCAAGGCCGGCAAGCGCGAGATCGGCGTGCTGTGCGTCTCTGCGCGCCAGTCGGGCAACCAGATCCTGATCGACATCCAGGACGACGGACGCGGAATCGACGGCAAGAAGCTGGTCGAAAAGGCGATCGCTTCGGGAACCGTGGAGAAAGCCGACGCTGGGCAGCTCACGCACCGCGAGCAACTCGCGCTGATCTTCGAAGCCGGCCTGTCGACCGCCAAGGAAGTGACCTCGATCTCCGGCCGCGGCGTCGGCATGGATGTCGTTCGCTCGAACGTCGAACGGATCGGCGGCATTGTCGAGGTCGACAGCAAGCTCGGCGAGGGGACGCGCATGACCCTGCGCGTGCCGCTGACCTTGACCATCATTCCGGCGCTAACGGTGTCGATCGCCGGCCAGCATTTCGCAATTCCGCGCGCGGCGATCGAAGAGATCGTCCGTGCCAATGGCGAGAGCGTGACGCTCGAGCATCTCGGCGGGGCGGGGGTGGCGACCATCCGCGGCCGTCGCGTTCCCGAAGTCTCGCTTGCGACAATCCTCGGCCTCGACAGCGCGGTCGAGATGAAGGACCGCACATTGATCGTGCTCCGGCCCGCGGGCGGCGACGTCTACGCGCTGTCGGTCGATCGGATCCACGACCACGAAGAACTGGTGGTCAAGCCGGCCGCGCCGGCAGTGATGGCGACCGGCATCTATGCCGGGACCACGCTGGCCGACGATGGCAGCCCGATCCTGCTGTTCGATCCGGTGGGCCTGGCCGAAGTCGGCGGCGTAAAACTCGAGGCGCAGGAGCGCACCGCGCGGATCGCCGAAGGCCCGGCCAAGATCGCAGCCAAGGCGACTGCAGTGCTGCTGTTCCGCGGCCTTGATGGCGGCCGCCGAGCGCTTCGTCTCGCAGTGGTCGACCGAATCGAGGAAGTGCCGGTTTCGGCAATCAACCAGGCTGCAGGGCAGCTTCGAGTCCAAGTCGGCGACACGATCCTTCCGCTAGCTGGCGCTGGCAGCGGCGATCTTGGCGACGACAGGGTCCGGCTGTTCCGGCTCAACGATGGCAGCCACGAGGTCGGCTACGCGTTCGCCGAAGTCATTGATTTCGCGACGATCGACAATGACGTGATCCACGCCGAGCGGCCGGGTGAGGTCAGCGGTGTCTCGCTGATCAACGGCGAGCCGGCCGAGCTGGTCGACGCGCACTGGCTGTTCGCCAACCATGTCGGGACAACCGCCCGTGCAAGCGAGCCGCCGGTCTGCCGCCTTCCGAGCGACGATCCGTGGATGCAGAACATGCTTCGCCCAATCGTCGAGGCTGCGGGCTATCGAGTGATCAGCGGAGCCGACGAGGGCGAGGCCGACCTGGTCATCGCTTCCCAAGGCGCCGACGCTCCGGAAGAGGTTGCTGGCAAGACCATCTGGCTGCGCACCGAGCCGGAGGCCGCGGGGAAGAAGGACGACAGCATTTATCGCTACGACCGCGCCGGGCTGTTGATGGCGCTCAAATCGGCCGGGAGGGGCAAGTGATGAACGAGTTGCTTCTGGTGGTGATCATCGCCGGCGAGCGCGTCGCGCTGCCGGCGGCGGCCGTCGAATCGGTCGTCGAGCTGGATACCCTGATCCCGGTGCCGCGCGCCGCGGCGCATGTCGCGGGCCTTTCCGCGCTGCGCAGCCGCGTCCTGACGGTGATCGATTGCATGCGCTCGCTCGAGCTTGGCGAGACCGATTGCAGCGACGGAATCCGCGAAGCCGCGGTGGTCGAGCTGGACGGGCATCATTACGCGCTGATTGTCGACCTGGTCGAGGACGTGGTCGAGGCCGCGTCGGATCCGGCGCCGGTGCGCGCAGCGATGGGCTCCGGCTGGGAGCGGGTTTCCGAAGGGATGGTTGAGACTGAGCAAGGGCCGCTGCTGCTGGTTGACGTCGCTGCGCTGATCGCCGGCACCGAAGCCAAGGCCGCAGCAGCTTAAGCTCTTCGTTACCCTTAGCGTTTAGACACTGCACGATTGAAAGCGGGAAGCCGAAGCATGAAAAGCTGTTTGATCGTCGATGACTCGAAGGTGATCCGCAAGGTCGCTCGTCATATCCTCGAGACTCTCCAGTTCGAGGTGGACGAGGCCGGTGACGGCCAGGAAGCACTGTCCCGCTGCGAGGCGAAAATGCCAGACGTCGTCCTGCTGGACTGGAACATGCCGGTGATGAGCGGCATGGAGTTCCTCAAGCTGTTGCGGCAGCGCGGCCACGGCGACCAGCCGAAAGTCGTCTTTTGCACCACCGAGAACGACATGGCGCACATCCGCGCCGCGCTCGAAGCCGGCGCAGACGAATATGTGATGAAACCCTTCGATCGCGAGACGCTTCACATCAAGCTTCAGCTCGTCGGCGTCGCCTGAGTCGCCCGGCCATGGAGCGGGCGCTCGCCAGATCGCGGGACCGCTACCAGGACCCCCGTCGCAATCTACCGGCTGCACGCCGTAGGATCCGCCTGATGATCGTCGATGATTCGACGGTCGCACGGGCGGTTTTGTCGCGCATGATCGAGACCGATCCGGCGTTTGAAATCACCGCCGTTGCCGGGACTGCCGAGGACGCCATCGAAGCGCTCGGCGAATGCCGCGTCGACATCGTCCTTCTCGACCTCGAAATGCCTGGCGCCGGAGGGCTCAAGTCAATCCCGCGAATCATCGGCGCCGCCGGCGGTGCAAAGGTGATGATCGTCTCCTCGCTCGCCGAGGAAGGCGCCGAGCAGACGGTCGCCGCGCTTGCGCTGGGCGCCGCCGACACGCTTCCAAAGCCGGGTACCGGGCGGTTCAACGGCAAGTTCTCTGAAATCCTTCTCAACCGCCTCAAGGCGCTCGGCTACGCGTCCGAGCAGCCGTTTGCCGGTCCGGCGCCGAAACCGGTGGGCCCGCAACCCGTGTTGCGAGCAATGCCCGCCGACCCGATCGGCGTGCTCGCCGTCGGCGCATCGACCGGCGGAATCCACGCGCTTGGCGTGTTGTTCCACAATTTGCCGAAGCGGATCGGGGTGCCCATCCTGGTCACCCAGCATTTGCCGCTGCCCTTCATGCCGGTGTTCGCACGTCAGCTGAGCTCGCTTGCCCACCGCACCGCGGTTGTTGCCGAGGATGGAATGGAGCTGATGCCGGACCGGATCCTGCTTGCGCCGGGCGACGCCCATTTGACGCTCGAGCCGACCGCGAAGGGCGCAGTCGTGCGTCTTACCCACGGCCGCAGCAACAGTGGCTGCATGCCCTCGGTCGATCCGATGTTCGCTTCCGCCGGCGCTGTGTTCGGCTCCGGTGCGCTCGGCGTAGTCCTGACCGGCATGGGTCGCGACGGGGTCGAGGGCGCTCAGCGGCTGGTGGCCTGTGGCGGCTCGGTCATCGCCCAGGACGAAGCGAGCTGCGCCGTGTGGGGCATGCCTCGCGCAGTGCTCGAAGCAGGCCTTGCCTGCGCAGCGCTTCCGCCCGACAAAATCGCCCGCCGGATTGCTTCGCGCACCGAGGAGGCGCCGAAGTGCAAATAAGCGACAGCTCGAGCCGCATCCTCGCCGGCCTGCTCGAAGCGCGCACCGGCCAGCAGCTGACCTTGAGCCGCCGCTGGCGGATCGAGACTGCGCTTTCGACGCTGATGCGCGAACGCTCGATATCGACGCTCGATGAGCTGATCACAATTCTCGTCATGGGTAAGGAGCCGAGCTTGTCGCAACAGGTGGTCGAAGCGCTGCTCAACAACGAAACCTATTTCTTCCGCGACCGCGCGCCGTTCGACCTGCTGCAGCGTTATGCGCTGCCCGAGCTTGCGCAGCGGCGGCACAAGTCCAAGCGCCTGCGGATTTGGTCGGCCGGCTGCTCGACTGGCCAGGAAGTCTATTCGATCTCGATGCTGTTCGCGGAAGAGCCGCAGAAGTGGCAGGGCTGGACCGTGGACATCCTCGGCACGGACGTGTCGAACGGCTGCGTCGATCGCGCCCGGGCGGGATCCTACAGCCAGTTCGAGGTGCAGCGCGGCCTTGGCATCAACCAGATGATCAAATGGTTCGAGGAAGCTGCCGACGGCTGGCGCGCCGTGGAGGCGGTCCGCCGCCAGGTGCGCTTCCAGGTCCACAACATCCTCGAGCCCGCCCCGCATCCCGGCGCTTTCGACATCGTGCTGTGCCGCAACGTGCTGCTCTATCTCAGTGCCGACAAGAAGGCGCTGGCGTTCGAGCGGATCGCAGGCGCGATGGCCGAGGACGGCTGGCTGATGCTCGGCGCTGGCGAAACCGTGATTGGCCAGACCACCAAGCTCGGCGCCGACATCAATGCGCGCGGACTTTACCGGCTGACCGGTGACGGCAGCCGTATCGAGAAGCGCGGATCCGACCGCCGCGCCGCGACGGGGGCTTGACCCCACAGCCTTAGCTGTGCGCCATTGCCGCCATGGAGTTCGTGGAACGGCCGTCTTCCAATTTCGACGAACGGCAGCTGCCGGTGTCGATGATCGTGCTCCATTACACCGGCATGCCCGACGCCGAAGGCGCGCTCGACCGCCTGACCTCGCCCGAAGCGAAGGTCTCGTGCCATTATCTCGTCGATGAGGATGGGGCGGTCTATCGCCTCGTCGATGAAACCAAGCGCGCCTGGCATGCCGGCAAGTCGCGCTGGCGCGGGGTCACTGACGTCAATTCGGCCAGCGTCGGCATCGAGATCGTCAATCCCGGCCACGAGTTCGGCTATCGCCCGTTCCCGGACGAGCAGGTCGCCGCCCTGATCCCGCTGGTCGCCGACATCAAGGAGCGGCACGGGATCGGGCGCGGCAATGTCGTCGGCCATTCCGACGTCGCCCCGGCCCGCAAGGAGGATCCAGGCGAGCTGTTCCCGTGGCATGCACTGGCGAAGCGGCGGCTGGCGCTGCCAAGCCCGACCCGGGACCTGATCGATCCCTATTGGACGGACGCCGGCTTTCTCCTCGCGCTGGAGCGCTTCGGCTACGACGTCACTGACCCGCAAAAAGCCGTGATCGCCTTCCAGCGCCGCTTTCGCCCCGACCTGATCGACGGGATCATCGACGGGGAATGCCGGGCCAAGTTGCTCGCTCTATTGCTTCCGCGGCCCCAATGAACTTCTGCTATCCGGTATCGACCAAAGCGGACACGCTGGGCTTCAAGCGCCGCAGAGGCCCGCGCAACGTGAATAGCTTAGCTCGGCTTCCTCGACTGCTGTCAAATTCACGACTTCGCTTACGTACGTGACGCGGTATGCCTTGCTCAAGCGGTCTGGTCCGATAGCCCAGAAGAGCGGCGCGCGTCCGGTCCTCAGCGCCGCGACTTTCTTGAAGGCGTTGCGCTCCTTCCCGGCGGCAGGACAGGGTGCGTCCGGATTGTACCCAAACTGCGCCATCCGCAATAAGAGCGTCTCAACTTCTTTCGCTGTTTTCTTCACTTCTCCAGCAATGAGTTCACTATCTCCAGGTCCGCTGAGCGCAACAAGATCGAAGGCCCAGTTCGTGGATTGAGTCCCGAGGAGATCGGTCGGCCAGCCGTGGTCAAAGTGCAGTCGTGCCAAAGCTGCAATCGTGATGACCGGCTCCAGCCACAGTGAGAACCAGCGGAGTTTCGATTCCTTCGGCCCCTCCCAGAAAAACTGCTCAGATGCAGAGCTTACGGCAGCGCGGTAGAGTCCGCGACCTTTGTGCGTAAGCAATCCGCCATCCCAAGCACGCAGGAAGTCGCCAGCGTCATTTTCACTGACTTTGACGCTGTCGTTGCGGAATCCTTGTAACGTGCATCGCCGGCGCTGGTCGGCACAAAACTCGGGAATCAGGTGCCTGTATAGAAGCTGCTCGAATGCCTGGATCTGGCCCACCCGTGTACAGAACCAACGTCGGCGAACTAGTGCAAGCGTATTTCGAGTTCTGTAGTGAGATGCGATCGGCGCGATTGGTTCGATCCACGCTAGCGGTCTTTTCGACCGAATTGTCGCCATGCGACGGGTCGCCAGAACGCAGTCACGGCATAACCCGCAGGAGGGATAAATGCTCGACTCAGTTTTGTTGCTCGCCGCTGCCTCAGCCGCCCAGCCCGTTTATCTCGAGTGCAGCCTCGACAGAGGCGCAGGCGTTGAGTTGCTGCGAATGAATCTGAACGAGCCAAATGGCACGGTCACGATCACGAACGATAGAGCAACTTGGACGGTGAATGCTCAATTCGCTGTCGACGAGGTGATTTGGGGCGGTGATCCATACCTCTATACAGTCGACCGGGACACCTTGAAGATCGTTTACTCAGCCGACGCTATCAATATGCGCCGGGAAGGTGTCTGCAAAATTCCGCAGAAGAAGAAGCGCGTTTTCTAAATAGAGGGATGGCAGCACGCTTTGATTCTCGCATGCAGTCGCTGTCCGCCTTCCAACCGTTGCTGCATTTAGCCGTTGACTGGCAACCAACCGCAGCATCTCCTATATTAAACTCCGCCAGAGGGCCGGGCGGCCGCGGCGGGGACTTGTCCCCGGCGAGGAAAGTCCGGGCTCCATGGAACCACGGTGCCGGGTAACGCCCGGCGGGCCGCCTAGCTTTTTGCGACGGCGGTTCAGGGATAGTGCCACAGAAAGGATTCCGCCCGGCTTCGGCCAGGTAAGGTCGAAAGGGTGCGGCAAGAGCGCACCGCGGTCCTGGCAACAGGGCCGGCACGGTAAACCCCACCGGGTGCAAGACCGAATAGGGGCGGCATATGGGCCTGGTTCCGGCTCGTCGCCCGGGTTGGTCGCTCGAGCCCCGATGCAAGTCGGGGCCTAGAGGAATGGCCGCACATCCGCTCTAGCCTCGGCGACGGCGGTGGACAGAACCCGGCTTATAGGCCCTCTGGCAATTCTTCTGTCGCCGTCATTGCGAGGAGCGCAGCGACGCGGCAATCCAAGGAGCGGGGCTGGATTGCTTCGCTTCGCTCGCAATGACGGATTAGACTCAAAAGATGGCTCGGCAGAAGCGAACGGACGATTGGGGGTTCCCGCGCTGGCGCTCTTACGGCGACAAGGGCCGGAGCGCGGCCAAGGTGCGCCTGTGCGACCGCGAGGGGTGCAATTCGCTCGGCGACCGTCCCGCGCCCAAAGCGCCCAACAGTCCCGAGCGCTGGTATTTCTGCGAAAGCCACGCCGCCGAGTACAACAAGAACTGGAATTATTTCGCGGGCTTAAGCCCCGAGGAAGCCGCGCGTCAGGCCGCGGAGGAAGAGCAGGGGTCGTCCGCATTCCGCCAGTCAGCCCAATGGAAATGGGCGGGGCCGGGTGACGGCAGCCGAAGCCGCGACGAAATGCGCGCGCTCGATGCGCTAGAGCTCGACAGCGACGCCGACTTCAAGGCGATCAAGGCCGCGCACCGCCGGTTGGTCAAGGAAACGCACCCTGACGCCAACGCCGGGGACGAGGACGCCGCCAAGCGCTTCAAGCAGGTCCAGGCGGCGTATGACGTTCTCAAAAAGTCGGAAGAGCGCAAGAACGGGAAACCCGCCTAGCTAGCTGTCCTTCCGCTTGGGTGTCCGCCGGCGCTCGCCGGTTCGGCGATCGGTGCGCCTGCGGTCCGGCTGGTCGGCTTTGGGCCTGGCGGACTTTCGCCGCTCCGCTGTCCGCCGATCTCCCTTGCGCCGATCGCCCGCCCTACCGTCGGGCCTCGGCAGGTGTCCGACATCGATGGCGATCGTGTCGGCCGTCGGATCATCGCGCAGCCTCGTCTTCGCGGCCGAGACCAACAGCGGCAGATGGGTCCTGACGAACTCGCAGCGGTCGTCCTCGGACAAGGCGCCAGCGCGCTCGAATCCCAGATAGGCGCCGATGGCGTCATGAGTCACCGAAATGGCGCGCATCCTGCCTTCGATCCAGATGTCGACGAGCGTGTCGCTCCCGCTCGATCGGATCGAATCATTCTCCATCGTCGCGGTCTCCGAGCCAGTGTTCAGCTTGCGGATGCTGACATAGGCGGCGGGCGCTTTCCAGCCCGTTAAGTAACCGAGCCGGTCAGTCGGCGGCTGCGTAGCGTTGGGCGGTCTGTTTCACGAGGGCGATCATGCTTGGCACGCCCTGCGTCCGGTTGGCGCTCAAATGCTTGGACAGCTCGAATGGCGCGAGCGCTGCGGCGACATCCATCTTGGCGACTTCCGAAGCCGGTTTGTCCTGGACCGCCGATAGCACCAGCGCGACGATACCCTTGGTGATCGCCGCGTTGCTGTCGGCGAGAAAGTGCAGCCGGCCCTCACCCGCCGTCGGATAGACCCACACCGACGCCGCGCAACCGCGCACTTTGGTGGCGTCGGTCTTGAGCGCGTCCGGCATTGGCTCGAGCTGCCGCCCGAGGTCGATCAGCAGCCGGTACCGGTCCTCGGCGTCGACCAGCTCATATTCTTCGAGAATCTCTTGGAGGGGAGGGAGGCCAGTCATGGATGGCAATTGCTACCAATCGCCCCTCCCTGCAAGGGACGGGGGCAGGGGTGGCTGCTTCTGAAGCCGGTCGATGCCGCGGAAGAAGCTGCTCTCGGGGCATTGAGCCCGCTCGCAGCTACCCACCCCTAAATCCCCTCCCTTGCAGGGAGGGGAAGCGTTAGCGATCGCGGAGCGACTCGATTTCCTTGGCCAGGCTGTTCTCTTTGTCGACGGTGATCCGCTCGAGCACCTTGAGCCGCTCTTTAAGCTCTTTCACCTCGTCGCGAAGGCGGAGGGTTTCAGCATTGTCCTCGGGGAGGCCGCGCATTTGGCGCATCGACCGGCTCGGAATGCCCATCTTGTGCCTGACGATGGTGAACACGAACGTCAGGACGAGGATGGCAAGGACGAATTCAAACGGATTCATTGGGTCTTTTCCACTGTAGGGGTGCGGGGCTGATCGCGAAGCGCTTCGATTTGTGCGGCGGTTTGCACGCCGCCGTCAGTGGCGATCTGCTCGAGCACGCGGAGACGCGCTTCGATGCGCTCCAGATGCTGGGCATATTGAGCGCTCTTCTCGGCCGCTAGGCTCGTCTGCGTCTCGATCTGCTTTTCCTTGACCCGCAGCCACATCTTGAACGGCGCAAGGCTGATCGCGGCGAGCGGGATGAGCACCCAGACGGTGGCGGGATTGTCGAGAATCATTGGCTGCCCCTTATTCGCTGGCAGATGTGTGTCGTTGCCGGGCAACCTTCAATGGCCGCGCGTCGCGCAGCGCCTCGATCTGCGCCGCCGTCTGCGCGCCGCCGTCGGTCACAATCTGCTCGAGAACGCGTACGCGCTGTTCAAGCTCGGCATTGCTCGCCGCATATTGGGCCGCTTTTTCCGCGGCAAGCCGAGCGTCGATTTCCAGCTGCTTCTCGCGGAAGCTGAAGAAGCGCCTGGCCATATAAACGAGGAACAGCGTCGGGATGGCGACGACGATCAGCAGCGCAAAGACGTCTCCCGGGTTCATCAGGCGTACCCTCCCTTCTCGAGGCTCAGGGCGTCAATTTCCTTGGCCAGCTTCGACGGCTGATCGGTGACGATCCGCTCAATCGTCTCGAGCCGGTCCTTAACCGATCCGAGCTCGGCGCGGAGGTGCGTGTTCTCCTGGGTCAGCAGCTTGATCCGCTCGGATGTTTCGCTCGTCACTTTGGGTTCGATCGCTTTGCCCCACGAGGTTTCGAGCGGATAGCCATGCTTCACGCGGAGCCAGGTGGTGAACACCCAGCCGAGGATTGCCACAAGGCCGAGGGCCATGCCGCCGGCGATGATCCATGGCAGGTTAGGAACGATGATCTGATCAGCAAGGTCGGTGTGTTGCATTTGTTAGTCCCCAAAGTCTCTGTGATGTCTAGCGCAGCCGCTCGATGTCGTCCCCCAACTGGCGCGATGGGTCGGTGGCGATGCGTTCCAGCACCTTCAGCCGTTCCTCTAGCTGCCCGACGGTGGCCTTGAGCTGCTCATTTTCGGATACCAGCGCCTTGGTTGCCTTGTCCGCGTCAGGGTCGCAGCGATGTGCCTTGCGTCCGCCCCACTCATTTTCGATCGGATAGCCATGCTTGGCGCGAATGGCGGTGGTGATAATCCACGCTAGGTAGCTCATCGCAATGATGGCCAGGACGAAAACGGGTCCCTCAAATTGCATAATCGTTCCCTCGCTATGCTCTAGCGTAGCTGCTCGATCTCGCGGGCGAGCGAGCGGTTTTCGGTCGTCACGTAGCTTTCGATGTCGGCCAGCCGGCGGTCGATGTCCTTGAACCGCGAGCTGATGTCGCGCGCGGCGCGGGTCGGCGAGGCACGGACGCCCTGCCAGAACTGCTGGTCCTCGCGATCATTGACCTCGAGCGCGCGGGGCCGGGTCGGCGTGATCATTCCGGCGATCAGGTAGAAGGGCAGAATTCCGCCGCCGCTCATGAACACCGCGGCGAGGAAGCAGACCCGAACCAGGCTGACGTCGAATCCGGTGTAGTCGGCGATCCCGGCGCACACCCCGAAAACCTTGCCGTTGCGCTTGTCGCGATAGAAGCGGGTGCGGCTGGCCGGCTGCTCCACGACATATTGCGGCTGGTTGGAGCGCATTTCCGGCGGCGGATAGCGATCGTAGGCCATGCTTATTCTCCGTCCGCGAGGAGACGCTGACCGGCGTCGCGGCCGGGCAGGCACTGCTGGCGCCAATTGGGATTCTCGGCGGTCATGATCCGTTCGATCGTGCACAGGCGGTCATCGAGGCGCCGCGCCGCATCGTGCAGCTCATCGAGCAGCTTTTCGTCGCCGCTGGTCAGCGTCGCCGCGGTCTTCCACTTGGTGATATAGTGGAACACCAGCCACGGCAGGCCGAGGAACAGGATCACGACGGCCAGGCCGCCGACCATAATTCCAATCACGTCTTCCATTGATTATTTCCCCCTGGCCTTAAGCGCGGCCTTCATGGCGGCGAGCTCGGCGTCGACTGATTCAGATGCCTTCAGTTCTGCAATTTCTTCCTCGAGACTTTTCGGTCCGCTCATTCCGAGCGCGTCGGCGCGGCCTTCGGCGAAGTCGGCGCGCCGCTCAAGCAGCTCGAATTTGGAGAAAGCGTCCTCGGTGCGGTTGCCGTTGAGCAATTCGCGGGCGCGGGCGCGGGTGACCGCGCTCTCAAACCGCGACGCGACCGCATTCTGGCGGGCGCGCGCTTCACGCAGCTTGCCCTGCAGCTTGGCGATGTCGCCTTCATAGCCCTTCAGCGTATCGTCGATGACCTTGATCTCTTCGCGCAGGCCCTGAGCCATGTCGGCCGCCTTCTGGCGCTCGGTCAGCGCGGCCTTGGCGAGGTCCTCGCGCTCCTTGCTCAACGCAAGCTCGGCCTTTTCCGTCCAGCTGCGCTGAAGCTCGTCGAGGCGGGACAGCGCGCGGCGCATCTCCTTGCCGTCGGCGATGCAGCGCGCGGCCGAGGCGCGGACGTCGACCAACGTCTCCTCCATTTCGAGGATGACCATGCGGATCATCTTCGCCGGATCCTCCGAGCGGTCCAGCATCTCGGTGATGTTGGCCGCGAAGATGTCCCGTGTTCGGGAAAAGATACTCATCCAAGCACTCCGATATTCAAAATAGGGCCCTGTACCTGCCAAAATCTATTCAAGAGTCGTGCCACTTTTGCGGAAATGGCACAGTTGCAATAATTTCGCTGGTTTGTGGCCGAAAACCGCGCAAAATTCCTTGCCAAATGGTGGGATTTGCCACCAACAGTCGGTCAGATTTTTGAGAGAAGGCATGGAGCGGGCAGATCAGTTCATTGGCCAAAGCCTGGCCTTCCTCGATGCCGTCGAGCGCGCAAGCCGTGCCGCGCCGCTCAACCGGCCGGTGCTGGTCATCGGCGAGCGCGGCACAGGCAAGGAGCTGATTGCCGAACGTTTGCATCACCTGTCGTCCCGCTGGGCGGGCCCACTGATTATCATGAACTGCGCGGCGTTGCCGGAGAATCTGATCGAGACCGAGCTGTTCGGCCATGAGGCCGGAAGCTTCACCGGTGCAGCCAAGACTCGTCATGGCCGGTTCGAGGAGGCTGACGGCGGTACTTTGTTCCTCGACGAGCTCGGGACCCTGTCGATGCCGGCCCAGGACCGGCTCCTTCGGGCCACTGAATATGGCGAGATCACCCGCATCGGCGCGTCCAGGCCGATTTCGGTCGACGTGCGCATCGTTGCGGCGACCAACGAAAGCCTCCCGACCCAGGTCGACCGCGGCAAGTTCCGCGCCGACTTGCTCGACCGGCTGTCGTTCGAGGTGATCACTTTGCCGCCGCTGCGCGCCCGCCAGGGCGACGTGCCGCTGCTCGCCGAGCATTTCGCGCGGCGCATGGCGGTCGAGCTCGACTGGTCCAACTGGCCGGGATTCACGCCGCGCGCGGTTGCCGAGCTCGAGGCCTATCCGTGGCCGGGCAATGTCCGCGAGCTGAGGAACGTGGTCGAGCGGGCCGTGTACCGCCACGAAGATCCCGAGCGGCCGGTCGACGAGATCGTGTTCGACCCGTTTCATTCGCCGTGGGCGCCAAGCGGCCGCGACGTGAGCGGGATTCCGCTGCCGCCGGTCGCTGCCAATGAAGGTGACGAAGCGGCCGTTGAGCCTTCGGCCTCAATGCCTGCCACGGCGACCAGTGACTTCCGCGGCGCAGTGGCGAGCTACGAGCGCCAGCTGCTCGAGGAAGCGCTCAGGCGCAACCGCTTCAACCAGCGCGCCACGGCCGCAGCGCTCGGCCTGAGCTACGACCAGCTGCGCCACGCGCTTAAGCGTCACAAGCTCCAGGACAGCGCAGCCTAAGCTCGCCCTAGTGGGCGTTGGTCATCGCCAGCAGCATCGGGATCGACAGCAGCACGTTCAGCCGCGATGCGATTCCCGCCGTCGCGGCGGCTTTTGCCTTGGCGGCGTCATCGGCCGGGACGATTCCGAGCACTTTCTTCTGGTTCGGCCAGATGATGACCCACACGTTGAAGGCCATGATCAGCGCAAGCCACATGCCGATCCCGATCAGCCGTGCCTCGGGCCTCAGCTCCATGGCTTGGCGGAGTTCGCCGTACGACCAGGCCAGAAGCAGGCCGGTCAGGACCGTGAAGGCCGCGCCCCAGCGGAAATAGAACAGGGCCTTGGGCGCGATATATTTGGACACGCCCGGCTTCAGCTCGGCCGGAATGGTGGGCATGGTCGGAGTCTGCACGAAGTTGAAATAGTAAAGCAGGCCAATCCAGGTGATCCCGAAGAAGACGTGCAGCCATTGCAGGACGCCGTTCACCAGGTCGCCGGTCGGCGGACGGTAACCCGAATCGGGGAACACTGCGATCAGGATCGCAAGCGCGAGACCGACGAGCAGCACCAGACTGAGATTCGCGAACAGTTTTGCCATGTGGATCCCCCTTCGCCGCAACGGCCGGCTAGATCGTCGCTTCTAGGGTTGAAAATCGCGCGCGCGCAAGCATCTCGGGAACATGAGGTCGGGGGGCTCGCCGAGGGAATCCGCCACACCGGCGCGGTTTCCAAGGCACATCAAGGAGTTGTCCCAGCCATGCCGTTCCAGCTGCCCAATCTGCCATTCGCCAAGGACGCGCTCGCGCCGGTCATGTCCTTCGAAACCCTCGAGTTTCACCACGGCAAGCATCACAAGGCCTACGTCACCAAGACCAACGAGCTGATCGAAGCCGAGCGCGAGCTTAGCGGTGCGTCCCTGCTCCAGGTCGTCAAGCACGCTAACCGAGCGGGCAACGGCAAGCTATTCAACAACAGCGCGCAACTGTGGAACCACAGCTTCTTCTGGCAATGCCTCGCTCCGGCCGAGGGCCAGCAGCCGAGCGGCAAGCTCGCCAAGCTGATCGAGGACGGCTTCGGCAGCCCGCAGACGCTGATCGACAAGCTCCAGGAAGAAGCGGTCAACCATTTCTCCAACGGCTGGGCGTGGCTGGTGCTCGACCGCGGAAACCTGCGCGTGACCTCGCTGCACGATGCCGACACGCCGATCGTCCACGAGGGGATGGTCCCGCTGTTCACGCTCGATGTGTGGGAGCATGCCTATTACATCGACTACCGCAACGAGCGGCCGCGCTTTGCGAGCTCGGTGCTGTCCAACATCGCCAATTGGGACTTCGTTGCCGAGAACCTCGACGGAAAGGGCTTCGAGCGGGCAAACCAAGGCGAAAACGCCAGGTCTCCCGAGCTTACTGCTTGAGGCGGTAACCGGTCCGGAACATCCAGGCGATCACCGCCATGCAGCCGGCGATGATCGCCAGGGTGACCAGCGCGCTCGACCACACCGGCACGTCCTCGATCGAGTAAAAGCTCCAGCGGAAGCCGCTGATCACGTGCACGATCGGGTTGAACAAGGTGATCGTCCGGAACGGCTCGTGCAGCGTTTTGATCGAATAGAAGGCGCCGCCGAGGAACGTCAGCGGGGTGATGATCAGCATCGGGATGATCTGCAGCTGCTCGAAATTCTGGGCCCAGACGCCGATCGCGAAGCCGAACAGGCAGAAGCCGGTGCTGATGCCGATCAGAAACAGGATCATCGCAGCTGGATGGTCGATCCGGAGCGGGACGAACAACGCGGCGGTAGCGACGGTTACCAGGGCCAGGATCACCGACTTGGTGACGGCGGCGCCGACATATGCCAGCACGGCTTCGAAGCTCGAGATCGGTGCTGACAGCAATTCGTAGATTGTCCCCGTAAACTTAGGAAAATAAATACCGAAACTGGCGTTGAAGATCGACTGCATGAACACGCTGAGCAAGGTCAGCCCGGGCACGATGAACGCGCCGAAGCTCACGCCTTCCATCGCTGTCATGCGCGATCCGAGGGCTGACCCGAACACCACGAAATAGAGCGCGGTGGTGATCACCGGGGTGATCAGGCTCTGCCACAAGGTGCGTTTCCACCGCGCCATTTCGAAGCGGTAGATTGCGGCGATTCCGTGGGTGTTCACCGGGCTGCTCCCTGGGCGCCGCCGTGGACCAGCTCGACGAAAATATCCTCGAGGCTCGACTGGTGGGTCGACAGGTCCTTGTAGGGAATCCCGAGCTCACCGAGGCGGCGCATCAGGGAGGCGATGCCGGTTCGTTCGGCGTGGCTGTCGAATTGGTAGCAGAGGACGTGGCCGTCCTGCTCGAGCCGGACGTCCCATTCGGCAAGCTCTGCCGGGACCGCGTCCATTGGGTCGGCAAGCACGACGTCGAGCGTCTTCTTGCCCATCTTGGCGATCAGCGATTTCTTCTCGTCGATCGCGATCAGCTCGCCGCGGCTGATCACCCCGACGCGGTCGGCCATCTCCTCGGCTTCCTCGATATAATGGGTGGTGAGGATGATCGTGGTGCCGCGCTCGCGCAGCTTGCGCACCAACGCCCACATGTCGCGGCGAAGCTCGACGTCGACGCCCGCGGTCGGCTCGTCGAGGAACAGGATCTCGGGCTCGTGGCTGAGCGCCTTGGCGATCATCACCCGCCGCTTCATGCCGCCGGATAAATGCATCATGATCGTCTTGCGCTTGTCCCACAGCGACAGGGTCTTGAGCAGCTCTTCGGTGAAGGCGGCGCTGCGCGGCTTGCCGTAGAGCCCGCGCGAGAAGGTCACCGTGTTCCACACCGGCTCGAATGCCTCGGTGGTCAGCTCCTGCGGGACCAGGCCGATGCGGCTGCGCGCGTGGCGGTAATCGGCCTGCCAGTTCTTGCCGTCGACCAGCACTTCGCCGGCAGTCGCGGTGACGATCCCGCATACGATGTTGATTAGGGTCGTCTTGCCGGCGCCGTTGGGACCGAGAAGGGCAAAGATCTCGCCGCGCTGGATGTCGAGGTCGACCGACTTCAGCGCCTGGACGCCGGTGCCATACTCCTTGCGCAAGCCTTTGATGGACAGGATTGGATCGCTCATTCGACGGGTCCTGGCTCGACCGGCGTCGCGTCGTCCTTCATCAGGCCGTGGCGCATCAGCATCGGGATGTTCGCGGCTGCGAACAGGAAGGTGAGGGGGAGCGCGCCCCACAGCTTGAAACCAATCCAGAAGCTGGTCGAGCTGTTGCGCCACACCGCCTCGTTGAGCACGGCCATGAAGGCGAAAAAGCAGGCCCAGTTGCGGGTCAGCTTGGCCCAGCCCTGTTCGTCGAGGCCGGGATAGGCGCTGCCGAGGACCCGCTGCAGGAGCGGCCGGTCGGTGAGCAGCCCGAACCACAGCAATCCGGACACCAGCGCGTAGTAGAGCGTCGGCTTCATTTTGATGAAGCTCTCATTGTGCAGCCAGATCGTGAGCCCGCCGAGGATCACAACCATCACGCCCGAAAACCACAGCAGTGGGGAGATCCGGTGATAGCGGATCGCCGAGAACAGCATCGCCGCGATCATCGAGATCATGAAGGCGCCCGTCGCGACGAAGATCTTCATCACCGACGGGACCGGCGCGATGAAATTGACCAGGAAGAAGACGAGCAGGGGCCCGAGGTCGATCAGCAGCTTGGCGCCGCCCTGCGGCTCGCTCTTCGCGCTCATTCGGCGGGAAGCCCGGCAATTGCCCGGGCGACCGCGCGCGGGTCGAACGGGCGGAGGTCGTCCGCCGTCTCGCCGACGGCGATGGCGTGGATCGGAAGCCCGAACTTTTCGGCCGCCGCAACCAGGATCCCGCCGCGCGCGGTCCCGTCGAGCTTGGTCATGATCAGGCCAGTCACGCCCGCGCTCTCGCGAAACACCTCGACTTGGGCAAGGGCATTCTGGCCGGTGGTCGCATCGAGCACGAGGAGGATGTCGTGCGGCGCTTCGGGGTTGAGGCGGCCGAGCACCCGGCGAATCTTGGACAGCTCCTCCATCAGGTGGGACTTGTTCTGCAGGCGGCCGGCGGTGTCGACTATCAGCACGTCCTCGCCGGTTGCGGTAGCCTGCTTCACCCCGTCGAACACGATTCCCGCCGCATCGCCGCCTTCCTTGCCGGAGATGACTGGAGCGCCGATCCGGTCGCCCCAGATCTGAAGCTGCTCGATGGCCGCGGCGCGGAAGGTGTCGCCCGCCGCGAGGAGAACACCATAATCCTGCTCCTTCAGCCAATGGCCGAGCTTGCCGATCGTCGTCGTCTTGCCCGAGCCGTTGACGCCGATCACCAGGATCACGTGCGGGCGTGGAAAACCGAAAATTTCCAGCGGCTTGGCGACCGGTGTTAGGATCTTCTCGATCTCCTCGGCGAGGATCAAGCGAAGCCCGCGCTCATCGAGCCGCTCGAATTTCTGCTGGGCGATTGCCTCGCGGATGCGGTGCGAGGCTTCAGGGCCGAGGTCCGAGGCGATCAGCGCTTCCTCGATGTCGTCGAGGGTGGCGGTGTCGAGCGCCGCGCGGCTGGTGAGGCCGGTGAGGTTGTCGGCGACCCGCTCGGCAGTCTTGGAAAAGCCGCCGCGCAGGCGGTCGAGCCAGCTCATGCCCAAACCGCGGTGAGGTGATCGCCGTCGCGGCCGCTGATGCGCGCCGCGCCCGCCTGCCCGCGCGTGCCGCCAGCTATGGATATTGGCGCAAAATTGTCCGTGTGGCCGCGCGCCTCGCCCTCGACCAGGACCGGCTGCACGGTTCCCACCAGGCCGTCGAGCCAGCGCTCGCGCCGAGCCGCGGCCGCCTGCCGCAGGCGTGCGGCGCGGGCCTTGACCAGTTCGTGCGGTAGCTGCGGCATGCGCGCTGCAGGCGTGGCCGGCCGCGGCGAAAAGGGAAAGACGTGAGCGGCTACGATATCGCAATCATCGAGCAATTTAAGACTGTTGGATGCCATGTCTTCAGTTTCTGTGGGAAACCCTGCGATGAGGTCCGCGCCAATCGTAGCGTCCTTGCGGGCGGTCTTGATGCGTTCGACTGTTCGCACGGCGCCGGCTCGGTTGTGGCGGCGCTTCATGCGCTTCAGGATCATGTCGTCGCCCGCCTGCAGCGACAAATGGAAATGGGGCATTAGCCGCGGCTCGCCTGCGATCAGCTCAAACAAGGCTTCGTCGATCTCGATGCTGTCGAGCGAGGACAGGCGAAGCCGCTCTAGGCGCGGTTCGGCGGAAAGCAGGCGCTGACAAAGGTTGCCGAGACCGCCCGCATAGTCGGTAATGTCGACACCAGTGACGACGATCTCTTTCGCCCCGCGGTCGATTTCGCGGGCGACGGCATCGCGAATGGCCTCGAACGGAAGCGATACGCTGGGTCCGCGCGCCTGCCAGATCGAGCAGAAGGTGCAGCGGTGGTCGCAGCCGGTCTGGACCGCGACAAAGCTTTTGACCTGCGCAAGCAAGCCCGATGCCGCCATGACGTCGTTGGCGACCAGGCTGCTGAGCTTGTTCGCATTCCCGGTCACCCGCGTTACGCCCGGCAGGTCGCCGAACGATCCTGGGTCCAGCTCCGCCGCGCAGCCGGTCACCAGGATCTGGGCCGAGGGCCGCTGCCGGTGCGCGCGGCGGATCGCCTGGCGGGTCTGGCGGACAGCCTCGTTGGTGACTGCGCAGCTGTTGACGACCACCCAGTCTTCACCGGCGGGTGCCGAGCGGGCGATGGTCTCGCTTTCGGCGAAGTTGAGCCGGCAGCCGAGCGTGATCGTCTCGACGCTCATGCCAGTGCGTCCAGGTCGAGCTCGCCCTCAAATACGAGCGTTGCCGAACCGCGCATCCGGATTGTTTCTCCCGGCTGCCAAGCGATGGTCAGCGACCCCCCCGGCATCGTCACTTTGACGGGCGAGGGCGCCCGCTTCGACCGGATCGCGGCAACCGCGGTGGCGCAGGCGCCGGTCCCGCAGGCGCGCGTCAGGCCAGCGCCACGTTCCCATGTCTTGAGGCGAACGCCGTCACCACTCACCTCCGCAACGTTGACGTTGATTCGCTCGGGGAAGGCGGGATCGTGCTCGATCTTGGGGCCGAGGTCTTCGATTGGCATATTGTCGAGATCGTCGACGAAAAACACGACGTGGGGATTGCCGACGTTGACGGCCATTGGATTTTGAAGGCCGTCCCACGCCATCGGCAGCGCACTTGTGTCCATCGCATAAGCGAGTGGGATGTCGGCCCAGTCGAACCTCGGTTCGACGAGCGTGACCTCAACCTCCGCGCCAAGATCCTCGCCCTTGAGCAGGCCGCCGTCGCTGTCGATCAATTTGGCGCCGGTCAGCTGCACGACGCAGCGTGTGGCGTTGCCGCAGCTTTCGACCTCGCCGCCATCGCTGTTCCAGATACGCATCTTGAGGTCGGCGCGGTCGCTCGGTTCGAGCACGATCAGCTGGTCGCAGCCGACCCCGGTCCGGCGATCGGCGATCGCGCGCGCAAGCGATGGCGTAACCTCGAACGGCGTTTCGCGCGCGTCGACGATCACGAAATCATTGCCGAGCCCATGCATCTTGTGGAAGTGCCGCCGCATCGACCGCGACTTAGGGAGCGGCCAGCGCTTAGTCCACCTGCCCAAGTCCACCGGAAGGCCGTTGATCATGCCCAGAGCCGCGAACGACGTCATGCAATCGATCATCTTCTCCGCGGTGCTCGATGCCCTCGCTGCGTTGAAGCGCGCCTCCGGCGGCCTTCCCAACCAGCTGCTGCGCGACGTCCAGGCGATCCACCCCAACGTCACCTTTGGCGATCTGCCCAAGGCGCTCCAGGATGCCATCGTCGAGAGCACTCGTTCGGCTTTCACCGGGCTGTTGAAGGAGGGCTATGCGGTCGGCCCGCGCCAGCAGGTCCAGGCGGCGCGGCCGATCGACCGGGTGCCCGAGCGCCAGCGACACGGTCCCGGCGGGTCCGATCGCCGCGGTCCGCCGCGCGGCGCTCGCCGTAATGGTCCTCCCCGCGGTGGCAAGCCGGGCGGTAAGCCGCGCGGTTGAACTTGCGCGCCTAAGCGGCTAAGCGCCGCGGCGTCCTAAGGACATACATCGATGTTGAGCGCCCAAGGGTGCACGCCGGCCAACGAGGTTTCGTCCGCCGGCGCAATTGCGTTTGGCTCCCTATATGGGCCGCTCGGCATTGCTGAGGAGATTTGAATGTTCGACACCCTGAGCGATCGGCTCGGCAGCGTATTCGACCGGCTTCGCGGGCGCGGCGCGCTC
>JAZJZB010000051.1:0-3909 GCA_040390085.1 Pseudomonadota bacterium | reverse complement strand
TTCATGCCCGTCGGGAAGCCGGCCCCGCCGCGGCCGCGAAGCCCCGACGCCTTGACGATGTCGATGATCGCGTCCTGCCCGATCGCCATCAGCTTCCTGGTATCGTCCCAGTCGCCGCGCTGGCGCGCGGCCTTCAGCCACGGCTCCTGGAAGCCGTAGAGGTTGGTGAAGATGCGGTCCTTGTCGGCGAGCGGCCCCGTATAGCCCATCAGAACGTCCCCGCCTGGTGGGCGATGAACAGGCCGACGAGGACGATCAGCCCGAGCACCGCGAACTTGATCATCCCGGTCACGAACCGGAACGCGAGGAACGCGAGCGCCACGGCGACGATGATTGCGAGGACCGTCATTTGATCCGCTTGGTCCCGAACTTGTTCTGGGCAAGCATCGCGATGCCGACGGCAAGCGCGACGATGATCGCGATCTTGATGATCTTGAGCACCAGCCCGATCAGCAGGATGCCGATGATCACTGCGATGATCAGGCCTAGCATGAGCGCTGCTCCTTCCGCGTCATTGCGAGGAGCCGAAGGCGACGCGGCAATCCACTCGCGCCGCTGGATTGCTTCGCTTCGCTCGCAATGACGATGAACCGGCTCATCACGCCCCCTCTCCAGCGGTCGGGGTCCACATCGCCCGGTAATCGTAATTGCGCTCGGCCATCTTCTTGAGGCTGGTCGGGCCGCCTTCCGGGCAGCTGGTCTGGCGATCGACCTGCGGCCCGGGCTTGGGCGACTGACCCTTGGCAAGCGCGTCGAGGACCGCCCCCATGCGGGCCTCGGTCAGATCCTCGTAATTGTCATCGTTGATCTGGACCATCGGCGCATTGGCGCAGGCGCCGAGGCATTCGACCTCGGTCAGCGTGAACAGCCCGTCGTCGGTCGTATGGCCCTTCTTGAGGCCGCGCTTGTAACAGGCCTTCAGCACGTCATCGGAGCCGCGCAGCATGCACGGCGTCGTCCCGCACACCTGGACATGGAAACGGCCGACCGGCGCCAGGTTGAACATGGTGTAGAAGGTCGCGACCTCGAGCACGCGGATGGCCGGCATGGCGAGTTCGGCGGCGACATATTCCTGCACCGGAATCGGCAGCCAGCCCTGCGTATTGGTCTCCGCCCCGACCTGCCGCTGGGCAAGGTCGAGCAACGGAATCACCGCCGACTGCTGCCGGCCTTCGGGATAGCGCGCGATGATTTCCTTCGCGGCCTTCGCATTGGCGTCGGTCCAGGCGAACCCTTCCCAGCGCGCGCGCTGCTCGGCGTCATCGATGAAGGAGCCTTGGCCGGCCATTAGACGTCCATCCTCCAGAATGCTCTGAACAGAACTGCCATCTGGACGACAACGGCGCTTACAAAGAGCCCTAAAGCAACCTTCTCGGCGGCGCCAAATTTCAGTGGATCATCTGCCGCGAACTGATGAATTGCCAGAAACAGCCACGACGGAACGCCTATGATGTAGAGATAGACTTTCGCCCATCGTGGGTGGGCATTCCACATCGCTCCCCGGAATTCGTAACGATCGCGAAGCCAGCTCACCGGTCCACCTCCCCGAACACGACGTCGATCGCGCTCAGCACCGCGGTGGTGTCGGCGAGCATGTGGCCCTTCATCATGAAGTCCATCGCCTGGAGGTGCGAGAAGCCGGTCGGGCGGATCTTGCAGCGATAGGGCCGGTTGGTGCCGTCGGCGACCAGATAGACCCCGAACTCGCCCTTGGGGCTCTCGGTCGCAACGTACACCTCGCCGGCGGGCACGTGATAGCCCTCGGTGTAGAGCTTGAAGTGGTGGATCAGCGCTTCCATCGAAGTCTTCATCTCGGCGCGGCTCGGCGGGAACACCTTGCGGTCGTCGGTCGCAACCGGGCCTGACGGCATTTCCTTGAGGCACTGGCGCATGATCCTGGCCGATTGCCGGACTTCCTCGACCCGGACCATGAAGCGGTCGTAGCAGTCGCCGCCGGTGCCAACCGGGATTTCGAAGTCCATCCGGTCATAGACTTCGTACGGCTGCGCGCGGCGGATGTCCCACGGGATGCCCGACGCGCGGATCATCGGACCCGAAAAGCCCCAGGCGATCGCATCGTCCTTGCTGACCACGCCGATGTCGACGTTGCGCTGCTTGAAGATGCGGTTGTCGGCGACGAGCGAGATCGCGTCCTCGAACAAATGGAAGCGGTTATCGAGCCAGTCGCCGAGGTCGACCAGCATCTTCTCGGTCAGATCGTAGCGAACGCCGCCGGGGCGGAAGTAGTTGGCGTGCATCCGGGCGCCCGACGCGCGCTCGTAGAATTGCAGCGTGTCTTCGCGCACTTCGAACAGCCACAGGTTCGGGGTCATCGCGCCCACGTCCATGATGTGGCTGCCAAGGTTGAGCATGTGGTTGGAGATGCGGGTCAGCTCCGCCATCAGCACGCGGATGTACTGGGCGCGCAGCGGGATCTCGAGCCCGAGCAGCTTCTCGATTGCCAGCACGAAGCTGTGCTCCATGCACATCGGCGAGCAATAATCGAGCCGGTCGAAGTAAGGCAGCGCCTGGGCGTAGGTCTTATACTCGATCAATTTCTCGGTGCCGCGATGGAGCAGCCCGATATGCGGGTCGACCCGCTCGACGATCTCGCCGTCGAGCTCCATGATCAGCCGCAGCACGCCGTGCGCGGCCGGGTGCTGCGGGCCGAAGTTGATCGTGTAATTGCTGATCTTGTCGTCGCCCGGCGCACGATCCTCGTGCGGCATTCCGACGTCGACTTCGATGGTGCGCGTGTCGGTCATACGACACCCTTGCTGTTTCCCGGCGAAGGCCGGGATCCAGGAGCGCCGCGTGGCGCTTTAGGCTTCGCCTCCTGGGCCCCGGCCTTCGCCGGGGAACTCTTTGGACCTGGCTTACTGACCTCACTCTCGGCCTTGGCCTTGCGCGGCTTGCGCGCTTCGCTGGTCGCCTGCTTGTCGGCAGGGGCCCCGCCCCCGGTTTGCGCCGGGCTGTCGGTGGTTTTCGGAGTCTTCGCCGGAGTCTTGACGTTCTGCGGCGTCGGGCCGCTCGCAGCCGGAGCCGGTGACGGCGCGCCGGGTGCTTCGGGTGTCGCTTTCTCGTCGCCCGGGAGGCGGTATTCGGGCCCTTCCCACGGCATCAGGAAGTCGAAGTTGCGGAAATCCTGCGGAAGCGCGACCGGCTCATAGACCACCCGCTTCTCCGCCTCGGAGTAACGCAGCTCGACATGGCCAGTCAGCGGGAAATCCTTGCGCTGCGGATAGCCCTCGAAGCCGTAGTCGGTGAGGATCCGCCGCAAATCAGGGTTACCGGCGAAGCTCACGCCGTACATGTCGAACACTTCGCGCTCGAGCCATCCTGCGACCGGCCACAGCCCCGTCACCGTGGGAACGGGAGTCGCCTCGTCAGTCGAGACCTTGACTCGGATGCGCCGGTTCTTGGTCAGCGAGAGCAGGTGATAGACGACTTCGAACCGTTCGGGCCGATCGGGATAATCGACCCCCGCAATCTCCATCAACTGCTGATATTCGAGGCCAGGCGTGTCGCGCAGCAGCTTGAGCACATTGGCAATTTCTTCGCGCTTCACGGTCAGCGTGATCTCGCCGACAAGATCCTTGGTATCGAGTATCGCCTCGCCAAGCGCCTTGCTTGCGGCGGCGATCACTCCCTCGTCGGAGGCCATGCGCGGGGCGTGGAGCGCGACCATCAGCGCGAGCCAATCTTCATCGCTCAATCGTCCCTTCGCGGCGGATCTTCCGCTGCAATTGCAGGATTCCGTAGAGCAAGGCTTCGGCGGTTGGCGGGCAGCCCGGCACGTAGATATCGACCGGCACGATGCGGTCGCAGCCGCGGACCACGGAATAACTGTAGTGATAATAGCCGCCGCCGTTGGCGCAGCTGCCCATCGAGATGACGTAGCGCGGCTCG
>JAZJZB010000050.1:0-1784 GCA_040390085.1 Pseudomonadota bacterium | reverse complement strand
TCATCAAGTCCGTGGGCTGCATCCGCCAGCTCGGGCGGTCCAGCTCCATCAGCGTATTGTCCCGGCCGGCGCGCGGGATGACGTCGAGCCCGGCGTCGAGCACGTCGGCCATGTCGTAGCCCAGTGCCCGGTTGATCCACCGCTGGCGCAGCCGCACGATCCGCCGGTCGTCCTCGCAGGCCAGCATCAGGGCCCGGGCAGGCTTGACCTTGAGCCCGAGCCACGGCAGGCCCAAGGCCGCGCAGGTCGCGAGCTGCATCATCAGGGTAGATTTGCCGGCGCCGCCATTGCCGCTGATGAGCCCGACCGTCTCCGAGAGAAACGTGTTCTCGACCGCCCATTCCAGCGGTTCCGGCTCGGCCAGCATGTAGTCGTAATCGACGCCCTCAAGCTCATCGGGCCGCGGCGCGGCGAACGGGACGACGGAATGCAGCCGCGCGGCGTTCATGACCTAATGTGCTCAATCGCCCTGTCGGTAGGTTGCGTTCGCCAGTCCGGCCAATCCCGACCCTCGTTCTTGGCCTGTTTGGCAACCAATGCAGCGACGATTTGCTCGGGTGAATACCCTGCACGCCACGCCCCATCAAATGCGAGGATCGCAACGTCGATCCACTCGCTCAAATCGCCGGGCGCCGCCTCGACCTCAAGAAGCTCCTTGCGGATATGGTCAACGACGCCTTTCGTCCGGTCTCCGGGGCCGAACGTGCGCTCAGACCATGCCCGCTGACGGCTAAGATGTTCGATTAAATTCATCGTCCCCTCTCCCACTCAGCGCGCAGATATTCGTACTCGGTCGACGCCTGCCATTCCTCCGACCGCGCCGCCTTCAGGGTGCGCTCGACCAGCCATTCCTCGAAGGCGTCAGCGTGTCCGCCCGGTCGCATCACCCGGCCCGGCCCATCGAGCAGCAGCCGCTCGACGGCGGGCGACCTGGCGAGCCTGACGACGGCGCGGATGACCCATGGCGGATAGGCCGCGATCACATCGGCCATCAGGCTAGCCTCTCTATCGCCCGCACCGGCTCATTTCGTAGCCGGCGCTTGCCCCGATCGTCAACGTCTCGCGCCGGCCCGCTCGCCCACTCGATGATCCGTTCTCGGCTTGTTGGCGGCGCCCACATGTCCCACTGCCGCACCGCGAAATCCAGATTCGGCAACGTCACCGCATAACGAGAAGCCGAACTGCCATCGACGCTATCGGCGCCGGCCTGGTGAGCCATCGCCATGCGCTTCGCGCTGTTGACCCTAGCCACATGATAATAAACCCCCTTCGCGGCGCAGAACTCGCCCCACTGCCGCATCGTCGCCAATTTCCACTCGGTCGAGCCGCCGAGAAAAATCCCGACCCGACGCGGCATAACGATGTTCACCAGATCCTGCGGTCCCATCCCATCTTGAACCGCGATAAGGACCAGGCGCGTGCGGATGAGCAGATGCGGCACCCAGCAAAGCGAGAGCTGGAGAGATGCGAGCCCTCCAGCGACGACATCTGGGGCGACGATCCAATCAGCCTGCCCGCCCAGGCGATCGACGAGGGTCTTGAACCTCTCGTCATCAAAATCTCGGCCGGTACGAAAGTCACTCCATGCGCCATTATCGAGGGCATAGGGAAACCCCTCCGTCCGCCAGACACCTTGGCGCGAGATGAGCAAGCGCCATTGTGCCGAGCGCAACGCAACGAGATTGCGCCTCGTGCCAGTGCGGCTGGCGTAGCCGATCATCGGACTGTTACATCGGCCAAATTGACACCACGATGTCGCCTCCCGGCGGCGAGGTGCGGACGAT
>JAZJZB010000049.1:12025-23004 GCA_040390085.1 Pseudomonadota bacterium | reverse complement strand
ACAACCTCTCCGGCACGACCAACGACCTCAGCGTCACCTTCGCCTACAATCCGGCCAGCCAGATCAGCTCGACCGTGCGGACCGGCGACGCCTACGCCTGGACCGGCCACGGCAACGGCAGCACGGCCTATGTCGAAAACGGCCTCAACCAGCAGACCAGCATCGGCGGGGCTTCCGCCACTTGGGACAGCAAGGGCAACCTCACGTCAGAACCGCAATCGGCGAAAACCTACGGCTACTCCTCCGAGAACCTGCTGACCTCGGCCTCTGGCGGGGTGACCCTCGGCTACGATCCGCTGGTGCGCCTCTACCAGACGGTCGGCGCGGCGACGACGCGGTTCCTGTACGACGGCCTGGACGCGATCGCCGAGTATAACGGTTCCAACGCGCTCCAGCGCCGGTTCGTGTTCGACCCCACGACCGGCCAGCCGGTGGTGCAATACGAAGGCGCCGGGGTCGCCGCTACCAACCGCCGCTACCTCAGCCAGGACGAGCGCGGCAGCGTGATCAGCGTCAGCTCGAGCAGCGGCGCGAGCCTCGGCATCAACAGCTATGACGAATATGGCAAGCCGGGCGCGGGCAACTTAGGCCGGTTCCAGTACACCGGGCAAAAGTGGATCGGCGAGGCGGGACTCTACGATTACAAGGCGCGCGATTACCTGCCCCACCTCGGCATCTTCGCCCAGACCGACCCGATCGGGCAGGCCGATAGCCCCAACCTCTATGCCTATGTCGGCGCGGACCCGCTGAACAATGTCGATCCGTTCGGGCTAGAGGCGTGTCCGCCAGAAGGCTGCGACGTTGTCATTGTCGGGAATCGACTTCCCCCAACGCCCTCATGGGGCAATCGCGACAATAGCTTCACGTCGCCCGGCGAGAGGCTGGGAGGCGGAGGTGGCGACCAAGGCGACACAGGCGATAAGAAGAAACAAAAAGAGCGCGCCAAGGCATGCGCTGCGGTCAAGTTTGATCTCGCCTCCCTAATCGCGGATGCTGGAGGTACCGCAGCCACAATCTTCTTCCCCGAAGCGAAGTTATTGCAACTTTCGTTCGCTGGTGCATCCGTTGTTGCTGCGGGAGGCACAGGCGACCTTCCCAGCTTGGGTGGTTCAATTGTGAACTATCACATCACTGCTGCTGATGTCGGCGGCCTTCTCAAAGGAGCAGTCAGGCTCGCCGGCACCTTCACGGGCGGGCTAGCTGTTATTAATGATGTACGGAATCTCCAGAAAGATTTAAATATTTGTAGTGGAAGATAGACAAAACATGAAGGTTGATGACGTTTCTCCGATTGATGGTATTGTAATACTTATACTCATATCTCCGCTATATTTCTTGTTTGCTTACTACGGCCAGACGTTTAGAGGATTCGTAACTGCTCTTAGCGCAGGCGTAATTCTTTCCTTGATAAGACTTCTTCGGAGGTTAATTCTTGAGCCGAGATTTTGGTTATTGTTAATCCTGATTGCAGTATTACATGTACTTTTGGTTTACTTTCTACCGTATACTGGTGAATTCAGGTTTGGTTTTGCATTATTTCCCTTAGTCGCTTTGGACATTTACATCTCGGCCCGTCTCATTTTGTTCGCTTGCGATGGTCAGCAAGGCCCTCGAAGCTGAGATTCAGATTACGGTGACAAGATTACGAACTTATTGTGACAGTAACCGAATTACGCGCCAACCTGACGACGGTGACGCGCGTCGCCAAGGCCGGCTCGGGTCTTGCGAACATCGTGAGTTCGGCGGCCTATCCGGCCAGCTGCGCGAGCCCGGCGACCTGCAACCGGCCGACCAGCTCGACCGACGCGCGCGGCAATGTCACCGATTACGCCTACAATAGCGACGGCACGGTCCAGTCCGTCACCCGGCCGCCGCCGGCGAAGCGCCGGGCGTGTTCACCGTCACCTGCACCTCGGGGCATTCCTACCAGGCCAAGCCGGTCCACGGCCGCTATCGCTTCCGCCGGTTGTAGGCTCCGCGCTTACTTGGCCGGGTGGACTTCCCGGCTCGGGGCGACAGGCTCGGCGGGCTGGTCGACCCTGGCCAGCGGGCGGACCGCGGGCGCGTTGAGCACGCTCCCGTCGGGCCGGAACTGCGAGCCGTGGCACGGGCAGTCCCAGCATTTCTCGAAGCTGTTCCAATGGACGATGCAGCCGACGTGGGTGCAGACCGCGCTGCGCTCGACGATCGAGCCGTCTTCGGCGCGGTAGACGGCGTGCCTGGCGAGGCCGCGGCGGACGATCGCGCCTTCGCCGGGCCTGATCTGGTCGATGCTGTCGACTTCGCCGCTTTCGACATATTCGGCGAGGTTGGCGACGACCGGTCCCTGGCCCTTCACATATTCGCCGAGCGCGTAGCGGCTGGCCGGCTTGCGCGCCGGATCGAACAGTTCGGCGAAACGCGCTTTCTCATTGCGGTAGAGGGCGATGAAATTGAGCGCTCCGGCGACGCCGTTGGTCATGCCGGTGCCGCTGTCACCGGTGTGGACATAGATCCGGTCGGAGCCGTCGCGGCCCGAATAGGGCAGGCAATCGACCGGCTCCATCACCTGGCCGGACCAGCGAAATTCGGCCTTGGCGAAGGTCGGGAAGTGCTCGCGGGTCCAGGCCTCGAGCCGGGCGAAGCGGTCTTCCATGTCGTTGGCGGTGCCGGTGCGATGGTCCTCGCCGCCGGCGATCAGCCAATCCTCGCCCTCGCCCGCGGGCTGGAGGCGGACGTAATGGTAGGGCCACAAGCTGTCCCAGATTAGCGCGTCCTCGACGCTGCCCGAGGGCACCCGGCCCGCCATTGCGTAGGTGCGCATCGGCACCTGCTTGGTGTGGATCGCGACCCGGTCGTTGACCGGCGCGTTGGTCGCGAACAAGGCCGCGCCGGCGCGGATCGTACGGCCGTTTTCGGTGCTGATGGTGACTGCGGCGCCATGCTCGTCATGGCCGACATAAGCGGTGCCGCCGTGGATCCGGCCGCCGCGCAGCTCGATCGCGCGCACCAGCCCGGCGCAATATTTGAGCGGGTGGAAGCGGCCTTGATCGGCGAATTTGAGCGCCTTGGTGCCCGGCACCAGCTCATACGGCGCGCGTTCGGTCCATTCGACCTCCACGCCGAGCGTGCGGCACGCGTCATATTCCTTCTGCAACTCGGCCATGTGGCCTTGCTCGGCCGGAATCAGGTAGCCGGAAAGCCGGGTGAAATCGGCGTCGATTCCCTCGTCGCCGCAGATCGCCTCGATGCGGTTGACCGCTGCGGCCTGGCTCTCGTGATAGAGGCGCGCGCCGGCTTCACCCACGGCGGAGATCAGCTCGAAATAGCGGTCGTCGATTTCGGACACGAGGTGCGCGGTGGTTCGAGAGGTCATGCCGCCGGCAATCTCGCCGCGGTCGATGACTACGACCTGCGCGCCGCGGCGGGCGGCTTCATACGCCGACGACAGGCCGGCGATTCCGCTGCCGACCACGGCGAGGTCACAGCTGGTGTCGCCGTCGAGCGGCGCTCGGCGCAGGGATTCGGTCTGGGCTTTCCAAAGCGAGGGCATGATTCACCTCCGAAGCCAGAACGACCAATTCGCGGAGTGGATGCATGCGGGAGAGGCGACGGGCGGCCGGTTTGTCTGCTATGTTGCCGCCCAGGGAGGGCGCGGCATGGGCGAGCGGTTCGAGCGGCACCGGCAGCCGTGGCGGCAGGACGAGGTCCACAAGCTGCACACGCTCGCCGGCAAGGGCATGTCGGTGCGGGCGATCGCCAAGGCGCTGACCCGCAGCGAGGAATCGGTCAAGGACCGCGCCAAGGCCGACCGGCTGAAGATTTCCAAGCTGCGCTAAGTACTTACGGCTGTTGGATTTATTTCGAATCCCCAGTCCCTTTACGCGCATTTAAGTGATAGCATGCATGGTTGCGGCAAGCGGCCGTTTCGCCGCTTCAAGGGATAGTGCCATGGGCAAGAAGGCAATTGCATTCGTGGTCGTCGCCGCAGTGGCCGGGGCACTGGTCGTGGCCGTGCGGAGCGCCAACCGCGCCGACGCTGCCGAGGGCGATTGCTATTCGGAAGCCGCCGGGCCGGCGACGCCGACGGTGTGCGACTAATCATTCTTCCGTCCTGAACAGGACAGTTTCCCCGATCAGCAGGAACAGGAAGAACGGCGCCCAGGCGGCGACCAGCGCCGGGTAGACTCCGGCATTGCCCATCGCCAGGCTGAAATTGTCGGCGACGAAATAAGCGAAACCGAGCGCCATTCCGATCACCGCCCGCAGCAGCACCTGGCCGGAGCGGGCGAGGCCGAAGGCGGCGATCGCCGCCAGCAGTGGCATCAGCACCGTCGACAGCGGCCCGGAGATCTTGTGGGCGAGGCCGGCGCGCGCCTCGTCGGCCGGGCGGCCGGCGGCCTCGAGCTCGGCGATCCGGCGCTTCAGGGTCCAGTAGTTGAGCTCGGTGGGATCGACCTTGGCCAAGGTCAGCTGGGTGGCGGTGATCCCGCGCATCGCTTGCATCGTGCCAGCGCGGCGGACGACGTTCATGTTCGCGTCGTAAACGCGGACATCCTCGAGCTGCCACTCGCCGCCGGGCTGGCCGGGGATCGCCCGGCGGGCGGTGATGACCCGCTGCAGGACGCCGCCGGTGCGGTCGTAGATGGCGACCTGGTTGGCGCGAAACGGCGTGCCGCCGGCGGTTCCGGCGCGGACCAGGTCATCCCCTTGCAGCACCCAGACGTTGCCGAGAATGCCGCTCGCCGGGGGGATCGGCTTGTAATCGTTGTCCGACCACGCATTGACGACGCGCGCGGAATTGACGACGACGCCCTCGTTGAACGCGAACAGCAGGACCGCGAGGCCGAGGCTGGCGAGGATCAACGGGGCGAGGATCTGGTGCGCCGACAGGCCGGCGGCCTTCATCGCCACCACTTCGCTATGCTGGTTGAGGCCGACGAAGGCGATCAGCGTGCCGAGCAGCACCGAGAAGGGCAGGAAGCGCGAGACCAGCAGCGGCACGCGCAGGCCGACGTAGCGCCACAGCTCGGCATCGCCATTGCCCGGAACCGCGAGAATCTTGCCGGACTCGCCGAGCAGGTCGAGGGTCATCAGAATCAGCACCAGCGCGACCAGCACCGCGAGGCTGCGGGTGACGAACAGCCGCACCATGTACAGCGACAGCCGCCGTGACGGGAAGAAGCCGAGGTTGATCACGCCGCCGCCACCTTGGGCCTGGGCATCATTCCGCGGGCGCGCTTGACGAACTTGGCAGCGAAGCGGTCGAGCGCCCCGATCGGCTCGCCGCCCGCCTGATAGGCGAGGATGTAATACATCCGCCCGATCAGCGCGACGAGGAGCACGAACGGCAGCCACAAAGCGATCACGGGGTCGATCCGGCCGCGCTCGCCCGCCTGCATCGCGTATTGATTCACCTTGTGATAGGCGACGACCATCAGGATCCCGAGGAAGATCCCGAGCGACGACGAGCTGCGCTTGGGCGGGATTGCGAGCGCGACCGCGAGCAGCGGAAGCATCAGCATCATTACCACCTCGACCATCCGGAAGTGGAATGCCGACTGGGCCTCGAGCTGCTCGCGGCGATTGGCGGCGCCGCCGCCGTAGCCGAGCCGCACAAGCTCGTTGAGATAGAGCTCGTCGGTCTGGCTTTGACCGACCGCGCGGCGGCGGAACTGATCGATCACCGGAAGGCTGACCGGCAAATCGTAGACGTCGAAGGCGAGCGTCCGCGGGGTCGCGAACCTGGGCGAATCCTGCACCAGGCGGCCCTTTTCCAGCCGGAACAGGATCTTGTCGGGATCGTCGGTGGCCAAGAAGCGGCCTTGTTGCGCAGTCGCAGCGACGGTCATGCCCTTGCTGTCCTCGCTCTGGACGAAGATCCCGTGGAGCTGGGTGCCCTTGTTCTCGCTGCGGTCGATGCGCAGGGTGAGATGCTTGCCGAGCCGGTTGAACTCACCGACCTTGATCGCGGCGCCGAGCGCGCCCGACTTCAAATCGAAGCGCAGGCCCTCGTAGCGGTAGTGGGTGAACGGCTCGAGATAGCCGACGATGAACAGGTTGATCGCCGCGAGCGGGATTGCATAAGCGTAAGGGATGCGCAGCAGGCGGGTGTAGCTGACGCCGATCCCGCGCAGCGCGTCGAGCTCCGACGACAGCGCAAGCTTGCGGAAGGCGAGCAGGATCCCGAGCATCAGTCCGATCGGGATCCCAAGCGAGAGATATTCCGGAAGCAGGTTGGCGAGCATCCGCCACACAACGCTGACCGGGCCGCCGGCATCGACCACATATTGGAACAGGCGAAGCATCTTATCGAGCACGAGCAGCATCGCCGCAAGGATCAGCGATCCGAGCAGCGGCACCGCGATCGAGCGGGCAAGGTAGCGATCGATCAACCCTAACCGGCGCAAATTTGGTCGTCCCAGCACCATCATTTGGCCGCAAACGCAGCCGACATTGCATCACGTACGGATGTACCCTCGAGTTGGGCCCGCGTCCGTACGGATGGCCCTATAGCGGAACGATACGCGGATTCATGTCGAAACTGTTGGCATTGACACAAGGCGCTGCCCCCGAAGGACAGCTGTGCCCCGACCACGTCGCGTGGCCCAGGCCGCGCATCGCCTTGCTGTCGAACCCCAAGTCGACCGGCAACCTCGCCCAGCTTCCGCGCATCCGCGAATATTGCGACGCCCACCCCGACGTGTTCCACTACGAAGTCGAGCACGTCAGCCAGATCGGCGAGGCGATGAAGTCGATCGCCCGGGTCCGCCCGCGAGTGCTGGCGATCAACGGTGGCGACGGCACCGTCCAGGCGACTCTGACCGAGTTGCATAACGGCGGGCATTTCGGCGATGACGCGCCGCCGGTGGCGGTCCTTCCGAGCGGCAAGACCAACCTTATCGCCCTCGACCTCGGCGCTCGCGGCGATCCGGTCGAGACGCTGGAACGGCTGATCGCGCTTGCACGCACCGACGATCTTGGGCCCTATACGGTTGCGCGCGAGCTGATTGCGCTGCGGCATGGCGAGCACGAGCGGCCGGTCATCGGCATGTTCCTCGGCGGCGCCGGCCTTGCCGACACGATGATCTATTGCCGCGACAAAATCTATCCGCTCGGCCTGCCCAACGGCTTTGCCCACGTGCTGACCGCGATCGCATTCCTGATGAAAGTGTTCCTGGGCATGAAAGCGGATTTCCTGCCGCCCGACGCCAAGCCGTTGCAGCTGTCGGTCCGCGACGGCGCCGGCATATTGAACGGGCGCTTCTCGCTGCTTGCAGTGACCACGCTCGAGAAGCTGCTGATTGCCAACCCGTTCAAGGGGCACCGGACCGGATCGCTCAAGCTGCTTGCGATCGAGCACGGACCATCATCGATGATCGGCGCGATCGCCGCCCATCTGTCGGGCAAGCTCGGCCGCTCGAACGTGCGCGGGGTGCATTTCGAGGAAGCCGACGAAATCACCATCGAGTCCGACAGCTCGAGCGTGATCCTCGACGGCGAGACGTTCCGCGCCTCGCGCGGCCAGCCGATCACCTTGCGCTCGGCGCAGGCGCTGTCCTTCGTCAAGCTGGCGGCTTAGAGCGAGCGCCGTCATTGCGAGCGCAGCGAAGCAATCCAGTCCTGCAGCGCGACAAAAGCTGGATTGCTTCGTCGCTTTGCCCCTCGCAATGACGGAGCATGAAAAAGCCCGCGGTGTACATCGTGGCCAGCAAGCGTAACGGCACGCTCTACACCGGAGTGACCTCCAACCTCGTCGCTCGGGTGTGGCAGCATCGCAATGGCGCGGCCGACGGTTTCACCAAGCGCTACGGCTGCAAAATGCTGGTGTGGTTCGAGCTGGCTGGCGACATGCATGGCGCGATTAGTCGGGAAAAGCAGATCAAGGCGGGTTCGCGGGCAAGGAAGCTGGCGTTGATCGAGTCCGCGAACCCCAGCTGGCGGGATTTGTGGGACGATATCGCTCATCCTTAGCGCGTCATTGCGGGCGCAGCGACGCAATCGAGCGGTGCCTGGATTGCCGCGTCGCCTTCGGCTCCTCGCAATGACGGAACCGCTGAGGAAGCTGGTCGCGGCCGAGCTGCGGCTGCCGGTCGATCCGCGCGCCGCGGCGATGGCGGCGGCGATTGCCGGGAAGCATGGCGCGGCCGCCCGGGCGGTGCTGTTTTATGGCTCGTGCCTTCGCCAGCAGCAGCTCGACGGGCTGATGCTCGATTTCTACCTGATCGTGTCCGACTATCGCGCCGCCTACGGCAAGGCGTGGCTCGCGGCCGCCAACCGGCTGATCCCGCCCAACGTCTTCTATTTCGAGCATGATGGCCTGGTCGCCAAATATGCCGTGCTGAGCGAAGCCGACTTCGCGCACGAATGCGGGCCCGAGGCGTGGACGGTGTCGACCGCGGCGCGCTTCGCCCAGCCGTCGCGGCTGGTATGGAGCGCGGGCAAGGCGGCGGCGGAACGGTTGATCGATATCGTCGCGACCGCGGCGCCGACGTTGCTCGGCTGGACCCTGCCAATCGCCGGCGGCGCGAACGTCCTGGAGCTGTGGCGGCGGGCCTTTTCGCTGACCTTCAACGCCGAGCTCCGCGCCGAGAAGCTGGGGCGGTCGGCCGCGCTGGTTGATGCCGATCCGGCGCGATACGAGCGCTTCGGCGCGGCCGCGCTAAAGCAGCTTCCGCAAACCAAGCTGACCACGGTCGATGCCGAGCGCTGGTGGCGGCGCAAGCAGGCGCACGGCAAGCGCTATTCCGTCGCCCGCCTGGCCAAGGCGAGCCTGACCTTTGCCGGCGGCGCCGATTACATTGCGTGGAAGATCAACCGCCACGCCGGGACCGACATCCGGCTGAAGCCGTGGCAACAGCGCCACCCGCTGCTTGCCGCGGTAATATTGCTTCCGAAGCTGCTGAGGCTGGGGGCGGTGCGGTAGCTACTCGAAGCGGTGGCGCCGAACTCTCCCCTCCCTGGAAGGGAGGGGATGGGGGTGGGTGCCGCCGAGGCACTCGGCGGCCCGGTTGATGATCGCGGTCACCACGCCGTCGGGGCTTTCGCGCCCTGGGTGTCATCGTAAGGAACCCGCCGGCTCATGATTTCGAAAAGCTAGCATGGCGCGCTTCGCGCACCCACCCCTTAACCCCTCCCTTCCAGGGAGGGGGATTTTAGCGCCGGGCGGCGGTTTTGGGGGGTTCGCTGCGGGCGAGTGCAGCGGCGACGGCGCTTGCGAGCGCGCCGACGGTGAAGGGTTTGCGCAGCAGCTCGTAGCCGCGCAGGTCGTCGCTTTCGCCTTCGCCGACATAGCCGGTGACGAACAGCACGGCGAAGTCGCGCGGCTGGCTGGTCTTGAGGTGGCGGATCAGCTCGGGCCCGGTCATTTCGGGCATGATCACGTCGCTGATGACGAGGTCGAACTCATGTTTCCCGAACAGGTCGATCGCCTCGGCGCCGCCGGAGCAGGCGACCGGCTCATAGTCGAGGTCCTCGAGCGCGCCGACCGTGGCGGTGCGCACGCGCGGATCGTCCTCGACCAACAGGATGCGGGCGCCGGCGACATGGACGTCGGCGGCCTCGGTGCGCTGAACCGCCGGATGGAGGCGGACCGGCGCTGCAGCCTCTGTGCGCGGGAGATAGATGGAAACGGTGGTGCCGCGGCCGAGCTGGCTTTCGATGCCGACTTCGCCGCCGGACTGGTGGGCGAAGCCGAAAATCTGGCTGAGGCCGAGGCCGGTGCCCTTGCCGACCGGCTTGGTGGTGAAGAAGGGCTCGAACGCGCGGTCGAGCACTTCCTGGGTCATTCCGCAGCCGGTGTCGGTGACGCTGACCTTCACATAATCGCCGGGGCGGACGTCGCCGACCTCGTTGGCCGCAAGCCGGACATTCTCGGTCGCGATGCGCAGCAACCCGCCGCCGTCCATCGCGTCGCGGGCGTTGACCGCGAGGTTGACGATCGCATTCTCGAGCTGGTGGGCATCGACGTAGATCGGCCAGGCGTCGGGCGCGAGGTCGATCTCGATCCGGATGCGCTCGCCGAGCGTGCGGTCGAGCAAATCGGTCATGCCCGACAGCAGCTCGTTGCCGTCGACGCGCTCCGGAAGCAGCGGCTCGGAGCGCGCGAACGACAGCAAGCGGCGGGTCAGCGCAGCGGCGCGGGTGGCGCCCTCCATCGCATTGTTGAGGTGCATCATCACCTCGCGCCGCGGGCCGTTGAGGCGGCGAAGCGCGAGGTCGATGCCACCCACCACCACCGCCAGCATGTTGTTGAAGTCATGGGCGATGCCGCCGGTCAGCTGGCCGACCGCCTCCATCTTCTGGACCTGGCGAAGCTGGGCCTCGGCCGCCTCGCGCTCGGCCGCTTCCTGCTTGAGCGCCTGGTTGGCCTCCCACAGCTCCTGGGTGCGGTCGCGAACCGCGAGCTCGAGGACTTCGGCCCGCTCGGATTCGCTCTCGGCCTGGCGGCGGGCGGCGGCGTTCTGGCGCAGCGCCTGGACCGCGACGACGCCGAGGAACACCGCGCCGAGGCCGACGACGATTCCGAGCCAGCTCAGATAATCGGTGAAGCGGTCGGCCTGGGCGGTGAAGATCTGGCTCTGCTCGATCCGGCCGCGAAGCGACAGCCGCTCGGCGCGGATGATCTCCTCGAGCTTGTTGTCGAGCGCCTGGCCGGTGCCCTCGGTCGAAGCCGCATAAAAATAGGAGATGCCGGTGTCGCCCTGCTTGGCGAGTGCCGCGCGGGCCGCCAGCGCGAGCTCGCTGCCGTGCTGGATATAGAGCGCCTTGAGCTCGAGCACGCGGTGCTGTTGCGCGGGACTGTTGCGCATCAGGTCCTTGAGCTGGTTGATCTGGTAGCCGGCGAGCTGCCAGTCGCTGGAATAGACGTTGCCGCTGGTCTTGACGTTCTCGTCGAGGACGAAGCGGGCAAGCGCCGCCTCCGAGCGGGAGACGTTGGCGCTGACGTTGCGGACGACCAATGCGACGTCATAGGTGTGACGCTCGGCAGTGAGCGCCTG
>JAZJZB010000049.1:0-12015 GCA_040390085.1 Pseudomonadota bacterium | reverse complement strand
ATTTGACGAGGAACACCATCGCGACGAGGACGAGGGCCGCCAACAGGCCCGCCGCAGCAGCGCCGCCACGCCGCCAGTCGAAGCGCGCATGTTCCTCCCCGTCCCCGATCATGGACGGAAGTTTAGCCTTGTTAACGATTTCGGGGAACCCACGAAACGGGAAGGTTCCGTGGTTTTTGCTCAGTCTATACAGCCTGTTGCACGGCCCGCCGCAGCGAACATGCCGAGAATCTCGCCGACCTGCTCCTCGCTGTGAAGCGCGCACAGCGAGCAGCGCAGCAAAGTCATCCCTGCCGGGGTCGCCGGCGGACGCGCGAGATTGACGTAAAGTCCCTCGTTAAGCAGCGCCTCCCACATCGCTGCGCCCTTTTCGAGGTCGGGCATGATGACCGCGATGATCGCCGACTGCGGCTCGTCCGTGCCGAGCGTGAAGCCGAGCTGGCGAAGCCCGGCGTGGAGGCGCTTCGAATTTTCCCACAAATGGGCGCGCTTGTCGGCGCTATCCATCAGCTTGCGGATCGAAGTTGCGGCCGTCGCGACCACCGAGGGCGGCAGCGAGGCGGTGAAGACATAGGGGCGGCACACCAGGCGCAGGATCTCGAACTTGGGATGGTTGGAGACGCAGAAGCCGCCGACGGTGCCGACCGACTTGGAGAAGGTGCCGATGATGAAATCGACGTCGTCGATGATGCCCTGGGCTTCGGCGACGCCGCGGCCGTTCTCGCCGATGAAGCCCATCGAATGCGCCTCGTCGACCAGCACCATCGCGCCGTTCGCCTTGGATACGGCGACCATGTCCCTGAGCGGCGCGACGTCGCCGAGCATGGAATAGACGCCTTCGAGGACGACCAGCTTGCCGGCGCCCTCCGGGATCCGCTTGAGCCGCTTTTCGAGCGCTTCGATGTCATTGTGGCGGAACGGCACGATCTGGGCGTTGCCGAGCGCGCAGCCGTCGTAGATCGAGGCGTGGCTGTCGATGTCGAGGACGATGTAATCGTCCTTGCCGGCGATGGTCGAAATCACCCCGAGATTGGCCTGGTAGCCGGTCGAGAAGACCATCGCGTGGTCCATCGCGTAGAAGTCCTTGAGCGCCTGCTCGACCGCGCGGTGGCCGGAATAGGTGCCGTTGAGGACCCGGCTTCCGGTCGTGCCCGAGCCGAAGTCATCGAGCGCCTGCTTGCCCGCCGCGATCACGTCCGGATCGAACGTCATGCCCATGTAATTGTAGGTGCCGAGCAGGATCGTGCGCTTGCCGTTGCAGATTGCGACAGTCGGGCTTTCGACCGCCTCCATCACCAGGTTGAACGGGTCGGTCAGGCCGGCTTCGAGCAGCTGCTCGCGCTGCTTGATGACCGGATCGAATTTCGAGAACAGGTCGGTCATGCTTCCTTTCCCGTCATCCCCGCGAAAGCGGGGATCCCGCTTCTTTTTCCGAGCGGGCAGGAAGTTAGCGGGATTCCCGCTTTCGCGGGAATGACGAACAGCATTAGGCCTTCAGCTTCTGGAGCGCGTCGACCAGCTGGCCGACCGTTTCGATCTCGGCCTGGAGGTTCATCGAGATGAGGACATCGAACTCGTCCTCGACGGTGGCGACGAAGTCGAGCACGGTCAGGCTGTCCCACTCGAGGTCCTGGGCGAAGCGGGTCGCTTCGGTGATCGCAACGCCCTTCTTGTTGAAGGGGGCGATCAGCTCGACGAGCCTGGCGTAGGTCTGGGTGCGATCGGACATGCGGCTTCCGTTAGTGCTGAGCATCGCCTTAAGCAACGCAATGGGGCGCTAATGGGGCCGCCGTGGGGCGCGGCGCAGACCTTGGGCGCTCAGTGCTGCAGGTGGAGGTTGGTCAACTCCGGCGGCGGCGCCATGTTGGCATTCATATGGGCCATGATCCAGATCGTGCCGACCATCACCAGGAACACGATCAACACCCCGAAGGCGAGGGCGAGCACGTTGTTGGTGTTGTCCGGACCGCTGGTGATGTGGAGGAAGAAGACCAGATGAACGCCCATCTGTGCGATCGCCAGAACGACCAGGCCGACCGCCACGCCCGGTCCCCACAAGGTCGAGGTCGAGGCGACCCAGAAGGAGATGCCGGTGAGCAGCAGCGCGAGGCCGAGGCCGATGACGTAGCTGATCGTCTCCGTCATCAGGCTGTCGTGCGGCTCGCCCGGGGCGACGTTGAGCTGTTCGGGGTCGCGTTCGGTCATCACAATGTTCCGATCAGATAGACGATGGTGAAGATCGCCACCCAGATGATGTCGAGCGCGTGCCAGAACACGCTGAGACACAGCAGTCGGCGCATGATGTCTTCGCGGAAGCCCTTGGCCCAGATCTGGGCCATCATCGTGCCGATCCACAGCAGGCCGGCGGTGACGTGGGCGCCGTGGCAGCCGACGAGGGTGAAGAAGGACGACAGGAAAGCGCTTCGCTGCGGGCCCGCGCCTTCGCCGATCATCTTCGCGAACTCGAACATCTCGATCGACAGGAAGACGAAGCCGAGCAGGCCGGTGACCAGCAGCCAGCCCTGCATCCACAGCATGTTCCGGCGCTTGGCGGCGATCATCGCCAGGCCGCAGGTGAAGCTGGAGATGAGCAGCGCGAGAGTCTCGATCGCGACCAGGTTGCGGTCGAACAAATGGTTGCTGGTCGGGCCGCCGTCGGTTGAGTTGGCGAGGCTCGCGTAGGTCGCGAACAGCGCCGAGAACAGCACCATGTCGCTGAGCACGAACAGCCAGAAGCCATAGGGGACTACGATGCTCTTGGACTCCGGGCCGCGGTGACCAAGGCCGGTATCTTCGGAGCCGCCGTGGGTCAGGCCGATGGCGGCGGCTTCGGCGTGGGTGCTCATGTCGATTGGCTCAGCTTGTGGAGATATTGCTTGCGGATCCGGCGCCGCTCGCGGGCGTTGGCGCGGACTTCCTCGAGCGGGATGACGTGCTCATGCTCGTCGCGCCAGGCGTACCAGACGAGCGCCGCGAACGCGCCGACCAGGCCGAGGATTGCGAGCCACCAGATGTGCCAGATGATCGCGAAGCCGCAGACCGAGGCGAAGAAGGCGACGATCACGCCGGTCGGCGTGTTGAGCGGCATCTCGATCGGCTTGTAGTCCGGCTCCTTGATCAGTGCGTCCTGCTTGATCGCGGTCTGCTTGCGGACCCAATAGGCCTCCTCGCCGTGAACGTCGGGAAGCACCGCGAAATTATAGTGCGGCGGCGGCGACAGGGTCAGCCATTCCAGCGTGCGGCCGTCCCACGGGTCCCCGGTAATGTCCCTGCGCTGGTCCCGCGTCCTGATCGAATAGAGCAGCTGGACGACGGTCAGGACGATGCCGACGCCGATGATCACCGCGCCGAGCAGCGCGACGTTGAGCCACGGCTGCCAGGTCGGGTCATCGATGTGCTGCATCCGTCGCGTGCCGCCCCACAGGCCGAGCACGTAAAGCGGCATGAAGGCGAGATGGAAGCCGATGAACCAGCACCAGAAGATCGCCTTGCCGAGGCGCTCGTCGAGCGTGAAGCCGAACGCCTTGGGGAACCAGTAGGTGTAACCGGCCATCAGCGCGAACACGACGCCGCCGATGATCACCTGGTGGAAGTGAGCGACCAGGAACAGGCTGTTGTGGACGACGAAATCGACCGGCGGCATGGCCAGCAGGATCCCGGTCAGGCCGCCGATCACGAAGGTCAGCATGAAGCCGATCGCGTAATGCATCGGCACGGTGAAGCGGACCCGGCCGCCGTACATCGTGAACAGCCAGTTGTAGATTTTCACGCCGGTCGGGATTCCAATCAACATGCTGGCGATGCCGAACACGGCGTTGACGTCGGCGCCGGCGCCCATCGTGAAGAAGTGATGGAGCCAGACCGTGAACGACAGGATGCAGATGGCGAGCGTCGCGAAGACCATCGAGCGGTAGCCGAACAGCGGCTTTCCGGAAAAGGTCGAGACGACCTCCGAATAGATGCCGAACGCCGGCAGGACGAGGATGTAAACCTCCGGATGGCCCCACACCCAGATGAGGTTCATGTACAGCATCGAGTTGCCGCCGCCGTCGTTCGTGAAGAAGTGGAAGCCGAGGTAGCGGTCGAGCATCAGCATCGCCAAAGTGGCGGTGAGCACCGGGAATGCGGCGAGCATCAGCAGGTTGGAGGCAAGCGAGGTCCAGCAGAACACCGGCATGCGCAAATAGCTCATCCCCGGGGCACGGGTCTTGAGGATGGTGGTGACGAAATTGACCGCCGTCAGCGTCGTCCCGACCCCGGATATCTGCAGCGCGACGAGGTAATAATCGACGCCGACGCCGGGCGAGAATGCGGTTTCGCTCAACGGCGGGAAGGCGAGCCAGCCGGTGCGCGCGAACTCGCCGAGCACCAGGCTCAAATTGACCAGCAGCGCGCCGGACGCGTTGAGCCAGAAGCTGACGTTGTTCATCGTCGGGAAGGCGACGTCGCGCACCCCGAGCTGGAGCGGCACGACGAAATTCATGAACCCGATCACGAACGGCATGGCGACGAAGAAGATCATGATCGTGCCGTGGGCCGAGAAGATCTGGTTGTAATGCTCGGGCGGCAGATAGCCTTGCGACGCGCCGACCGCGAGCGACTGCTGCAGGCGCATCATGATCGCGTCGGCAAAGCCGCGCACGAGCATCACCAAGGCGAGGACGATGTACATGACGCCGATGCGCTTGTGGTCGGTGGAGGTGATCCACTCGTTCCACAAATAGGGCCACGCCTTCAGCCGCTGGACCCACACCGCGAGTGCGGCGAGCGCTGCGACCACCACCAGCGAGGTGATCAGCGGAATCGGGTGATCGAACGGGATCGCGTCCCAGCTGAGCCTTCCGAACATCGTCAGACTCCTGCCGGCGGCGCTGGCGGGTTGTGCGGGATCATCGGCTGCGGCGCGCGGTTCATCACGATCGAATCAAACAGTCCGGGCGCGACGGCGCCATAGGTGATCGGCTTCACATAGCTGCTCGGCTTGGCCAGCAAAGCGTAAGCGCGGCCATCGAGCGCGGGTCCGCCGCCGCGCGCGCCTTGCGCCCACACCGCGAACTGGTCGGCCGGAAGCGCCTGGACCTTGAAGCTCATCCCCGGGAAGCCATCGCCGCTGAAGTGGGCGGAAATACCCTCGTAGGTGCCGGGGCGGTCGGCCTGAAGGTTCAGCCGAGTCGCCATCCGCGGCATGGTGTAGATCATCGACCCCATCTGCGGGACGAAGAAGCTGTTCCACACCGTCGCCGAAGTCAGCCGGAAATTGACCGGCGTTCCGGCCGGGACGACCAGCTGGTTGACGCTGGCGATGCCCTGGTCGGGGTAGATGAACAGCCATTTCCAGTCGAGCGAGACGACCTCGATCTTGAGCGGCGGCTTCGACGAGGCGAGCGGCTTGCCCGGATCGAGGTCGTGGCTTCCGATCCAGGCGATTCCGCCGAGCAGCATGACGGTCAGCGCCGGGATCGCCCACACCACCAGCTCGATCGCGCCCGAATATTCCCAGTCGGGCCGGTAAGTCGCCCGCTTGTTGCCGCGCCGGAACCACCAGGCGAAGGCGATCGTCGCGATCATCGTCGGCACGATGATCGCGAGCATGATCGCGGTTGAATTGATCAGGATTTGCTTTTCGGCGCTGGCAACCGGGCCAACCGGGTCGAGCAGTCCGCGATTGCAGCCGGCGAGGAGCAGGGCGGCGCAAGCGAGGACCGCGCGCTTCGCCGCCCCCGACGGGACGCGATCGCGCATTGCCTCGCCATGGATCGCGGTCGAATTCACCAGCACCCTGTCCGAATCGTCCTGCCCCTCCGAGCGCCTCTAGGCGCAGTCCGGCGCTGACCACAACATCAGGAAAATTGCGGATAGCCAGACGGTCGTCGGATCGGGGTCAGAGCCAGTTTTGGGCGCGGTACCAGTCGGCGGTTTCCCTCAGGCCCTGGTCGGTCGCGATCCGCGGTTGCCACAGCCCGGGCGGGCAGGCGCGCTTCGGCTCGATCACCCAGTTGCGGTGGGAGAAATAGGCCGCTCGGTCGACGGTCAGCTTGGCGTTTTCGCCGCGGACCATGTGGTCGATTCGGGCCGCTAGGCGGAGCAGGATGCCCGGCGACGAGACGATCGCCGGCTTGGTGCCGACGGCTGCTGCAAGCGCCCGGGCGAACTCGCGGTGAGTCCAGCCGCCCGGCTTGCCATCGTCGGCCTCGACCAGCAGGCGCGCGGGCGCCTCGGGGCTGGCGAGCGCGAGCAGCAGCCGGGCGAGGTCGTCGACGTGGATCACCGAGACGCGGCCCCTCGGCGGCATCAGCATCAGGCCGAGCCTGGCCATGCGGAACAGCTCGAGCGTCTCCTTGTCGCCCGGGCCGTAAACTGCTGGCGGCCGGACGATCGCCCAGTCGAGGCCGGAATCGTGGACCAGCTCCTCGGCGCGATGCTTGGACGCGCCGTAGAGCGAGAGCTTGGGCTCCCGCGCGGCGAGTGAGGAGACGTGGACGAAGCGGCGGACTCCGCCGGCGGTGGCCGCGGCGAGCATCGCAAGCGTGCCCTGGACATTGCCTTTTTCGAAGCCGGCGGCATTGGGCGCGTTGATCGCGCCGGCGACGTGGATGATTGCATCGGCGTCGTCGACCAGCGCCTCGAGCGCGGTGCGGCTTTCGAAGTCCCCGCCGACCCAGGTCAGACCGTCGCGCGGCGGCTGGTCGCGGCGGGTCAGCGCCTTGACCGAATGGCCGGCGGCAAGCGCCGCTTCGAGCAAATGCGAGCCGACGAAGCCGCTGCCGCCGGTGACCGCAAGCTTCAGAGCGGCGACCAGGGTCTTTCCTCCTCGGGTGCGAATTCCTTCGCCTCCTGCGCGGCTGCGCCGAGCCGCTCGATGATCGCATCGAGCAACGGCTCCATCCCTTCGTCGAGCGGCGCGCTGATCGGGAAGACCTTGGCGCCGCTCGCTTTCTCGAGCGCCTTGACGACCTTCGCGCGCTTCTTGTCGTCAAGCAGGTCGGCCTTGGTCAGCGCGATCAGCTCGTCCTTGGCTTCCAGGCCCGCGCCATATTCGTCGAGCTCGCCGCGCACGACTTCCCATGCCTCGAGCGGCTTGTCGGCGGCGCCGTCGATCAAATGGAGCAGCACGCGGGTGCGCTCGACGTGGCCGAGGAAGCGGTCGCCGATGCCGGCGCCTTCGGCGGCACCCTCGATCAGGCCGGGGATGTCGGCGACGACGAACTCGCGGCCCTTGTGGCGGACGACCCCGAGCTGCGGGCGAAGGGTGGTGAACGGATAATCGCCGACCTTGGCGCCGGCATTGCTGACCGCGTTGAGGAAGGTCGACTTGCCGGCGTTGGGCAGGCCAACGAGGCCGACGTCGGCGAGCAGCTTGAGGCGCAGCCAGACCCACAATTCCTCGCCGTCCTCGCCGGTCTGGTGCTGGCGCGGGGCGCGGTTGGTCGAGGTCTTGTAGCTGGCGTTGCCGCGGCCGCCGAGGCCGCCCTTGAGCAAGGTCACCCGGTCGCCGACCCTGGTCAGGTCGGCAAGCAGGGTGCGCTCCTCGTCGTCGGCGAGGATTTGGGTCCCGACCGGCACCTTGACGACCAAATCGTCGCCGCCGGCGCCGGTGCGGTTGGAGCCCGAGCCGCCCTTGCCGCGCTGGGCGCGGAAATGCTGGGTGTAGCGAAAGTCGATCAGCGTATTGAGGCCGGGCACGGCTTCGAAGATGACGTCGCCGCCCTTGCCGCCGGCGCCGCCATCGGGCCCGCCGAACTCGACGAACTTCTCCCGCCGGAAGCTGACCGCGCCGGGGCCGCCGGCGCCGGAGCGGACGAAAATCTTGGCCTGATCGAGAAAATGCATGTCGGGAGCCGGTTAGGCGATGTGGGCGTGAAGGGAAACCGCTGTGCGCTTTGCGACCCAATGCGGACATAGAAGTTGCCGCGCGGGCCAAGCTTTGCGAAGGCGGGCTTCGAGGGTCCATATGCGGGCTTCCTCGCCCGATCGGAGAATATAAGTGAGTTTCAAGAGCCCGAGCTTCCAGGACAGAATCGGAAGCGCCGCCGACGCGAAAAAGAAGGCGCTCGAGCAATTGCGTTCGCGGCCGGCGGTCGACGAGAAGGTGCTCGCCGAGCGCCAGGCCAAGGGCCTCGAGCGCGAAAAGCGCGAAGCGGACAAGGCCGCGGCAAAGAAGGCGGCGAAGGACGCCAAGGCGGCTGAAGAAGCGGCGGTGATCGCCGCGCAGCCGACCGACGCCGATCGCAAGGCGGCGCGCGACGCGCGCTATGCCGCCCGCAAAGCCCGGAAATAGCCGTCCGCGGCGATCGCCGATGAAGCCGCGGCAACTACTCGGCACCGCGCTGGTCCCCGGCGGCGAGCCGCTGCGCCTGTTCCGGCGCGACGATGATTATATGATCGTGCTCGGCAACAACGAGCTGATGAACAGCCGGATGAGTGGATCGGAGATCGCGCTCGCGGAGATGAGCTGCGCTCGGCTCGCCGGCCGCGCGGCGCCGCACCTGCTGATCGGCGGCTATGGCATGGGCTTCACCTTGCGGGCGGCGCTCGCAGCGCTGCCGGCGCGGGCGTCGCTGACGGTCGCCGAGCTGGTGCCCGAAGTGATCGCCTGGGCGCGCGGACCGATGGCCGAGCTTGCCGCGGGCTGCCTCGACGACCGGCGCGTGACCGTCGTGCTAGAGGATGTGGCGGCGCTGATCGGCCGGGCGCGCGGCAAATATGACACGATCCTGCTCGATGTCGACAACGGCCCCGACGGGCTGGTCCGCCCGCAAAACGACCGGCTTTATTCGGTGGCCGGACTGGCGGCGGCGAGGGCCGCGCTCAAACCGCGCGGAATCCTGGCGGTGTGGTCGGCGGCGGCCGACCCGGCGTTCACCCGCCGGCTCAAGCAAAGCGGGTTCGCGGTCGAGGAGGACGAGGTCCGCGCACGGTCCAACGGCAAGGGACCGCGCCACACCATCTGGCTCGCCGAGCGGGCCTGACCTCGATCAGTCGCGGCGGAGGCGGCCGAACAGACGGGCGAGAAGGCCGCGGCGGGGCGGTGCTTCCGGCTCGGGCTCGGCGGCGATCAGGCGCTGGCGGAGGGTCGGCGCGGGTTCCACGGCATCGGCGGTCGGATCCTCGCGCGGAACCCAGGGCTTGACGCTCAAGGTCGCGAAGGCCGGCTCGGCGGGCGCGGCGGCGGGCGCGGCGCTTAGCGTGGACGCCTGGTCGGGGCCGAGAACGGCGATGAAGTCGGCGTTGACCTCGACCGTCCCGGCGATCAGCCGGCAGCCGGCGGGGAGGTCGTGGTCGGCGATCGCCTGCTGCGCCGCCTGCAGGAAGCGGGTGGCGAGGAACCAGTTGCCGAGCACATATTCGACATAGCCGCCGGGCGCGCGGCCCTCGACCCCGTCGCGGCCGTCGCGAAGGAAATGGCGGTGCTTGCAGTGGACCAGCGCCGTGTTGAGCTCGTCGAGGCCGCAGATGGTGCAATAGAATTCGACATCCTCTTCGGCGCCGACCCACGCCGGGAGCTCCCTCGCGCACTCGGCGAGAAGATCCGCCTTGCTCGCCTGGCTGAAGGGAAAGGCCTCGTCCGAATAGAGGCCAAGCAGCAAGTCGGGCTGATTGGTCTTCCCTGGCTCGAACACCAGGTCGGGCGGGTTGGTCAGGCCAAGGGTGACCGCAGTGACCGGCGGGCCTTCCCATTCGGCGAGGATCGGCAGGAGGTCGTCCCAGCCTTCCAGCGCGACATCGGCCGCCGCGGTCGCTTTGCACAAGCGGGCGAGGGCGCCGTCGAAACCGGCGATGTCGGCAGCAAGGCGCTCATCCGCTTCGGCGGTGCGGCCGGCGGAGAGCAGGCTGCGCATCTCTTCAACCCACGCGCGCTCGCCCGCGGGATCGAGGAATGCGAGCTGCAGCGGAGCCGGTTCGGCCGGCTCGCGATAGGCGCGCACGCCCTCGGACCGGGGGTCGGGAATCGAGACGTAATGCGGATGCTGCGCGTCGCTGCGCGGATTAGCAGTCAATGGCGATGTTCCCCGCAGCTCCAACCCGCACCAGCGGGCAGTGTTAACGCGAGACGGTTAAGCGAAGGTTGTCAGCCCAGGCGGGGGAAGGCGGGTGCCTTTGGGCAGCTCTCGACGCCGAACGCGGTGCACACGGTGTCGACGATCGAATCGATGAAGCTGTCGTCGATCGGGCGGGCGGCGATGAACAAGCGGAAGTAGATCGGGCCGGCGGCGAAGGTGAACAGGGTTTCGCGGTCGGTCTCCGGGGGAAGCTCACCGCGCATCACCGCGGCGTCGAACATCCCGCGCAGCTGGTTCATCCGGCGGACGAAATATGCGCGCGAGAAATCCCCGCCCGAGCCGGCGCGAAGCTCGGCGGCAGCGGCGACCACCGCCGGGCCGAGCGGGGTGGCGAGCATGGCGGCGAGCTTCTTGAGGACCGAGCGCAGGTCGCGGGCGAAGCTGCCGCAGCGATCCGGCACGACGTCCGCGGCGCCGACCGCCATGAAGGCGTCGATGACCATTTCCCAGCGATCGGGATAGCGCCGGTAGAGCGTCGAGCGCTCGACTCCCGCGCGCTCGGCGACCGATTTGAACGTGCAGGCGTGCGCGCCGCCTTCGATCAGCAGATCGAGCACGGCCTGGTGGACGCGCGCGGTCACGTAGGCCGTGCGTCCGCCCGGCCGTTTGGTGACAGTTCGATGACCGAGTGTTGACTCCACCACGCTCCCAATCTAACGCAACAGGTGTTGCATTAACAGTGTGAATTTCCCAATGTCTATAACGAATGTGTGGCCCGTCGCCGGCGGGTCGCCCAAATCATTGTTAACGACGGGTTTTCCATCCGCGCCAAAATTGGAGATCCGCCTATGACGGGTTCCGAGTCGCCGCCGCGCGTGCTGATTACCGGCGCCGGGGCGGGCGTGGGGCGGGCTTGTGCATACGTATTCGCGGCTGCCGGAGCCGAGCTGATCCTGTGCGATCATGACGGCACCGCGCTGACCCGCGTCGCCGAGCGGCACCAGGCCTTTTCCCGCTTCTGTGACGCGATCGCCGACAACAGCGTCGCTGTGTTCGCCGCCGAAATCATGGAAAAATTCGACTCCATCGACGTGCTGATCAATGCGGCGGGCCAGGGCTATGTCCGGTCGCTGGCGATGATGCGCATGACCCGGGCGCTGCTGCCACTGATGCGCCGCGGGCGCGGCGGCCGGCTGGTGGTCAACATCGCCCCGGTGGGCGAAACAATGAACGACGAGCACATGTTCCCTTACGCAAGCTCGAACGGCGCATTCGATCGCCTGTCGGAAGCGCTTGCCGAGCAGACCCGCGGCACCTCCATCGACGTCGTCAGCCTGACCCCCTCGCTGATGCGCGCCCGGCCGAGCAGCGCCAATTGCGTGTGCCAGCTGCACGAGATCGAATGCATCGACGAGCGCACGACCGCAGCGCGGATCCTCGACCTGGTCACCGGCGCCCGGCCGACATGGCAGCGACGAGCGCCGCCGATCGACCGCCGCGCCTGACGCGGCTCAGCCCTGGCTGATCGAAATTTCGGCGCCGTCGAGATCGCGGAACCGCGCGATGCGGGTTCCGTGCATGTCGGCCGGTGGGCTGGTGAAGTCGAGACCCTTGGTCTCGCGCGCGCCATAAAGGCTGTCGAGGTCGGCGATCGCGAAGCCGAGCTGGACGCTTCCGGCCGGGTTATCGTCGGACGCCGGATGAAGCGCGAGCGAGGTCGCGCCGGTGTCGAACTCACTCCAGAACGGCGACTGGAAGCGCAGGCTGAGGCCGAGCGTGTCGCTATAGAAGGCGACCGCCGAGTCCATGTCGCTGACGAACTTGATCGCATAGTTGAGACGCATCGGCTGCCTCCTTCATCCGTGGGTCGCTTTCTATTCGCGTCCGAGCCGTCACGCGAGTGAATCGCGTGACGTCAGTCCTGTCGCCTTCGGCGCAGGCTGGCCGACCTTCGCGGTCTCTACGCGCCGCTCCGGCGACGCGCTTGGGTGGCTCGCCCAGCCAAGCCAACCGG
>JAZJZB010000048.1:23711-30857 GCA_040390085.1 Pseudomonadota bacterium | reverse complement strand
CGCCACCGAGCTGCCCTGGAGCTGGTCTTCCTGGCCGACCTGGAGCCGGAGCGTCTCGTTCTCGCGCCGCAGCCGCTCGGTCTCGGTCGCCCGGTTGACGAGGTAGATCAGCCGCTCCGCCTCAAACGGCTTCTCGATGAAGTCGATCGCCCCTTCCCTTACGGCCGCGACCGCGGTGTCGAGGTTCCCGTGACCGGAGATCATCAGCACCGGGATGGTCGAATCCCGCCGCTTGATTTCCTGCAGCAGCTGCAGGCCGTCGAGCTTCGATCCCTGCAGCCACACGTCGAGCAGCACCATCGACGGCCGCCGCTCCTCGACCGCGTCGAGCGTCTGGCCGCTGTCGGCCGCGGTGCGCACCGCATAGCCTTCGTCTTCGAGAACGCCGCTGACCAGCTCGCGGATGTCGGCTTCGTCATCGACCACCAGAACTTCAAGCGCCATCAGGCATCCTCGTCATTGTCAGGGTTGTTGTCGTCCTCGCCGACCTTGTCGGTGGCGAGTCCCGCGAGCTTTACGGTATCGAACGAGATGCGGACGTGGGTCCCGCCGCCTGGCCGGTCGAGGAAGGCGATTTCACCCATATGCTCCTCGACGATCTTCTTGACGATCGCCAGGCCGAGGCCGGTGCCGCGGACACGGGTCGTCATGTACGGCTCGGTCAGCCGCTCGCGGTCCTCGGGCAGACCGACTCCGGTGTCCAGCACGTCGACCACCAAATGCTCGTCCTCATTGTGCAGGCGCAGCTCGACGCGGTCGCCGGCTAGGCTGTGCTCGCCGCGATTACGCCTTCCTTCAATTGCTTCCACGCCGTTCTTGACGACATTCGTTAGCGCCTGCGCGAGCTGGCGACGGTCGCACACCATGCGCAAGTCGCCCTCCGGCGGCTCGAGCGCGAAGCTGATCGCGGGATGGGCGACTTCGTGCAGGAACAAGGCCTGGCGCGCGATCTCGTGGACATCCTCATCGCGGAATGCCGGTTTGGGCATGCGCGCGAAGTTGGAGAATTCGTCGACCATGCGCCGCAAATCCCCGACCTGGCGGACGATGGTGCCGGTCAACCGCTCGAAGGTTACCTTGTCGGAGGTCACTTCCTCGCCGAAGCGCCGCTGCAGCCGCTCGGCGGCAAGCTGGATCGGGGTCAGCGGATTCTTGATCTCGTGCGCGATGCGCCGGGCGATGTCGGACCAGGCCGCGCGGCGCTGGTCGGTCAGCTGGTCGGTGATGTCGTCGAAGGTCAGCACCGACCCGTCCTGGTAGCGAACGCGCTTGACCGCGAGCGTCCGCTGCCCGGCGTCGGCGCTGAGCATGACATTGGCTTCGGACTGGTCGCCGCGCATGAACTCGTCGAGCTCCGGCGAGACGGAGGCGAGGTCCCTTCCCTCAATCTCCGCCTGCCCCTTCTGCAGCAAGCTTTCGGCCGAGCGGTTTAGCAGCAGGATTTTATGGCGGCTGTCGAGCGCAACCACGCCGGCGGTGACGCTCGACAGCACCGCCTCGATAAACGCACGGCGGGTATCGAGCTGGGTGTTGGCGGTACGAAGCTCGTTGGTCTGCTCCTCGAGCCGCCCGGTCATCCGGTTGAACGCAGTGGCGAGCGTCTGGAATTCGTCCTCACTGCCAACTTCCGCGACTCGAACCGAGAAATCACCGCTCTCGATGCGGCCGGCTGCGGTCACCAGCTCTCCAACCGGCCGCACGAGCCGGTCGGCGAGGCGGAGCGCGGTCATGATTGCCAGCCCGACGATGATCAAGGCTCCGAGCAGCAGCGCGGCGTTGAACCGCAGCTGGTTGGCGCTCGAGCGCCGCAGCATCGCGCGATAGTCCTTCAAGACGTCGGTTGACCGCTTCACCTGCTTGCGGAACTGCGGATCGAATACCCGCGCCGCGTAGAGATAGGTGTCGGGTCCATAATCCAGGCGGGTGAGCGCGCCGACCCGGTCCGGCGAATTGATGGCGACGACCGGGGCCTTGCCCAGCGCCGCGATGTTGGTCGGGCTGATCAACTTGTCGAGCGGCCGGTCGTACGGGTTGACCAGCGCGAGCGTCCGGATCTGCCTGTCTTGGCCGTAAGTGAATATGATCGCTTCGGAGAGGTTGCGGTTTAGCACCTGGTTGCGCGCGAAGGCTTCGGCGAACCGCGGGTCGTCAATCGTCGTCATGTGCAAATAGCCGCTGAGGTCGGCGGCAGCGGTCACTGTCTCATTGGCGACGCGCTCAACTTCCCGGTCGTAGCTGGTCCGGGCGATCTGCGCGGTATTCTCGAGCATGTTTCGAGCGCGCGCGGATGACCAGAATTCAAGGCCGGCCTGGAACAGCAGCGAGGCGAAGATCGCGACGAGAACGGTCGGAACCGCCGCGATCACGGAGAACAGAGCGACCAACCGAATGTGCAGCCGGCCGCTGCCCAGGCCCCCCTCCTCCGCGCGGCGCAACGCCACCTTGCGCGCGTAAAGCGCCATGACCGCGATTGCCGGCAGGAGGATCGCGATCAGCAGTAATGCGATCAATGGCGGCGAGACCAGCGCGCCGGGCTCGTTACCGCGGCTGAGCAGCCAGAAGCTCAGCCCGAGCATCGCCACCAGTACGACCAGCAAAAGCGCTGCCAAGCGGTCGTAGAAACGACCGCTCGCGCGTTCGCGCTGAAGCCAGCTTTCCTGCTGTGACATCACTCGCGATTCGGCCGTACGCGCATCCATTCGCATCGGCCCTAGCATGGCCGTTGCATCAAAAACACAGTCTGAATGCGAAGAATTAGGTCAGGCGGCCGAGCGCGCGAGCCACGGCGCATAGAATTCCTGCAACATGTCGACCACGACTGCCGGATCGTCCTGCTGGTTGGCCCTGTTCCTGAGCTCGGCCGAGCCGGGCAGGCCCTTGGTATACCAGCCGATATGCTTGCGGGCGAGGTTCACGCCGGTGTGGCGGCCGTAGAGCGAGAGCATGTCCTGATATTGCTCGAGCATGGTCGCAAGCTGCTCGTCGAGGCTCGGATCCGGCCGGTGTCCGCCGCCGCCGAGCTCGCTCATCACCTGGGCGATCAGCCACGGCCGACCATAAGCGCCGCGGCCGATCATCACGCCGTCAGCGCCCGACTGGGCAAGCGCAGCGCGGGAATCCGCGATCGAGCAGATGTCGCCGTTGACGATCACCGGGATCGACACTGCATCCTTGACCCGGCGCACGAACGCCCAGTCCGCCTCGCCCTTGTACATCTGGCAGCGGGTGCGGCCGTGGACGGTGATCATCTGGATCCCGAGCTGTTCCGCGATGCGGGCAAGCTCGGGCGCGTTGAGGCTGGAATGGTCCCACCCCATCCGCATCTTGAGCGTGACCGGGACCTTCACGGCCTTGACGGTTGCGTCGATCAGCTTCGCCGCCAGCGGCAGGTCGCGCATCAGCGCCGAGCCGGCTTCGCCGTTGACCACTTTCTTGACCGGGCAGCCCATGTTGATGTCGATGATTGCGGCGCCGCGCTGCTCGTTGAGCCTGGCGGCTTCCGCCATGACCCGCGGCTCGCAGCCCGCGAGCTGAAGCGAGACCGGCTCCTCGGCCGGGTCCCACAGCGACTTCTGCAGCGACTGGCGGGTTTCGCGGATCATCGCCTGACTGGCGATCATCTCGCTGACCGTCAGCCCGGCGCCGTAGCGCTTCACGACCCGCCGGAACGGCAAATCGGTGACGCCGGTCATCGGCGCCAGGATCACCGGCGACGCGACCTCGACCGGGCCGATCTTGATTGGCTTCAGCGCACTCATGGGATGCAGGCCCATACAGGCGGGGGCCTTGGCGGGCAACTCAAGGCGGCCTAGACGCCCGCCCGCAATGACGCTCACCGCACTCATCGTCGCAGCCGGCAAAGGCGAACGCGCAGGGAGCGGCGTGCCCAAGCAATACCGCCTGCTTGGCGGCAAGCCCGTGCTGCGCTGGGCGGTGGAAGCGCTGATCCGTCATCCCGCAGTGCAATCAACCCGCGTAGTCATCGCTAACGGGCAGCAGGACGAGGCCAAGGCAGCGCTCGCCGGCCTCGACGTCGGCGAACTGGTGACGGGCGGAGCCGAACGCGCCGATTCCGTCCGCGCCGGCCTTGCCGCGACGGACGGCGCTGCGGTGCTGGTCCACGATGCGGCGCGGCCCTTCTGCCCGTCGGCAGTCATCGATCGGCTGCTCGCCCAACTCGAATTCTTCGAAGGCGCTGCGCCGGTCCTGCCGGTGGGCGACACCCTGTCCCGGCTCGGCGAAGTGCTCGGCGATCCCGTCGACCGCGGCGGCATGGTTCGGGTCCAGACGCCCCAGGCGTTTCGCCTCGCCGCACTCAAATCGGCCTACGAGCGCTGGTCCGGCGACGCGCCCACGGACGAAACCACCGTGCTTCGCGCAGCCGGGATGAAGGTCGCGGCGGTCGAAGGCGATCCGGCGCTCGACAAGCTCACCCTGCCCGCCGACTTCGACCGCGCCGAGCAATGGCTCGCCGGCCGCTTGACGCCGCGCACCGGCATGGGCTTCGACGTCCACGCTTTCTCGGGCGCGGGGCCGATCATGTTGGGCGGCATCCAAGTGCCGCACAGTCGCGGCCTCGCCGGGCACAGCGACGCCGACGTCGTCCTCCACGCGATCACCGATGCGCTGCTCGGCGCCGCGGGCCTTGGCGACATTGGCGAGCATTTCCCGCCGTCCGATCCTACATGGAAGGGCGTGTCCTCGGATCGCTTCCTTTCCCATGCCGTCAATCTGTTGCGTGAGCGCGGCGCGGTGGTCGACCATATCGACTGCACGATCATCGCCGAGGAGCCCAGGGTCGGCCCGCACCGCTCCGCAATGCGCGAGCGCATCGCCGAGATCGCCGGGCTCGCCGTCGACCAGGTCAGCGTGAAAGCAACGACCACGGAAGGATTGGGATTTACAGGTCGCCGCGAAGGCATTGCCGCGCAAGCGGTGGCAAGCATCCGAACAGGATCATTTTGAGTGACAGATTCCCTTCTCCCCGACGAGCTGGTCAACAAGGCCCGCGAGGTGGTCGAGGCCAACCGCAAGGCGGGCCGCCGAGTGGCGATCGCTGAAAGCTGCACCGGCGGCCTGGTCAGCGCTGCGCTTACAGAGATCCCCGGCTCTTCGGAAATGTTTGAAGCAGGCTATGTAACCTATTCCAACGCCGCGAAAATTGCGGAGCTGAAGGTCTCTGAAGAAGTCGTCGATACGTTCGGCGCGGTCAGCGTCGCGACCGCCTGGGCGATGGCCCGCGGAGCGCTTGCCGCGTCGGACGCCGATGTCGCGGTCGCGATCACCGGGATCGCCGGTCCCGGCGGGGGAACCGCGTCAAAGCCCGTCGGCACCGTGGTCTTCGCCCGCGCCGAGCGCGATGCCGACCCGGCCAAGATCGTGGCCGACCAGAAATTCTTCGACGAGACGACCCGTTCGGGCGTGCGGCTTCAGGCCGCGCTCTGCGCGCTCGAGCTGTTGATGCCGTAAAGCGCTGCCGCGCGCTGCTCGAAGGCCGTAATCATGCGCCTGAGGGCGCGGTCGAACATCGCTCCGGCAAGGCTCTCGAACAATCGCGACTTGAACGCGAAATCGACCGAGAAGTGGACGTTGGTGCCGCCGTCGGCGGCCCGTTCGAAGCCCCACTCATTGTGGAGGAATTTGAGCGGTCCTTCGACATAATCGACGCAGATCCGCTGCGGACGCTGCTTGACCACCCGGCTGGTGAACCGCTCCTTGAAGGCGTTGAAGCCGACGACCAGGTCGCCGACCGTCTCCTGCTCGCTCGACGAGCGCACCCGCACCGCGACCACCCACGGCAGGAATTCGTGGTAACGGGCAACGTCCGCGACGAGCTCGAACAATTGCTCCGGCGTGTAAGGCAGATAGCGCGTCTCGCTATGCCGGGGCATTGGCCCCTTCCCGCGCGAGCTGCGCGTTGCGAGCGTCCTGCATCTTCTTGAAATCGTCGCCGGCGTGATAGCTCGACCGCGTCAACGGCGAGGCCGCGACCAGCAGAAAGCCCTTGGCCCGGGCGATCGCCGCATAGGCATCGAACGCCTGCGGAGTGACGAACTCCTCGACCTTGGCGTGACGCGGGGTCGGCTGGAGGTACTGGCCCATGGTCAGGAAATCGACTCCGGCCGAACGCATGTCGTCCATCACCTGGTGGACCTCGAGCCTTTGCTCGCCCAAGCCCACCATCACGCCCGACTTGGTGAAGATATGCGGCGCCTTGCGCTTGACGCTCTCGAGCAGGCGAAGCGAGGCGTAGTAACGCGCGCCCGGCCGGATCGTCGGGTACAGCCGCGGCACGGTTTCGAGATTGTGGTTGTAGACGTCGGGACCCGCAGCGACGATTTCCTCGACCGCGGCCTCGCTCTTGTTGCGGAAGTCGGGCGTGAGGATTTCGATCGTCGTGTTCGGGGTGTTCCGGCGGAGCGCCTCGATCACCTTGACGAACTGGCGGGCGCCGCCGTCGGGCAAATCGTCGCGGTCGACCGAAGTGATGACGATATGTTCGAGGCCGAGCTCAGCCGCGGCCGTTGCGACATGCTCGGGCTCGAGCGGATCGACCGCGCGCGGCATCCCCGTCTTGACGTTGCAGAAGGCGCAGGCGCGGGTGCAGGTGTCGCCGAGGATCATCACCGTCGCGTGCTTCTTGGTCCAGCACTCCCCGATGTTCGGGCAGGCCGCTTCCTCGCACACCGTTGCAAGGTTGAGCGAGCGCATCAGCTTGCGCGTCTGGTGATAGCCTTCGCTGACCGGCGCCTTGACTCGGATCCAGTCGGGCTTGCGCTGCTTTGGCGGGACTGCGGCTGGGGCGTTCATGAGCGGCCAGATAGCGATTGCCGCCTGCGCTTGCCACCCCTCGCCTCCTGCATTAGCCGCGAGCCATGTCGCACCTCAGCCAGCTGATCGAAGGCTACCGCCGCTTCCGCGACCACGATTGGGCGCGCGAGCGCGAACGCTGGGCGGATATGGCGGAAGGCCAGAGCCCGAAGGTCATGATCCTGTCCTGCGCCGACAGCCGGGTCGACCCGGCGCAGATCTTCGACGCGCGGCCAGGCGAGATGTTCGTTGTTCGCAATATCGCTGCGCTTGCGCCGCCCTACGAAACGAGCCGCGGCTATCACGGCGTTTCGGCGGCGCTCGAATTTGCGGTTT
>JAZJZB010000048.1:1744-23701 GCA_040390085.1 Pseudomonadota bacterium | reverse complement strand
GCAGATCAACGTGGCCGAGATCCTGGTCATGGGCCACGGCCTGTGCGGCGGCTGTGCGGCGGCGCTGACCGGCCAGTTCGACGATACCGAGCCCGGCGAAGGCCATTTCATCGCCGACTGGGTCCGGATGCTCGACGGAGCCCGCGACCATGTCCGCGCCCACCACGATGAGCTCGATCGCGAAGCCTTCCAGGCGATGGAGCGCGAGGCGGTCAAGGTCAGCCTCGCCAATTTGCGTACCTTCCCGTGGATCCGCGAGCGCGAGGAAGCGGGCGAGCTCAAGCTTCACGGCGCCCATTTCTCGATCGCCGAGGGGCGCCTGTACGTGCTCGACGAGGCGGAAGGTGAATTCCGCCCCGTCTAGCCGGCAAGCTCAATCAATCGCGGCAGGCCCGACCTAGCAGCGGACGTTATAGTCGTAGTGCGGCTGGCCGTACTGGTCGACGTAATAGCAATAGCCGCGGGTATCGCGGTAATATTGGCGGCCGTTGATGGTCGCTCCGAGCACACCGCCGAGGACCGCGCCGGCAAGTGCGCCGGCGCCGGTGCTGACGCCCGGGATCACGGCGCCGGCGATCGCTCCGCCGACCGCGCCAATCGCTGCGCCGGTGGCCGCGCGGCCCGCCGTGCTGCTGCCGTAATAGCCGTTGTTGTAGCCGTAGCCGCTATTGTACCCGTTATTGTAATATGGGTCATAGCCATATTGGTTCGGGTATGTCGCACAGCCGGTCACGGCAATGCTGCCGGCGGCCGCGGCGATCAGTCCTGCTTTGATCATCTCCGTGTCCCTTCCACTACTCGCCCCCTACCGCGCAAAAGCGGATGAACGGGCGTTTCGTTCCCGCATCGATCATTGGCCGTTCAGGTCCGAGCGACGGCCTGAGCCGGACGGTGGTCATTGCGAGGCGGCACGCTAGATAAGGCGAAAAAGGAATCGGTGAATGCGCGACCGCCTGCCCGAACAGGACGCCAATGTTGCCCTGCTGATCGACGCCGACAATGCGTCGCCCGACCATCTCGACGATGTCCTGCTGGTGCTCGGCGAGCTCGGCACGATCAATGTCCGCCGGGCCTACGGCAATTGGGCCAAGGCCAGCCTCAAGGGCTGGGGCAATTTGACCGGCGCCCACTCGATCATCCCGATGCAGCAGTTCGACGTGGTCAAGGGCAAGAGCGCGACCGACATGCGAATGACGATCGACGCGATGGACCTGCTCTACCGCGGCAATGTCGACGGCTTCGGGATCATGTCGTCGGACAGCGACTTCCTGCCGCTGGCCCAGCGAATCCGCGAGGACGGGCTGCCGGTCTACGGCTTCGGCACCGCCAAGACCCCCGTCTCGTTCCAGCAGGCGTGCACGCGCTTCTTCGACGTCGGCGCGCTGGTGATGAACGATGACGCCGAACTCGAGCAGCCGGCGCACGCAGCCGGCCAGCGCCCGGTCGACACCGAGCTGCTGCAGGTGCTCGGCGCCGCCTATAAGGCGTCCAAGCGCGACGAAGAAGGCTATGCGCCGCTGTCCGAGCTCGGCCAGCGGGCCAAGGCCGTGTCGAGCTTCGCCGCCCGCAACTACGGCTTCACCCGCTTGTCCGACCTGATCAAGGCGGTGCCCAATTTCGAGGTGAAGTCGGGCGACGACGGCCGCTTGCTCGTCAAACGCCTGCGCTAAGCCTCGCCTCCTGTGGATAGTTCACCCACAGGAATGTCGTTGCGGGCCCGAGTCGCCCACTGTTGTCCAGCCGACACACCGGACTATTTTTAGCGTCCAAGGGGAACGGCGCCGCCGGCGGACGGTTCTCACGCCCATCAGGCTACGACGTCGCGGGGATCATGGCCGTTCGCCAGCAACCAGAACAATTTCTCGACACTGCGCTGACCGCTCTCTCGAACGGTCCCGAATGGCGGGCCGTGCTCGATGAGCTGCCGGTGCCGATCTACGTCGCCGACACCGAGGGCGCGGTCACCTATTGGAACCGCGCCTGCGTCGATTTTGCGGGCCGCGAGCCAGCCCTCGGCCGGGACCGCTGGTGCGTCACCTGGAAGATCTACACGACGACCGGCGAGTTCATGCCTCACGACCAGTGCCCGATGGCCCAGGCGATCCGCCAGAAGCGGGTGATCCGCGACGCCGTGGCAATCGCCGAGCGACGAGAGATCGACGCCATCCTGGTCGACCCGCCGCGCCTTCCGCCCCTACCCGACCCCGTTGTTCGACGCCGACGGCACAATGACCGGGGCGGTCAACATGCTGATCGACGTCACCGAGGAGCAGACCGAGGCGCTGCACGAACAGGCCAAACGCTGCCGCCGCCTGGCGAGCTCGCTCTACAGCCGCGAAAGCTCGATCGTGCTCGAGACCATGGCGGAGCAGTTCGAACGGACCGCCGCCGAGCTCCAGCAGCAGCAAGGCTGATCAGATCAATTCCAGCTCGACCGTGACCTCGTCGCCGGCGGCGATCCCCGCCTTGCACCGCACTTCCTTCTTCACCGGCAGGAAATAGCCTCCGCTCTTCACGGGGAAGACCGAGGTGCGCCAGCGGACATCGTCAATTCGCGCTTCGACCTTGACCGAGCGGAACCCGCGCGGGCTGGCGAAGGCGTGGGCGCGGATGTCGTCCGACTGCTCTTCGGGCACTGTGACGAAGTGCCAGCTGCCGCCCCCACTGGTCCACAGCTTGAGCGGAGCGGTGACGATGATCACGGCTTCTTCTGCCAATCGTAGCCCGGGATTTTCTCGCCCTTGGCGCTGACCTCGATCAGTGCTGCGAGCCGCTTCGCGCGCGTCTCGGGCCGCTTGGCGCTGGTGATCCAGTTCAGCACCACCTTGCGATAGCCGGGCGGGCGCTTTTCCCAGTCCGTCCAGGCGGCCATGTCCTCGCGGAGCAGTTTCTCCTCCGAACGGGTCAGCGACGCCAGCGGCTTCTCATAGGAGTAGAGCCCGCTCTTGTGCTTGTTCTCCTCGTACGCGCGGTCGCCGGCGGGGGTCATCAAGCCAGCGGCCGTCAGTGCTTCGTATCGAGCGACGTTGACCTTGCTCCAGATGCTGCCCCTGCGGCGCCGCGTGAATCGGATGGTGTAGGCCTCCTCGTCCAGCGACTTGCGGATGCCGTCGATCCAGCCGAAGCAAAGCGCCTGGTCCCGCGCCTGCGGCCAGTCGATCGACGGCTTGCGAGTGTCCTTCTTCCAGAAACCGACGAGCAGCTCGGGTGCGGTCTCGTGATTGGCCTCGAGCCAGCGACGGAAATCGGCCTCGGTGGGGAAGAAGGTGGGTGCCGCCACCAGGTTACCTCGTCAGCTTCCGATACGTCATTCGGTGCGGCCTGGTCGCTTCCTCGCCGAGGCGTCGCACCTTGTCTTCCTCATAGGCCGCGAAATTGCCCTCGAACCATTCGACCCGCGCATCGCCTTCGAAGGCGAGGATGTGCGTCGCGAGGCGGTCGAGGAAGAAGCGGTCGTGGCTGATGACCACCGCGCAGCCGGCGAAATTCTCGATCGCTTCCTCGAGTGCGCCGAGGGTCTCGACGTCGAGGTCGTTGGTCGGCTCGTCGAGCAGCAGCACGTTGCCGCCCTTCTTGAGCATCTTGGCGATGTTGACCCGGTTCCGCTCGCCGCCGGACAGCTTGCCGACGTTCTTCTGCTGGTCCTGCCCCTTGAAGTTGAAGGCGCCGACATAGGCGCGAGTCGACTGGTCGTGGCCGTTGACCTTCATGTAATCGAGGCCGTCGGAAATCTCTTCCCACACATTCTTCGAACCATCGAGATGGTCGCGGCTCTGGTCGACATAGCCGAGGTGCACCGTTGGGCCGATGTCGATCTCGCCCGAATCCGGCTTTTCCTGCCCGGTAATCAGCTTGAACAGCGTCGACTTGCCGGCGCCGTTGGGGCCGATCACGCCGACGATCCCGCCCGGCGGCAGCGTGAACGAGAGATCTTCGAACAACAGCTTGTCGCCATAGCCCTTGGAAACACCGTTAACCTCGATGACCTTGCCGCCGAGCCGCTCGGGAACCTGGATCAGGATTTCCGCCTTGCCCGGAACGTACTTTTCCTGCGCTGCGACCAGCTGGTCGAACTTGGCGATACGTGCCTTCGACTTGGTCTGGCGGGCCTTGGCGCCCTGCCGGATCCATTCGAGCTCGTGCCGGATCGCGGTCTGGCGGCCCGATTCCTCGCGCTCTTCCTGCTCGAGCCGCTTGGCCTTCTTTTCCAGGTAGGTCGAATAATTGCCTTCGTACGGGAAATATTTCCCGCGATCGAGCTCGAGGATCCAGCTCACCACATTGTCGAGGAAATAGCGGTCGTGGGTGATCATCAGCACCGCGCCCGAATATTCCTTGAGGTGGTTCTCGAGCCATTGGACGCTTTCGGCGTCGAGGTGGTTGGTGGGCTCGTCGAGCAGCAGGATCGACGGCTTCTGGATGAGCAGCTGGGTCAGCGCGATGCGGCGCTTTTCGCCCCCGGACAGGTTGGCAACCGGCCAGTCTGACGGAGGGCAGCGCAAGGCCTCCATCGCCACCTCGAGCTGGTTGTCGAGCGTCCAGCCGTCGACCGCGTCGATCTTGGCCTGGAGGTCGCCCATCTCCTCCATCAGCGCGTCGAAGTCGGTGTCTTCCCTGGGATCGCCCATTTCGGCCGAGATGGCGTTGAACCGGTCGACCATGTCGGCGGTCTCGCGCGCGCCGTCCTTGACGTTCTCGAGCACCGTCTTGCCGGGGTCGAGCTGCGGCTCCTGCGGCAAATAGCCGACGGTGATGTTTTCGCCCGGCCAGGCCTCGCCCTGATAGTCCTTATCGATCCCCGCCATGATCTTCATCAGCGTCGACTTGCCGGCGCCATTGGGGCCGACGATGCCGATCTTGGCGCCGTGATAGAATTGCAGGTTGATGTGGCTGAGCACCGGCTTCTGGGCGCCGGGGAAGGACTTGGTCATGTCCTTCATGACAAAAGCATATTGGGCGGCCATGGGGTCGCGGGATTCCTTCGAGAGCGAATTGGGGTTGGGCGCGAGTTAGTGGTCTTCGCGCTGTTTTTCCACCCTTAGAACGGAAGCTTGAACCCCGGCGGCAGCGGCAGGCTCGACTGCATCTTCTGCATTTCGCCCGCCGCAGCAGCGTCGGCCTTGGCCCGAGCATCGTTGATCGCGGCTGCGATCAGATCCTCGGCCATCGTCTTTTCCGACGGTGCGAGCAGGCTTTCGTCGAGGTCGACGGCGAGAATCCGCCCCTTCGCGGTCGCCCGGATCTTGACCAACCCGCCGCCGGCGACTCCCTCGACCTCGATCTTTTCGAGGCTGTCCTGCGCCTTTTGCAGCTCGGCCTGCGCATTCTGCGCCATTTTCATGATTTCGTCGAAGTCCGGCATTTCGGGCATGTCACGCGCCTCTGGTTGAGAAGGATTCGAGCTCGGCGTCGGGGAAAGCGTCCATCACCGCCTGGACATTTGGGTCGGCAAGCACCCCGGCGCGCACCCGCTCCTCGGCGATTTTTTCCTGGTCGAGCAAGCTTGGCTCGCCCTGCTCGTCGGAGAGCGTGACCTGCCAGCTCGCGCCGGTCGCGGCCTTGAGCGCAAGCGCAAGGTCGCGCGACCAGTCGGCGCCGAGCGGCCGCATCGGCTTCAGCGCCAACTCCGGCGGCGCGTAGCGGACTACTCCGACCTGGTCGTGGAGCTGCTGGGCGAGCAGATGCTTGCCGCTGCGCTCGACCGCTTTGACCAGCGCCGTGAAGTCGGCGGGAATGCGCGCGGTCGTCCCTTGCCCGCTTGCAGCCGGGGCCGCGGCGCCGACCGTAACCGCCCCCTCGCCGGTCAGCCGCGCGATCAGCGACGCCGGATCGGGCATGTCGGCGGCGTGGATCAGGCGCAGCAGCGCCATTTCGGCGGCCTCGCGCGGGTCGGGCGCGACGTCGACGTCCTGCAGCCCCTTGAGCAGCATCTGCCACAAGCGGTGGATCGTGCCCCATGTCAGCGCCGCGGCCATCTGCTCGGCCGTCTCGCGCTCCTCGGCGCTCTGCAGGGCGTCGGGGGTCGCCCCCGCCTTGGCCCGGGTCGCCGAATGAAGGCTTTCCATCAGCCCGCGCAGCAGGTGCAGCGGATCGATCCCGAGGCTGTGCGCCTCGTCGAGCTCGGTCAGCGCGGCCTGGGCGTCGCCCGCCAGCACCAGCTGCAGCAGCCGGCGGATCCGGCCGCGGTCGGCAAGGCCGAGCATGTCGCGCACCTGGTCGGCGGTAACGGTGCCGGCGCCGTGGACAATCGCCTGGTCGAGGATCGACAGCCCGTCGCGCGCCGAGCCCGGGCGATCATTCCCAAAGCTTCGGGGTCGACCTCAACGCCCTCGCTGTTCGACACTTCGGCGAAATGGGCGGCGAGCTTCTCGGCCGGAATCCGCCGCAGGTCGAAGCGCTGGCAGCGCGACAGGACGGTGACCGGGACCTTGTTCACTTCGGTGGTCGCGAACAGGAACTTCACATGCTCAGGCGGTTCCTCAAGAGTTTTTAATAACGCATTGAATGCGTTCTTGGAAAGCATGTGAACTTCGTCGATAATGTAGATCTTGTAGCGGGCGCTGACGGAAGCGTAACGGACCGCGTCGATGATCTCGCGGACGTCATCCACACTGGTGTGCGACGCAGCGTCCATCTCGATGACGTCGATGTGACGCCCTTCGGCGATGGCGCGGCACGGCTCGCACACATTGCATGGCGTGATCGTCTGCCCGCCCAGCCCGTCCGGCCCGATGCAGTTGAGCGCCTTGGCGATCAGCCGCGCGGTGGAGGTCTTGCCGACCCCGCGCACCCCGGTGAGCAGGAACGCGTGGGCAATCCGGTCGCGTGCGATTGCATTGGCGAGGGTCGTGACCATTGCGTCCTGGCCGATCAGCTCGGCGAAGGTCTGCGGCCGGTATTTGCGGGCGAGGACGCGGTAGGGCGAAGCGCTCGTCGCAGGCGCGGCTTGCTCGGGAAGGTCCATGCCCAGGCCGGGCGATTCGGCGTCGTCCATTGGTCGTTGTTTAGGCTGTTTCGTCATCCTCGCGAAAGCGGGCATCCCGCTTTTCTGCCGTAGCGCGCCGGCGCGGAGTGAATCCGCGCCGTCGGTCCTGTCGGCTATAGCCGCAGGCCGTCCGGCATTCGCTGGCTCTTCGTGCTGCTTCGCTGCACTCGGCAGGTCTTGCGGTGGAAGCCGACGACCCGGCACGAAATCGTTGTGGCTGCTTCCTTCCGGACCTGACCAGGTTGGCGACTGCGCCGTCCGCCGACTTCCGAGCGCGCATATGGGGGAAGCCCCGCCGCCGTGCAAGTTCAAGGGCGCGGGCCGGGCGATCTTCATTGACCATTCACGCGCGGCGGCGGAGGCACCGAAACCAAGCCGGAGGTCGCTTCGAAATGCCGCTCGCAGTCCTGGTCCTGCCGTTCCTCGCCGCTGCCGCTGAAGCGCCGGTCATCATTACTGGGCACCCGTGGGCGCCATTCATCAGCCCGATGGGCGAGCCGTACCACGCGCACAGGGCCACCGACGACACGCTCGCCAACTGGTTCACCAAGGCCGACGGCAACCGCGACGGCGTTCTCACCGCCGATGAAATGCAGGCCGACGCCGTCCGCTTCTTCGCGACGCTGGACACCGATCACAACGGCGAGATCGACCCCGACGAGCTGATCCGCTACGAATGGGAAGTCGCGCCCGACATCCAGGTCAATTCCAGGACGAGGCGCGCGCCCGGAGAGGCAAAGGCTTCCAGCGAGACTGGTCACCGCTCGCTTGACGTCGGCCTGCAGGGTGCAGCGCGCTACGGATTGCTCAACATTCCCGAGCCCGTCGCCGCCGCCGATACCGACTTCAACCGCTCGATCACGCTCGACGAGTTCAAACAGGCGGCGATCGCCCGGTTCCAGCTGCTCGACACCGGGCATTCCGGCAGGATCGGTTTGTCCCAGCTCCAGGTGACCCGCTCAGCGATCATCGCCGCCGGCCGCTCCAAGCGCGGCAAGGACGACCCTGACGATCGCTACGCCAATCCGCTGCCGGCGCGGGACTAGCGGCCCATCCAGTTCCGCGCCTCGGGCGGGATTCGGACATTCAGGGTCGCCATGTCGGCGGTGAGGACGATCTGGCACGCGAGTCGTGAAGTCCGGGTCGCGTGCGATGCGAGGTCGAGCAGATCCTCTTCCTCCTCGCTCGCCGCTGGAAGCCGTTCGAAATCCTCGGCGTCGACGATCACATGACAGGTCGAGCAGGCCATCACGCCCTCGCAGGCGCCCTCGAGCGGCTCGCGCGCGGCCCAGGCGACGTCGAGCAAGCGCTGCCCTGCCGCCGCTTCAACTTCCTTGTCGAGGGTTCCGTCCGCCCGGAAAAACCGCACCAGGGTCACGCGTCGAGCTTCTCCTGGGCGACCGCGGCCGCGGCGACGCGCTGGCAGGCGTCGACCAGCTCTTTCTGCGTGGTGTAGCGCCCGAAACCGAGGCGGATCGACGAGCGCGCCTCGCGATAGTCGAGGCCGAGCGCCCGAAGCACGTAGCTCGGCCGTCCCGATCCGCTTGCGCAAGCGCTGCCGAGCGAGAAGGCAATGTCCCTCAAATCCGCCAAAAGCCGCGCCGCATCAACACCTTCTCGGCGGATGTTGAGATTGCCAAAATAGCGGTGGGCAGTGCTTCCGTTGATCGTCCAGCCTGGCCCCAGCGCGCGGGCGGCCGCGGCCCACAGCTTCTGCACATGGTCATAATCGCGCGTGCAGCGCTCGTCGGCGAGCTTGGCTGCGGCGCCGAAGCCGACGCACAGCATCGGCGACAAGGTACCCGAGCGAATCCCGAGCTCCTGCCCGCCGCCGTGAATCAGCGGCGCCGGCTCGGTGCCGTTGCGCATCCACAGCGCGCCGATGCCCTTGGGCCCGTGCAGCTTGTGCGCGGACACCGCGACCAGGTCGGGCCCGGCCGGGATTTCCATCTTGCCGAAAGCCTGAACCGCATCGCACACCATCAGCGCGCCGGCGCCATGCGCCATCCGCGCGATCTCGGCGACCGGCTGGATCACCCCGATCTCATTGTTGACCAGCATCGCCGCGACTAGCAGCGCCCGATCGTCGAGCTCGCGCTCGAGCAGCTCGAGGTCGAGCCGGCCGTCGTGCTGGACCGGGAGGACGGTGAGATCGATCCCCTGCCCGGCGAGCCATTCGCAGGTATCGAGCACGGCGGCATGCTCGGTCGCGACGGTGATGATCCGGTTGCGGCCCTTCGGCGCCTTCTCGACCGCGCCCTTGAGCGCCCAGTTGAGCGCTTCGGTCGCGCTTCCGGTGAAAGCCAGCTTGCCGCCCTTCAGGCCGAGCGCCTTTTCGACCTGTTTCCTGGCGACTTCGACCGCGGCCTCGGCTTCGTTCCCCCAGCGCGACGGCGAATGGGGATTGGCGAACTTGTCCTCGAACCAGGGCTGCATCGCCTTCGCGGCATCCGGCGCAAGCGGAGTCGTCGCTTGATAATCGAGGTAGATCATGCCGCCTGGGCCTTGGCACGGCTTTGGATTCGACGCCACTCCATCAAGAAGCGCTCCACGTCCGCTTCGCCGTTCGCCGGGCCGAAGCTGACCCGGATAACCGACCCGATGATCTCGGGTGCGAGCCCCATCGCCAACAGGACTCGGCTTGGCTTGAGGCTGCCCGAGGAGCAGGCGCTCCCGGCGGACACCGAGATTCCGGCGAGATCGAGCTGCACCAGCTGGCTCGCGCTTGCGACGCCGGGCATCGCGTAAGCGCTGATGGTCGCGATGCGCGGCGCGCCGGCGGCAATGACCAACCCGGCCGAACCGGTGATCTCGCGTTCCAGCTGCTGCCGCAGCGACTCTAGGCGCGGCATCGCGTCGGCAAAGGCGCGGGAGGCGAGCGCAGCGGCCATTCCGGCCACTGACGGCCAATTCTCGGTCCCGCGCCGGTAGCCGCGCTCCTGGCCGCCGCTTGGCTCGAGCGTCGCGAGATCCTTGACCAGCAGCGCCCCGACCCCTGGCGGACCGCCGAGCTTGTGCGCCGAAACGGCGATGAAGTCGGCGTCGGGAAGCGCGATCTTGCCCGCCCCCTGCGCGCAATCGGCCAGCAGCAGCGATCCGGCGCCGCTCACCAGCTCGTGGATGCGTTCGATCGGCTGGATCACGCCGGTTTCGTTGTTGACCAGCTGGATCGCGACCAGCGCCGGTTCGCCGGCCAGCGCTGCTTCCAGCGCAGCCATGTCGATCAGCCCGTTGGCGTCGACCGCAAGACACTCGGCGCCCTCGCCCATCGCGGCGATGACCGCATCATGCTCGGTCGGGCCGACGATCCGCCTGGTGGCCCTGGCGCGGGCGGCGACGATCTGGATCGCTTCGCTGGCGCCGGCGGTGAGGATGACGTCATGACGCCAGCCGAGTGCCTCGGCGATCGTCCGCCGCGCCTCCTCGAACGCGCCGCGGGCCCTGCGGCCGTCGGCGTGGGGCGAGCTTGGGTTGGCCCAGGCCTCCATCGCCTCCGCCACCGCTGCACGCGCCTGCGGCAACATCGGCGTGGTCGCCGCATGATCGAGGTAGAGGCGTTCAGCGCTGCTCAAAACCGCCCAATTCCTGCCGATTGCCACATGAACGGGCGTCCCTATATAGGAGCCGAAGCCGCCGCGCACCCGCGCATGGGCGGCACCGGTTTATTGGCGAGCTTTTGCATCCATGCCCGAAGTGATTTTCCCCGGCCCCGAGGGACGGCTCGAAGGACGTTTTCATCCTGGAACGCGTCCCCGCGCGCCGGTCGCGCTGATCCTCCATTCCCACCCGCAGGCCGGCGGGACGATGAACAACAAGATCGTCCAGCTGCTCTATCAAACCTTCGTCAAGCGCGGCTTTGCGACGCTGCGCTTCAACTTTCGCGGAGTCGGCAAGAGCCAGGGCCTGTTCGACAATGGCATCGGCGAGCTCAGCGACGCAGCATCGGCGCTCGACTGGGTCCAGTCGATCCATCCCGAGGCTGAGACGACCTGGGTCGCGGGCGTGAGCTTCGGCGCGTGGATCGGAATGCAGCTGCTGATGCGCCGCCCGGAAATCCGCGGCTTCATCTCGATCGCTCCGCCGGCGAACATGTACGACTTCAGCTTCCTCGCGCCCTGCCCGTCATCGGGCATCATCATCCAGGGCGAGGCTGACGAGGTGGTGACTCCAAGTGCGGTCCAGAAGCTGGTCGACAAGCTGCGCACCCAGCGCCACATCACCATCAATCACGAGCTGATCCCGGGCGCCAACCACTTCTTCGCCAATGAGCTCGACCTGCTGATGAAGGAAGTCGACGAATATCTCGACATGCGGCTCGCAACCGACCCCATCAAGCCGTCTATACCGTCCAGATCATCACGTTCATGACTAGCACCACGCCGGCCGCGATCATCAGCGCACCGCGGCCCCGGGTCTGACGGTCAAGCGCGAGCTTCACCCCGCCGGCGACCAGCAGGAACGCGGTTACCATCGCAATAGCCATCGCAACCGACGAAAAATTCTGCATTTCCTGCCCTAATTTCACAAAGGTTTAACCCACTTTGCTCCACAGTGGCGCAATGCCAATGCGGGACCAGCAGGCGCGCCTCGACGAGGCGTTCGAGCGGATCGAGGAAACGATCCTGCCGTGCATCGCGATGATGCTCGAAACGCTCATCGACGCCTCGGAATCGGTTGCCGAGGGCGAGCGCCGGTTCCTCGTCGGCGAGCTCAAGACCCTGGCGGCCGAGCTTGAAGAGCTGACCAGGGCGGTCGAGCGGTCGAGCTCCGTCCATCTCGAGCCGGGCGAATATAGGACCCGCAACGTCGCTTAGTCCGCGTTGACGATCCGCGCGTGAAGCGCGGGCTCGACGTTCCCACCCGACAGCACGATCACCGTCTCTTCGAGCGGCGCAAGCTTCCCCGACAGCAATGCGGCAAGCGCGACCGCGCCGCCCGGCTCAACCACCAGCCCGTGCCGGTGCCACGCAAAGCGCATCGCTTCGGCGGCCTCATCGTCGCTGACCGATAGGGCCCAGGCGCCCCGTCGAGCCAGGATGCCGAAGGTGATCGGGGACACGCGCGGAGTCTGCAGCGCATCGCAGAAGCTGTTGGGCGCATCGGCGGCGACCGGCACGATCTCGCCCAGCTCCAGCGACCGGCCCATATCGTCCCATCCGTCGGGCTCGATGATGACGATCTCCGCCTCGGGCGCTGCAAGCGCGACTCCGGCGGCGAGCCCGCCACCCCCGCAGGGAATGACGATCCGCTTTGGCGGCAGCTCCATTTGATCGAGAATCTCGAGGCCGACGGTGCCCTGGCCGGCGACGATCGCCGGATCGTCGAAGCTCGGCACGACGGTCGCTCCGCTTTCCTCCGCTATCCGCGCCGCGATCGCCTCGCGTCTCTCGTTGCGGCGGTCGTAGAAAATGATCTCCGCGCCCTCGTCGCGCGTGCCCTCGACCTTCACTTGCGGCGCGTCGGCGGGCATGACGATGATCGCCCGCATCGCGAGCCGCCGCGCCGCGATCGCCACTCCCCGCGCATGGTTGCCGGAGGAGAATGCGACGACTCCGCGTTCCCGCTCTTCGGGGCTCAGCTGGAGCAGGCGATTGGTCGCGCCGCGCAATTTGAATGCGCCGCCAGTCTGAAGGCATTCGCATTTCAGCCACACCCGCGCGCCGTTCACTTCGCTCTCGATCAGCGGCGTGTGCTGGACGAGGTTGCCGATGCGCTGGGCGGCTCCGAGCACGTCATCGCGCGTCACCTTCGTAGCTTCAGCTAAGTCTTTGATCTTACGCTCCTTTCGGTAAAGCGTTGCCCAAGTGCGACAAACCCGCCCCTGATCGACGATTGGCGACCAAAAAATCTTTACAGGGGGGACCCCCATCCATATATCGCGCCTCGCTGCCCCATGGGACTTCCAACCGCAAGGCAGCTCTAACTTTGGAACGTGCCTGTTGGAGGTCCCTTGAGTTGCACAATCATCATCGCGCGCTGGGGTTAGCGTCCACCCCAACCGGTAGCCGGGGGGCTGCCGCTATCGCCAAGCTCCGCCCGGTCCAGCCGGTCACTTTGCTGCGCCCGCACGCCGCGCTTCGCGCCGCCCGTTTCTTCGTCGAGAAGTTCCCGGGCCGGTCGCTGTACGCGGTCAAGGCCAATCCCTCGCCAACGCTGCTCCAGATCCTGTGGGACGCCGGCGTTACCCATTACGACGTGGCGTCGATCGGCGAGATCCGCTTGGTCAGTGAAACGCTGCCTGAGGCGGTCCAATGCTTCATGCACCCGGTGAAGGCCGAGGAAGCCATCGCCGAGGCCTATTTCGTCCATGGCGTGAGGACCTTCAGCCTGGATACGATCGAGGAACTCGACAAGATCATCCGCGCGACCTCGACGGACGGCGTTGCGGCGACCGATCTCAACCTGCTGGTCCGCATTCGGGTCAGCTCGGACCACGCCAAGCTCAGCCTTGCCGCCAAGTTCGGCGCCGACCCGCGCGACGTCAGCACCTTGCTGGTTGCAGCCCGCCAGGCCGCCGATGCGCTCGGCATCTGCTTCCATGTCGGCAGCCAGGCGATGACCCCGGCCGCCTTCGCCGAAGCGATGAGCCGGGTCCGCGAGGCGATCGTCGATGCCGCGGTGACCGTCGACATCGTCGACGTCGGCGGCGGCTTCCCGTCGTCCTACCCGGGCATGGAGCCGCCACCGCTGGAGACCTATTTCGCGGTCATCCACGCGGCCTTCGAATCGCTGCCGATCAGCTATTCGGCCGAGCTGTGGTGCGAGCCCGGCCGCGCGCTGTGCGCCGAATATGCGAGCGTCCTGGTGCGCGTCGAAAAGCGCCGCGGCGATGAGCTGTACATCAACGACGGCGCCTATGGCGCCTTGTTCGACGCCGCCCACATCGGCTGGCGCTACCCGGTGCGGCTGATCCGCGACGGGCAATCGTACGTCCGGCCGATGGAATTCAGCTTTTACGGCCCGACCTGCGACGATCTCGATCATATGACCGGCCCGTTCGAGCTGCCGGCCGATGTCGGCCCTGGCGATTATATCGAGGTCGGGATGCTCGGCGCCTACGGCTGCGCGATGCGCACCCACTTCAACGGCTTCGGGATGACCGAATCGGCGGTCGTCGACGACGAGCCGATGGCCAGCCTTTACGGAGCGGTCATCACGCCGGCGCGTTCGAACGTCGTGAAGCTGTAGGCCGCTCGAGCGACCGTCACCCCCGCAAACGCGGGGGTCCCGCTTTGTTTTTCTTGACCATCGCGAGTAGCGGGATTGCCGCTTTCGCGGGAATGACGAGGTATTTAAGATGACTACTGATGTGATCGAGCGCAGCGCGGTCAACGACACCCGCAAGCAGGAGCTGCTTGCGAGCCCGGTCGAGCATATCGACATCACCACCTTCGACGCCCGGCCGATCGTTGAGGCGATGGGCAAGATGAGCTTCACCAGCCGCGATCTCGCCCGCGCCACCGGCATCTACAACCAGATGCTCGAGGACCCGGCCTGCTCGATCATCCTGGTGATCGCCGGCTCGACCTCGGCGGGCGGGTGCATGGACCTCTATGCCGAGCTGGTGAAGTCCAACATGGTCGACGCGATCGTCGCCACCGGGGCCACGATCGTCGACATGGATTTCTTCGAAGCGCTTGGCCACAAGCACTACCAAGCCAATGAAATCCCTGACGATGATACTTTGCGCTCGCTCTACATCGACCGCATCTACGACACCTATATCGACGAACAGCAGCTGCAGGATTGCGACTTCACCATCGGCAAGATTGCCGACAGCCTCGCGCCCAGGCCGTACAGCAGCCGCGCCTTCATCCGCGAGATGGGCAAGTGGCCGAGCGCGGGCAACAGCAAGAAGGACAACAGCCTGGTCAAGCTCGCCTACGAGCATGACGTTCCAATTTTCTGCCCGGCCTTCACCGACAGCTCGGCCGGCTTCGGGCTCGTCAAGCACCAGGTCGACGCGATGAAGGCCGGCAAGCCGTACATGACCATGGACAGCATCGCCGATTTCCGCGAGCTGACCGACATCAAGATCAAGGCCGGCACCACCGGCCTGCTGATGATCGGCGGCGGAGTGCCCAAGAACTTCACGCAGGACACGGTCGTGTGCGCCGAGATCCTCGGCCACGAGGACGTCGAGGTGCACAAATATGCGGTGCAGATCACCGTCGCCGACGTCCGCGACGGCGCCTGCTCCTCTTCGACGCTGCAGGAGGCTGCATCCTGGGGCAAGGTGTCGACCGCGATGGAGCAGATGGTGTTCGCCGAGGCGACCTCGGTGCTTCCGCTCCTCGCCAGCGACGCCTGGCACCGCGGCGCGTGGCGCAACCGCAAGCAGCGGCGCTTCGCCAAGCTGTTCGACTAAGCATCTCTCGCTAACATTCGTCATTCCCGCGAAAGCGGGAATCCACCTTTTCTTTCCCTGCGGTAAGGAAGGTGGACCTTGACCGGACGGCACTGTCCCCCAGACAGTGCCGAATGCCGGGCAATAGGTCCGGGTGACGAAATGGGGGGAATTTGATGCATAGCCCAATTCTCGGGCCGGTCGTGGCGCTGGTCGCCTGGTCGGTGATCATGCAGATCTGGATGTATGCGGTCCGGATACCGGCGATGAAGCGCGCCGGGATCAGCCTCAAGGGCCGGGTCGGCACCCGCGGCGGCGCGTTGGAGGGGAAAATCCCCGACGAAGCGAACTGGAAAGCCCACAATTACAACCATCTGATGGAGCAGCCGACCATCTTCTATGCGGTCGCGCTGAGCCTTGCGCTGATGGACTTCGGCGGCGGCATCAACCTCTATCTCGCCTGGGGCTATGTCGCCTTCCGGATCCTCCACAGCCTGGTCCAGTCAACCGTCAACGTCGTCAGCACCCGCTTCCTGCTATTCTCGCTCGCGTCGCTGTGCCTGATCGGGCTTACGACCCACGCTGCCCTGCGGCTGTTGCTCCACGGCTGACCTGGCCGGTCCGGGCGATCGATCCCCAGCCGACCCGCGGGCCGCGGAGCGCCTGCACCAGCGCCTTGATCACCACCGAATACATCACCTGCCGGTAGACGATTCGCTGCGGCAGCAGCCACACCAGCAAGCTCCACCGCTCGCGCCGCTCGAGCGCGAAGGCGATGAGGCCGGCGGTGAGGTCGATCGCCCCGAACAGCAGCCAGAACAATGCGACCCGGTGGAGATCGCCCTGCACGGCGGTATAGCCATGCTCGTGGATCGAGGCCGCGGTGCTCAGGATGCTGACGACCAGGGCAAGGTCGATGACCGGTGAAATCGCCGCGAACGCCAGCTGGAACAGCAGGGTCTGTGGCACGCCGACCCAGGCGAGGCCGCGCGGCTTGCCGGTCAGGAAAATGTCGCGGTGCTTCCACACGCATTGGATGGTTCCGAACGCCCAGCGGAACCGCTGGCGCGCGAGCAGCCGCAAGCTGTGCGGCGCTTCGGTCCAGGCGATCGCGCTTTGGTCGTAGGCGACGCTCCAGCCGGCGCGCTGCACTGCAATGGTCAAATCCTGGTCCTCGGCCAGCGTGTCGGGCGGATAGCCGCCGACTGCCAGGATCGCCTGCTTGCGCCACGCCCCGACCGCGCCCGGGACAACCATCATCGCGCCGAGCCGCGCGAGCGCGCGCCGCTCGAGGTTCTGCGCCGTGACATATTCCAGCGCCTGCCACTTGGTCACCAGATTGACCCGGTTGCCGACCTTGGCGTTGCCGGCCACTGCGCCGAGCCGCTCGTCGGCGACCAGCCAGCGCGCCAGGCGGGCGATCGTATCCGGCTCGAACTGGGTATCGGCGTCGAGCGCGATGACGATGTCGCTCGTTGCCAGTGCAAGCCCCTGGTTGAGCGCCCGCGCCTTTCCGCCGTTCTCCAGCGTGCGCAGCCGAACCCTTTTGTCGTGATGGAACGCGGCCTCGACCACCGCCGAGGTTCGATCCTTCGACCCGTCGTCGATCACGATCAGCTCGATCTCGACATGCTTGCTTTCAAGCACCTGCCGGACCGAGCGCTCGATCACCCGTTCCTCGTTGAACGCCGGGATCAGGACCGTGACGAAGGTCCCCTCCCCGATCGGCGGCCGCGGCCGCCGCGCCTCGCGCCCGGCCGAGGCCACCGCGAGCCCGGTTAGCGCCACCGCCCGTGCAATCCCGAGGACCAGCGCCGCTGCGAACAGCATGCCCAGCGCACCGAGCGAAAAATCGAGCAGCTCGAACAATGCAAAGTCGGTACGCGCAGCGAAACGATCGGCGGGGGACAGCGGCGGCATCGCTTGTTCCCGCGACAGGCCCGCCAGCGCCGACACCGGCACGAACTGATAGCCGCGCGCGCGCAGCTGATCGATGATCACCGGCAAGGCCGCGACGGTTTGCCGCCGGTCGCCGCCGGAATCGTGAAGAAGCACGATATTGCCGCTGCGCTCGGAATTTCCGACCAGGACGCCCTGAACGACATTGTCGATGATCGCATCCGGCCCCGGCCGCTTCCAGTCCTCGCTGTCGACGTGCAGCCCGACCGAAATATAGCCGCGGTTCTGGGCCTCGAGCGCGGGCAGGATTTCGTCGGCGGTGGTCGGCTCGGCATCGCCGAAATAGGGCGCTCGGAACAGTTTGAGCGTCCGCCCGGTGAAGGCCTCGAACAGGCGCTGCGTCGCGTTCAGCTCGAACAGGGTCTGGGTCTTCCCGACCGTCGCCAAATTGGGATGAGTGTAGGTGTGGCTTCCGACCTCATGCCCCTCGGCAATCTCCCGTTCGACGAGGTCATGCTCCCTCAGGCCATTCTCGCCGATCATGAAGAAGGTCGCCGGCACGTGCCTGGCCTTCAGGATATCGAGGATTTCGGGGGTCCAGCGCGGGTCGGGGCCGTCGTCGAACGTCAGCGCCACCTGCTTCGGCCGGTAGCCGGTGCGGGTGATGGTGAACGGCCGCGGCAGCGACACGAAGCGGACGTTGCGGATCAGCCCGTCGCCGCCGACCGAGATCTGCCGCTCGCCGGCGGTGGGCAGCGAGCTGATCCGCAGGATCTCGCCATTGCCTTCGATGTCGACGTTGGTGCCGACCGGGAGATGCTCGAGGCTCGCCGGATTGCGCGGCGCGTGGACCCTGCGCCCGAAGATCGACCATAAGGCCGGGTCCTCGGCGCCCAGCCGCCACAAGGCGACCTCGCGCAGGCCGGCGCGGTCGAGCACGCTCAGCTGGTTGAACGCGCTGACCGCGTCGAGCAGCCACACCGCGTTCGGCTTTCCGCTGTCATCGTTGAAGGCAAAGCTGCTGTTGCCGCTGGCGGCATCGAACGGCGGCGCGACTTCATTGTCGCCGGCCCTCAGCCACGCTTCCTCGACGTTGAGCGGCTCGCCGGCGCCGTCGTGCCAGTCGTAGGCGTAATTACCGATGGTCACGATGGTCTTGGCCCTCGGCAGCTGCCGCACCGCCGCCGCAAGCTGGCCGGTCCACCAGCCCTGCGACGCGATTGGCCCCGGCGCGCTGTCGTTGGAATGCTCGTCATAGGCCATCAGGAAGACCTTGTCGGCGAGCCGCGCGAAGGCCGCCAGGTCCCACCCGCCACCGACCGGCGCGGCGACCGTGACCAGCCATTTGCGCGGGCCGAACCGGGCCCGGGCCTCGCGCAGCAGCTGCTGGTAATGGACCTGGCCGGCAGGGCTGACTTGCTCGAAGTCGAACACGGCGCCGGACGCATGGACCGACAACAGGAACTGCTCGAAGCGGTCGAGGAACGCCTTCCGCAGCTTGGGATCCGCCAGCATCCCCTCGATCCGCGGATCGACCTCGCCGTTGGCGAAATTCTGGACGACCGGAAGGATCAGCGGCCGGTGCGCGGCGCTGTCGATCACCGCGCGGCCGGCAATATCGGGAAGCAGGTTGAGCTGGTGCTGCGGCCCGGTCACCGTCACCCACAGCGGCGCCAGCCAGTCGAGATCGCCGATGTGCCGCTGCAGCGAGGCGGTCGAGCTTTCGTCCCACGGAACATAGAAGCCGACCGCGAGCGGGTCGTTGCGCGCCGCGGCCACCGCCGTCGCCTTGACCGCGCCCACCTTGTGCCGGCTCGGCGGCCTGGTCCCGAGCAGGCTTTCGATCGCCCGGTCGATCTGCTTGCCGGCATGGGCGATCAGGGTCGTCCGCGGTGGCGGCAGCGGCTCGCCATGCTCGAGCGCGACCGGCAGCAGCGGCTGCGGGGGCACGACCCGGATCGTCGCGAACAAGGTCGTCGCGGTGAGGACGAGCAGCAGCGCGAACAGGCTGGCGGCGAGCGCGAACCGCTTCCGCCGCCGCCCCGACGGGTCATAGAATACAGGCCGCTCGATCATCGGAAGGCGGCTATGATACCGCCGGTTAAATTCCCAATGACACTTTGGTCAGGTTCGCTCGAAGGCGGCTGCGACCTCGACGTGGGTCGACCAGCGGAACTGGCCGACCGGCTTCACCCAGCCCAGCACATAACCGCCGTCGACCAGCACCTTGGCGTCACGCGCGAAGGTCGCCGGGTTGCAACTGACATAAGCTACTCGCGGGACCGAAGAGCGTGCGAGCTCGGCGCATTGCTCGGCCGCCCCCGCGCGCGGCGGATCGAGCACCACCGCGTCGAAGCGCTTGAGCTCGCCCGCACCGAGCGGGCGGCGATAGAGATCGCGGTGCTCGACCTGCATCGAGGGCGCCGCTTGCTTCAACGCCCCGGCTGCATCGCGCGACGCCTCGGCGGCAAGCGCGGCCCTGGTCGCAAGCGCGAATGTCCCGATGCCGGCGAACAGGTCCGCGATCGATCCAGCGCCGACGACGGCCTCGCGGACCAGCGCGACCAGCGCCGCTTCCCCATCCGCCGTCGCCTGCAGGAAGCCGCCCACCGGAAACGACACCGGCACACCCGACAGGCTGACCGTCGCCCGTTGCGGCGCATAGATGGCTTCCGGGCCGAGCCCCTGGTCGATGCTCAGCCGCGCCAGCCGATGCTCCATCGCGAACTCGGTGAGTCCCTCGATCGCTGGCAATCCTTCGGCCGCAACGCCCTTGAGAAGCACATCCGCGCCCTGGTCGATCAACGTCAGCTGCGCCTCCGCAGTGCGCTTTGCGGGTAGCAGCACGGCCAACAGCTGCCGAAGCGGGGCGACCAGTGCGAGCAGCTCGGGCCTCAGGATATGGCATTCGCGCATGTCGACGATTTGGTGGGATTTTTCGGCATTAAAGCCGAGAACGACCCCCTTCCCCACCTTCATTGCGCGCAAAGTCGCGCGGCGCCGGCTGCTGGGCGGAGACAAATGCGGTTCGCGGATCTCGGTGGTCAGCTGGTGCTGCGCTAGCCCCGTTTCCACCCGCGACACCAGGTAGCCGCGATAAGCCTCGTCATCGGCATGCTGCAGCTGGCAACCGCCGCATTCAGGAAAGTGACGGCATGGCGGCGCCTGGTGATGCGGTCCCGAAGCGAGTGCGCCGTCATCGAGCAGCGCATCGCCAGGAACGCCGAAACTCACATGGCGCCCGCTTGCGGTCACGCCGTCCCCGCGCGCCGCGATCCGGACGATCAGTTCGTTCATCGCAGCAGCGCGAGCGCCCGCGGGACCGCCCCGGCGAGATCGTCGGCGATCATCCGGGGCCCGGCGATCTCCGCCGCGCGCCCATGCAGCCACACCGCCGCGCTGGCCGCTTCGAACGCCTCCAGACCGCGCGCCCGCATCGCCGCTGCGATTCCGGCGAGCACATCCCCGCTCCCGGCGGTCGCAAGCCACGCCGGCGCGGGCGAAGCGAAGGCCAACCTGCCGTCGGGCGCGGCCACCAACGTGTCGGGCCCCTTGTAGACGATCACCGCGCCCGAGCGCCGCGCGGCCTCAAGCGCCCGCTCCGGCTTGGATCCCGCAATTTCGCCGAACAGCGCCCGGAACTCGCGTTCGTGCGGGGTCAGGATCGCATCCTGCCCCTTGAGCCGCTCGGGCTCGCCAAGGTGGGTGATCGCGTCGGCATCGATCACCTTGGGCGCCCGCGAAGTCAGCGCCAGGGTCAGCACTGCAGGGATGTGGCCAAGGCCCGGGCCGACCAGCAGGCAGCCGATGCGCTCGTCGTTGACCGGCGCGGTGTCGATCTGGACGATCGCCGCCGGCAAGCCCTCGATCGGTTTTGAGGTGCTGACCCGCACATAGCCCGCGCCAGCACGTGCAGCCGCCTTCGCGGCGAGGGCAATCGCGCCGGGCATATTGCCGGCAAGCGCATGGACCAGCCCGCGATCGTACTTGTGCCCGCCAGGGTCGAGCGCCGGCAGTTGCGGCGGCGCGATTTCGTGCCAGTCGGTGGCTGCATCGATGCCGATGTCGGCAAGGACGATCCGCCCGCATTTGTGCATCGCCGGATGGAGCAAATGCGCCGACTTGAGCGCACCGAAGGTGACCGTCAGGTCGAAGCCCGGCACCGCGCTGAACTCCGCTCCACTGTCCGTTCCGACGCCGCTTGGAAGATCGCAGGCAACGCGCACAACGGCGGCTTCGCAAAGTCGATTTAATTGCTTAGTAACAACATCTTCCAGTCCGCGTCTCAGACCAGTTCCAAACAAGGCATCGATGACCAGATCGACCAGGCCAACGACGCCTATCGCGATGGGCTCTGCAAGCGCCGCGACCCGGACGTCGACCCCGCGCTCGGCAAGATGGCGCGCGGCGACATAGCCATCGCCGCCATTGTTGCCGGGCCCGCACAGCACCAGCGCCTGCAACGGGCCAGCGAAGCGGTACGCGGCCTCGGCAAGGCCCCCCCCTGCCCGCTCCATCAGCATTTCGACCGAAGTCCCGCCGTCGATCACCACCTGCTCGGCGGCGCGCATCGCTTCGGCGGTGAGGATCGGGCGGCCGGTCATGCCGCGCCCCTAGCGCAGGAAGGTCGCGAGGCGCCACCATTCGCGCGGCACAGCGTCGGCGGCGGCATCGCGCGCCTCGACGCTGTCGAACAGGGCAAAGCAGGTCGCGCCGGAGCCCGACA
>JAZJZB010000048.1:0-1734 GCA_040390085.1 Pseudomonadota bacterium | reverse complement strand
GGGCTGCGTGCCGAGCCAGGCAAGCACCGCCTCGACCTGCGGGACGAGCGCGATCGCCGGCTGTTCGAGGTCGTTGCGCCCTTCGCGCCAGTCGCCCAGCGGTCCAAGATCCTCGCCGCCCCACCGAGTGAACACCGCTGCGGTCGACAACTCGACCCGCGGGTTGACCAGCAGCACCGGCGCTCCCGATAGCTCGGGAAGCGCGATTGGCGTCAGCCGATCGCCCGCGCCTCCGCCGCGCATGGGCAGGCTGAGCAGGCACGCCGGGACGTCGCTTCCGAGCGTCGGCGCAACCCGCTCGGCAAAACGGGGATCAATCCGCCACAATGACGTCAGCAGCCGGAGCGCCGCCGCAGCATCGGCGGAGCCGCCGCCAATACCGGATGCGACCGGCAGGCGCTTGTCGAGGGCTAGTGCCGCGCGCGTTCCCACCCCCGCCGCTTTGGCAAGCCCATGCGCGGCCTTCACGACCAGATTATCCTCGCCAGAAGTGAGACCGGCCGAAAAGGGCCCGGTGACCGCCAGCGAAATCTCGTCCGCTTCCTCGGCGCTCAGCCAGTCCCCGTCGGTGCAGAAAGCGAAAACCGTCTCGATCGCATGGCGGCCATCGGGCAACTTTCCGCGCACGTGAAGCGCGAGGTTCAACTTTGCCGGCGCGATTTCCCGGGCGGCGGGCGGCATGTCGGTCAGGGCGCCGCGTTGGCGCTGGTCAAGCCGCTGACCAGCTTCGCCTTCACCCGCGCCGCAATCTCGTCCTCGGCGGTGATCAGCGCCGCGTTCCAGGCGAAGCGGGCCTCGTAGCGCCGCCCCGACTTGAACAGCGCGTCACCGAGATGTTCCTGGATCTCGGCCTGGTCAGCGTCCTTCTCGGCCGCTTTCTGGAGCGTGGCGATCGCCTCCTCGGTCTTGCCGCGCTTGAACAGCGCCCAGCCGAGCGAATCGGTGATCGACGCATCGTCGGGCGACAGCTCGCTCGCCTTGCGGATCATGGCTTCGGCGGAATCGAGCTCTTCTCCATGCTCGAGCTTGGCGTAGCCAAGGAAGTTGAGCAGCAGCGGCTGCTCCGGCGCCAATGCGAGCCCTTGCAGGAGCGCCGCCTTGGCCTCCGGCCAGCGGTCGGCCTTCTCGAGCGCGCTCGCCTGAAGCAGCATGAGCGGCCAAAGGTCGGATTTGATATTCTCCGCCCGGGCGGTCGCGATCGCCCGGCCGTATGCGTTGGCTGCGTCGCTTGGCCGCTTCATCGCTTCGAGAACGTCGCCGAGCCGCGAATAATCAGCGACATCGGCGCCCGGCGCGGCGGCGGCGCTGGCCGCGACCTGATAAGCTTCGGGCAGCTTTTTCTGGTCGGTCAGGATCCGCACCTGCACGTCGCGCACCATCCCGATCAGCGCATCATTGGCCGGAACCGTGCGAAGCAGCGCAAGCGCCTCGTCACCCCGGTCCTGGCCGGCGAACAACAGCGCGAGCAGCGCGGTGGCGCTGCTGTTCTGCGGATTGGCGAAGCGCGCGACCTGGACGAGCCCGATCGGCGGCGAGGAGCGCTGCATGCGCGCGAGGTCGGCGGAGAATGCGGTGAGCATGTCGCTCAGCGCCTCGGATAGATCGTCGACGCTCTGGCCGCTGGTCTTGCCAGCCTGGATCCGCTGGCGGGCGAGCGCCTCGCCCGAACCCATGCCGTCGATCATCATCAGCGCGCGCGCCTTGTCGCCGGCGGCGAGGAAACCGTCGGCGAAG
>JAZJZB010000047.1:0-16960 GCA_040390085.1 Pseudomonadota bacterium | reverse complement strand
GATAGACCACCTTAGGGTAGGGCTGGTGCACGTAGTTGGTGCGCGGCGGGTTGTTCAGATCGAATTCGTTGGCCGAGGCCTTCTTATCGTGCTCGAGCACGTACAGGCGCATCTTCTCGATTTCGGCGGCGGTGAAAACTTGTGGGGGCATAAGGTGTTTCTCCTAGAAGTCTGGTGTTTCGTCGTCGTTCTGGATCCGCGCGCGGAGCTCGTCGGCTTCCGCCTTGGTCGGCTCGGGCGGGATCCCGTAGATCGCGGCCAGGGCCTCGCGGCGCTGCGGCGCGGTCAAATTGCTGCGGCGCGGGCCGGCTTCGTTCAGGGGCACTGGGGACTTTACTTAAGTAAATCGGCTGAAAAAGAGGGCCGCGGCGGCAGATTTGCCGCGGCCCAACGTGCGAGGGTTTAGGTCGTCGAGGTGCTGTAGGGCGTCGTGGGTGTCGTTCCGCCCTGATATTGAACATCGCACGCCCACTTGGCGGAGGCAAAGTCGGTGCAGGTGATGGCGTCTCCGACAAATCCGCCGCTCGGCTGCGAGCCGGCGAAGGGCATCTGGATCGAGTGATAGGTGCCGGCGTTGCCCACGAACACAATCGCGGTGCTGCCATTCTCGCCCACGGCGGTGCCGATGATGGTGTCCGTGACGGTGGTGAGTAGCACCTTTTCAGCGGCGCTGGCGCTGATGACGGTAATCCGCATGCGGATCACGTTGCCGGTGCCCGTTGCGGTCGGCAGGGTAACCGTGGATCCCGCGCCTTGGTTCAGGAGGACTAACTGCCCGGCGGTCGGCGAGCACGTCGCGCCGCAGGCTACCGGCGCGGGCCCGATGATCACCGGATTGGTGAGGGTGGGGGTGGTGAAGGCGCCGTTCGTATTGATGGCCGTGATCGAGGCGCGCAGACTCGTGTTGTTGGCGTTCTGCTGGCTCACGATGGCGTTGACGGAGTCCACGTGCGCCTGATCCATCGTGGTCACCGGCGCGGCGAAGGTGTTCGCGGGGAGCGCCACGAGCGTGGTCTCGACGCCGTAAGCGATGGCCGCGAGCGCGGCGACGAGCGCAATGATGATGAGTGTTTTCTTCATGGGATTTGTCCTTTAGCGAAAAGGGCCGCCCGGTGAGGCGGCCCGATCTGGCTAGTACAGGTAGACGTACGGTCCCACGGCCGTTGTAAAGGTGGTCGGAACCACCAGGGCCGCGATGGTACCGAACACCGCGCTGGTCTGTCCCTTGGTGAGCAGGTTGTCCTGCGTCCCGGTCACCACCATCCGGACTGTGGTCGAGCCGACTGCATTGTCCTGCAGGCATGCGAAATACTGGGCCGGCCCCACCGCGAAAAACTTCGCAGTGAAAGCGAAGGACTCGTAGATCGAGGCCGTCACCGACGCCGCGCCGGCGAGCGCGCTGTTGGCGAGCGCGTTGCCGGCGGAATCGTAGAGAATCACATAGCGGGCGTTCCCGGTGACCGTGGTCCCGTTCAGTACGGCGATCCCGGTCAGGTTCTTGTTCTGCGGCAGCCAGACCTCGGTGCAATAGAGCGTAGTCGCGCCCACGGCCGTGCCGTTGGTATTGAGCGAGGTGTAAGCGGTGCCTCCCGAGGGCGAGGATTCGATGCGGAAGCGGTTCTGTGTGACGCCGCCCGATTCGACTCCGCTCTTGACCCATTGACCGCCGAGGCAGTCGTAAATCAGGGCGGTGGAGACATTGATCAGGGGCAGATACAACTCATTCGCGCGAGTGCATGAGCCGTTTGAAGGCGCGCTCACTCTGGGGTTTTGGGCGAACGCGTTGGGCGCGCCCATGAATACCAGGGCGCCGGATGCGTGGGTGCCGGCTGCGGTGCCCGATGCTCCGCGCTGGACGGTGAGGGTGGTCGCGCTGACGGCGGTGACCACCATCGCTTCGCGATCCACGTAGATTTCGGCGCCGGCCGCGAGTACCGCGCCGGTGCAAGCCGCGCAGGTCGCGCTCGCGACCACCACGGTGCGAGTGCTCGAGGTTGTCACGGCGGCCGAGAGTGTCGTCGGCGTGATGATGGTTTGCGCGTGAATCGGCTGGGGTTCCAGCAAGAACACCGCCAACGGGAGAATTACAAATAGTTTTTTCATGTGATTAGGTTTCCTTTTTCTCTGGTTGGCTTAGGCTCCAGCGACGCACACGGCGCCGTTGTCCTGATAGAGGTTGCCGAATCCGCCGAGCGAATCCGTGCGGTTGATCTGCATGCTGCGGACCGGATCCCAGGCTTTAACCTTGCGGACGCCGATCTGCGTGCGGCTGTCAAACGCCTGGCCGGCGGACTCGACCGCCTTGGGGATGTAGAGCTTCGCGCCGGCGAAGGCGAAAGCGTACCTCGACAAGCCGAGGGCCACGGTTCCCACCTTGCCGTTGGGCGCGGTGGTGCCGGGCCACAGCGTCAGTGCGGCCTGGTCGAGCGGGAGCGCGTCCACGTTCTGGTACTGGCTGCCGGGGCCGTAGATGGCCGGCAGGATCGAGATCGTGTCGTTGCCGCCGCTGAGGGTGTAGTTCTGGGTCGAGGTGAAGGTCTTGAGCGCGGCCTTGCCGGCGATCCGATAGGTCATCGGATTGACCTTGTTCACCAGGGCGATCGAGAACTTGTCACCCTGTTTGATGGTGTCGTTGATCGTTCCGCTGATGATCAGCGACGTGCCGCTCTGGCCCGAGCCGATCACCTTGACCGTGCCGGCCCAGGTTCCCGCGGTATGGGAATAGAGCGAATTCGACTCGAAGAAGCTGAATTTCGCCAGCTTGCCGATCGAGCCCTCTTTCCACATAGAATCGATCTCATCGGCCGGATGGAAAACGCTCGTGATGTTCGAGCCGAGCGTCGCCATCATGGACGAGCTGATCTGCATGCAGCGCTTGCCGGGAGGGCAGGCGTTTTCCTGCATCTGCTGCCGCGCGGCGTAATACGTCGCGACCGAGGTCGGATCCACGCCGAGCGCGCCGGTCACATTTGACGCGTTCTGGTAGGCGAACAGCGCCGAGCGCGAGTCCCAGTCCTGCTGCATGGATTCCGCAGCCGGCTGAAAATAGTTCTCGGCCAGTTCGGCTTCCGAACGCTCCAGTTTCACGGCTGCTTCGTAGTCATCCCACTCGAAGGCGATCTGCAGCCACTGATCGAGCGACACCGTCGTCGAGATCCGGCTGATCCCTTGCGGGGTATAGCCCATGCCGTCGGTAGTTTTGAACTTCTGCGGAAACTTGACCTGGACGGACGCGCCGGGTGCGAATTCTTTGTTGAAGTCGCGCTCCCAGTCGCGGTTGAAGTACTCGGTCACCCCGAGCATATTGATCAACAGCCGTAAGATCTTCATCGAGACCCAGTTGGTGTTGAGAAAATTGTTAGCCATTTACGCTCCTCTGCGTCTTGCGAAGTCGCGACGATCTTCTTCGGCTTTGAAGGCCGCGAAATCGTCGTTGCGGACAGCCGCGTCGATTGGATCCGGGGGCGCCGAGCCACGCGTGCTCAGCTCCTCGGGCGGCGGCGGCGCCGCGGGTTTCTTTTTAGCGGGAGGGTTTTGCGAAACGAACTTACCGGACTCATCGCGCTGGTTGCTCAAGGTGCCTTCGTCAGTTTCGGCCGCGGCCGCGGTTTTGCCGCTGCCTTTTGCCAATTCCTCAGTGACCAGGTGCTCGAGCAGCGCGACCTTGCGGATCGCGGCGCCGGGGTTCGTCCTCGAGAGCTCAATAAAGGATGCCAGCTCCTCGGGTTTCGAGCCCAGCACGTACATCACGCCGACCAGCACGCCCGGCTTGGATTCGCCGAGCATCGTCTTGACGATCGGGTGGACCTTCGCATCGCCGTAAATCGCGGCCGTTGCCTCCCTGATCTCGGCCTCGGCCTGGTCGCCATAACGCGCCTTAGCCTCGCCGATCTTTTCCCTGAGCTGTTTGTCGGTCGCTTCCGCGGCGCGCGCCTGGCGATCCTCCTGGACCGCGAGCTTCGCGCTGTATTTGGCGAAGGCCTCGGTATATTCGTCCTTGGCGGCTTCGTACTTTTCCCAGGTGTCGAAATCGGCTTGCTTGGGCTTCGTTGGCGCTCCGTCCGCGGATTTAACGGTTGTCTCCGGTGTTGCTTTCGCGGGTTCGGCGGCGGCCTGTTGGGCCTCGCGCTTGAAGGTCTTGAGCTCGGCTGGGCTGAGCCCGGCGCGCTTGAGGTCGGCGAGTATATCGTTGAGCCGGTCTGCGGCGGTTGGTTGCTTCGCTTTCTCCTGCTTGGTGCCCGGTGCCGAATCGGACGCGGTTCTCGCGGCGGACTCATCAGAGCCGGCCGCGCTGGCATCTTCTGCTGAGGGTGTCGAGGCCTCTTTCGACGTCGCTTCCTTTTTCGCGGCGGGGAGCTCGCCGGTCTTGCGCCATTCCAGGTTTAGGACTGGATCGGAGGGTGGTTCGAATGCGGCCGGTGACGAGGCGGCGACTTCCGTCGTTTGGGTTTCCATGTTGTGGGGTGCGCTTAACGCCCGCGCGGCGAGTTACGTAACTTATGCGCCCTGCGGCTCTGGTTGCTGCTCCGCGGCTGCCTGCTGTTGCTGGGCCGCGGCCTGCTGCTGCGAGTCCTGCAGCTCGCCGGCGTGCTGCTGGGCGGCTTCCTGCTGGGCCTGTTGGTGTGCCTGGTCCTGCGCCTGCATTCCGGCCTCGTGGGCCTGGCCGTGGAGCTGAGCCCACAGATCCTCGACGAACTTCAGCCGTTCCTCGATCGACTGCGCCTTGGTCATGATCTCGGCCTTGGCGGTGTCGGCCTCGATCTTCATCTGCTCGATCTGCAGCTTGAACTGGTTGTCGACCACGCGGCCGGCCTTTTCCATCTGCAGCTTCTGCAGCTCGGCCTGGGTCGCCTGGATCACCTGGTGCGCCTGCGCGATCGCCTGCTGCGCTTCGGGCGGAATCTGCTGGCCTGGTTGCTCGGGCGGGCTGATGATATCGGCGAGCTGGTCGCCCTGGGGCCCGAGGCCCTTCATCTTGATCGCGATCGAGAGAACCTTGGCGGCCTGCGGGGGCGCGATCGGCAGATTCTTCAGACTTCCCAGTAGCGTGTCGACGAAGTCGCGGACTTCCTGGCGTAAAGACTCGCTCGACGGCCCCGTGGATACCGTGACCGTGTGGCTGCCGTCGTCGATCGGATAATGCTCGCTCTCGCCGGTTTTCTCATCGATGTATGGCTCCTTGGTGTTCAGCCGCACATGGCGATTGGTGTCATCCGGCCGCCGGAGCGTCATTTCCTGCTCCTCGGTGTGGATCTCGCCAATGTATTCGTTCGCGACGCGGCCGCCGTACATCAGCGCGCGGTCGAGCGAGTCGACGAAGTGATAGCTGCCGATATCCTGGGCCTGCTCGATCTTTTCGAGCGCGACACCCGACTTCTCGTTATTGCGCTGCGCTGCGGTCGGCAGCGGCGAGATGCCCATCGCCGCCTGGATCGCGCGCCTGGCTCCATCCTTCGCGACCTCGTATGCCTGGAAATTGGGACTAAACTCTACGCGCGTTGGCAACGGAAGAACCGTGCCGCTCGCTCCATCGACGATCGGATCCACCTGAATCCGGGCGACCGGCTGCTTGGTGAGGTTCTCCCATGCTTCCGCGTCCGTCTCAAACTGGCCCACGTATCCCATGTAAGGGACCTTCGGCGTGAGGCCGGCTTCTTCCGTCTCCTGGCTCGCCAGATATGCGAGCGTCATCTGCGGATCGCGCGCCAGGCGGATCAGCGAGAACAGCTTGCGCTCGGGCCCGGAGCCCTCGTCGACATAGCGTTCGAGGCCGGTCACCGGGATGATCGGCACCATTGTGCCCGGCTGCGGGTTGGTGCTCAGAATCTCGACGCCGTTGGTGATGTACTGCACCACGCGCTTCGAGGTCACCGTGCGCTCGCCGTCCGCTTTCGCGCCCTTCGGGAGCGCCTCGACCACCTGGCCTTTATAGAGGTACTGCTTCTTTTGGGTCGAGATGACCTTCCAGTATTCGGCGCGCAGCACCATCCGGTCCATGATCCAGTTCTTGGCCTGGGTCATGTGCTCGGTCGAGAAATCCGTGATCCGCGCGTTGGGGTGTTGCCGCTTAAATTCCTCGCGCGTGATCGGGTCCAAAACGAAGCAGTAGCCCTGATCGCTCCAGTCGGGCTGCTTCGAATCGGGATCCGGCAGCACCGCGTCCGCGTTCGCGAACGGGCGGAACCATAGTTCCTGCTGGTTGAAGTTCTCGGCGGTCAGGTTCTCGTTTTCGACGTACCGCCGTGAGATTCCGAAGAATCCATACGATCCCTCGAGCATCGACTGGTACGCCGTGAGGTAGCAGGCCTGGGCGCGCGAGCGGTATTCGGCGGTGCGGATGATGTCCTGCCGGAGCTCGCTGTCCTTCTCGGTCGCATTGGTCAGCGGGTCGACCTTGATGCCGCGCTTGGATTGCCGCGCGTTGTTTACCGCGTGGTTGACATACTGGCTGAGCTCGTCTTGCGAAACGCACGGCCGCCCGGCATCCTTGCGCGCCTTGCGGTCGGTCGCATCCCACGGATCGCCGCAGACATACCTGAGATCGATCTGGCGCTCGTCGCGGATCTTGCGCCACTTCTCGTAGGCGTAATCATAGCGATCGCGGATCTCTTTGAGCAGCGCCTCATCATCGGCGCTGTTGTCCACGCCGTCTGCGGCGGTGCGGTTCTCCTCGGCGACCTCGACGTCGTAGACCAATTTACGCGGCTCTCATTCGGGGCGCGCGCGCCTTCACACACCGCGGGCACATCTCGACCGCCTCGCGTTCCACATCCTCGCCGACATACTTCGAGCCCGCCCGCCAACCGGCGGCGCGGAGCTGCTCGACCGCTTCCTCTTTGGTAACGCCGCGGAACACGTCCTCGCGCGTGCACAGCAGGCAGACCACGTGCAGACGTTCCTTGGCGACGGCCTCGGCGATCGCGGCGGTCGCGATCGCGGCGTCCGTCTTTGGTTCAACGGCCGGCGGCTCGGTATTGATCACTGGAGTCTTAAACTCCTGCAGCTCGCCCTTCGGGCCGAGGGTCGGGAGCTGCTGGCGCTCGGCGTCCTGGGCCAGCTCAATCAGGTAATCCGCCAGCGGCCGCGCCTTAAACCGCACGTTGGGCGCCAGCGCGTTATACATGTTGCTGCGCTCCTCGGGCTCGCAGGCGTTGATCAGGGCGCGGAAGTGCTTGTCGTCGCGCACGAACATGGCGAGCTGCGCGACCAGCGCCGGGCCCTCGCTGAGCGAGGCCAGGCCTTTCGAGCGCAGCGCGTGATTGATCAGGAATGCGGAGTCTTCGGGCATTTCTTCTTTCCGGGCTTGCGCGCGCGGCCGCTGTAGCGTTCGAGCGGGCCCGTCGCGTCTCTGTCAGTCAGTTCTTCGAGCATCACTGGCCCAGGATCGCGTTGGCCTTCGCGCGGATCTTCGAGGCCGACGCCGGCGACAGCTTGCCGCGCTTGACCATCTGCGTGGCGCGGCCTTTGGCGTCGGCAGCGTGCTCGGGATCGGGCATCGGATACTTGCGCTGCTTCGGCAGCCCGAATTTCGCGGCCGGGATCGCGTTACGCGCTGCTGCGTTCAGTTTTGCCATTGGCTCTCTTTCGTATGCGATCCGCCGCGGCGCGACTAAGAGCCGCGCTGCCCTTGCGCGCGTGGCCCATTGCCGGGTCGGCGTGTAACTCGGCCTTGACCTTGTCCTGCTGCTCGGCGCTCAGCGGCGATCAGCGCGACAGAAATAACTTGACCTGCTTGCGCGTGTAGGGCATCGTTTTAACTCCACGGGCTCGGCACCACGCGCTGCTCGCGTCGCGCCGGCGTCTTCACTTCCGGCGCTTTGATCGACACCGCGAGCGTCCGCAGCGCGTCGGCGCCGTGCGAGGCCCAGTCGTGCAGCGGCTCGCGTTTCACCGCGCCGTTCTGCGCCGGGACGCCCCACTGGTAGTGCCGCAGGGCCTGCAAACCCTCGCCGCACCGCGTCTCGTCAAACCAGCAGCTCGAGAACATGGTCCGCACGGCGTTTATGCCTGACGCGACGTGTAGCTTCGGCGCGATCCGAACCTTCCGGCCGGCCGCTCGCATGAGCTGCTCGGGGCTGCGCGACTTGTCGCCGCTGAAGCGCGAGTGAATGATGCAGTCGACGCCATCGTGCGGCAGCCAGTCCTCGCCGTACATATATGCGCGCTGGTTCAACTGGATCACGTACCAGTCGAGGGTCTTGCCGTGGGCCTCTAAATAGTCCACGATGCGGGTCTGCCCGGTGGGGAGTGCCTGCGCGAACCAGATCGCGGTCGCGTCGCCAAATCCCAGATCCCAGAACGTGTGCACCGGGATCTTGCGGTCGACGCTGACCGTGGTGATCCGGTTTTCCCTGGTGGCGAGATCGAGCTCCGCGGCATACACGGCCCCTTCCACCGCCGCTTTGCATTCCCCTTCCCACACGTGCTGGTAGGCCTGGGGGTCGATGGCCTTAAGGTGGTCCTTCTCGATCCGGAGCTCGTTAGGGAACCACGGATTGTCGCGCCAGCTCACCTTGCGGCAGATGGTGCCCGGTGCCGGGTGGATCACGTACCGCTGGTGCACCGCGTCGGTTTCGAGCCGCGGGTTCCAGCTCGCCCAGATTTCAGAGCCCGGCTTGCGGATGGTCGGGATGACCATCTCCCAGCTTTCCTTGCCGACGCTCTGCGCTTCCTCGATCCAGCAGTAGTCGGCGCCCTCGAGCGATTTGATGGCGGCCGGATCGTGCCGCAGGCCATGAAACAGAAACTCGCTGCCATTGCGGCCGTAAATGCTTTTCTTGCGGACCTCATAAAACGCGCCGAGGTTCAGGTCGCGGATCCGGTCACCGAGCAGCGCGTGCACGCTGTCCTCGATCGAGCGCTGCGTTTCGCGCGCGCCGACGACGCGCCGGCGTTCCTCGCCGGCCAAGATCAGCAACGCGGTCGCGAAGGACCACGATTTCGCGGCGCCGCGGCCTGAGTAAACGCCTTTGTTCCGCGCCTTTTGCTGTAAGAGGAAATCGAACACCCGCGGGAAGTCCGCGGCGGCTTCAATCTTCTGTAGGCTCGGGGTCAATGAATCTCACGCGAATCGCGGTTTCGATCGGGCCGCCGCCGGCGCCGGTGATCTCGGCTTTCGAGCTGTACTTGGCCGGCTTGAAGCCGCGCAGCAGAAACTGCATCAGGCTGTCCGAGTATCTGCGGACAGCTCCACATTTTATGCCCTGGTAGAACACGGGCTCCAGGGTTCCCTCTGTGGCCCGGCGCACGGCCTCGTCCTCGAGGAGCTGTGCCGCTTCTTCCTGCGCGTTCTGAAAAGCGGCCTTGTAGCCCGGCCACTTCGCGAGCCACTGATAGTGCACCTTACGGTCGACCTTCGCGGCCGCCGCGGCCTTGGTGATCGACGCGGTCTGCCGGTAGGCGGCCAGGAACGCGCGCGCGTTCGCCTGATGCTGGCTACGTGGCATTGAGCGGCCTATGCCGCAGGCCTTCCGATCGGGGCCTCGCAGGATACGAATACTTTTACATGGTCGCGGCGCGGCTTCAGTGTGATTTCGATCTCCGTGACGCCCAGGGGCTCAAGCGCGGCGAGCAGGGCGTCCTGCAGGTGGTTCAAATCTGCGGGATTCATAGGTCGATCGAGTCCTCATTTCGCTGCCGGAAGTACGCGCGGATCTCATCGCGCATGTGAGGCTTGGCGGGCGTCAGCTTCAATAGGCCCTGCCAGTCGTAAGTCAGATCGGTTAGCGGATCGAAGTGGTTTTCCGTGAGAATATTTGAGCGCCATGCATACCCGCGCTTCCCGATCGGCCCGTGCCAGTGGTGGATAGCGTGCCCATCCACAAATCCGATATTGCCATGCAGCGCCTTCGCGCGATCTTCCCAGCGCTTGATCGCCGCCACATAGCCCGGCGCCGCGTGCAAGTTCATGTCCGGATGGACGTCGTCGCGCATCGCCAGCGCAAACGCCATGTGCCAATCGCCCGAGCCCAGAATGCAGCAGTCGAGTAGGCCGCCGAGTTTTTCGAGCGCCGACCGCCGGAAGGCCCACGCGCCGCCGACCGCGCCTTTGTGCCCATAGTGCTTCGGGATGGTCTTCTGATTCAGGTGCTGGTATGCGAAGCCGTTCAATGTGCCATGCGTGCGGTGGTCGAAGGTTTCATACGTGAGAAACGTGAACATCTGCACGGCGTCATAGTGCTGCAGCATGTGCACCGTTTCGGTGGCCCAGTCGGGACGCGTGAAAAGGAAATCGGCATCGACATACGCGACGTATTCCCAGTCCGCCGGCAGCCGCGAGGTGCCAATGTTCCCGAGATTTTCCTTGTACCAGAGCTCCGATGTGCCGCGGAGCTGGATATGGTGCGGGTTCGCATGATCGGTGATCTCGTGGTGCCGATCGCGCAGCGCGAGCTCGACCGTGTAAGGAATCGCGCCCGAGTCGATGCAATGTTTCTCGAATCCCTGCCACAGTCGGTTGCGGCTCGCGTAGCGATTCGGGTTGAAGTTCGTAGCGACGACATAGAGCGGCGCCGAGATCGGCTGAATGTGCGGCTGCCGCTGCGACGGATGAACCGCGCGGCGCTCGGCGGCATGCGCGGCCGGGGTGATGTATTTCAGAAGGCTTTTCCGAGCGTGATCGCGAAAATCGGTTGGACGGTCTGGCCGCCGGTCGAGATGACGCGGCCGCCCACTCCTATATAGAAGTGGCTCGTCTCGTGGGTCAGCTTCGCGCCGATGTCATAAGCCAACATCCCGCCGCCTGAAAAACTGCCGAGTAGGGGCTGCCCGGCGCCCGAGGCCAGGCCGGCATCGCCCAGCGCGAGCGCGAGCCAGCGGCCCTGCTTCATAAACGCATACGCGGCGCCGGTGCGAATCGTCGCGACCGTGCGGGTCAGCTCGAGCGTCGAGTAGCTGTAGACGTCGCCCGAGACGCGCGCTCCAAATTCGGTATTCGCCGCGAATCCGGTCGGCCCGTAATAGTCATAGGTGATGCCCGTGCCGAGGTAATACTGCGGCTGAAACGGTGCCGGCGTCTGCGCGCGCGCCGGCACGCTCATGGCGAGAGCGAGCAGTACGAACGCGATGGCTTTCGCGCCGCCTGACACGTTGAAGTCTTTCGCGGCCATTAGGCCGAAGGACACCGCGACCGCGCCGATGGCTTGCGCCTGGTCGTGGGTGAGCCATCCGAGCGAGGTGCCGAGCACCACGAACAGCCCGATCACGCCGGCGAGCGTCGTTTTCCAGTTCTTTGTGAGTGACGACAAGGGTTTTCCTTCCAGCGTTTCGAGATAGGGCTTCAGTGCGCGGTAGAGCCGCGCGGCTTTGAACGCGTTCACTTCTTCTTTGCGCGTGCTTTGGCGACCGCGTCGAACGTGCGGCCGTCGCCCTCGAGCGTGGCGGCTTGGCCAGTGAAGGCCTGCCAGCGCAGCACGATGACGTCGACGTACTCGGGCGCCAGTTCGACGCCCACGCAGACGCGCTCGCTCATCTCGGCGGCGATCAGCGTCGTGCCGCTGCCGAGGAAGCCGTCATAGACGAGCTCGCCGCGCTGGAGGTGGTTCTGAATCGGCCGTTGCATCAGGATGGCCGGTTTCTGCGTCGGGTGATCGTACTTCTGCTCATCCGAGCCGCCCATGATCATCTTCGGCGAGGGCGATTCCCAGATCGTCGAGTTCTTGCCGGGCTGCCCGAACCACGGCGCGTTCTTCTTGCGGACGTACCACGCGGGCTCGTGCTTTAAGACGAACCAGCACGGCTCGTGCTGGTACCAGTAGTGCGTCCGCGTCATGGCCGCGAGGCCCTTGTTCCAGATAATCTGCTGCGGGTAGAGGAATCCCAGCCTCAATAGGCCATCGAGCACTTCGCGCGTGTAAAGGCTCGCGTGCCAGACATACGCGACGTCGATACTCGGCACGAGCGCGAAGGCCTCGCTCCAGTCCGCGCGCGTATCGCCCGAGATCGCGGTGCGCGTGTGGCCCTCGATGCGTTTCTTCAGGTAGCTCGATTGCGCCGGCGCATAAAGTCCGTTTGCTTCCTGCCGGGGCCCGCCGCCTTTTTTCAAGTGCCCGGTATAGTTCAGGCCTGCGCGATCGCGCCATTCGGAGTCCAGCAGTATCCCATACGGCGGATCGGTCACCAGCAGATGCGGCGCGCGGTTGCCGAGCAGCTTCGCGACCACGTTCCGGTCGGTCGAGTCGCCGCAAATCACGCGGTGCTCGCCCAGCAGCCACACATCGCCGAGCTTCGTCGCCGGCGTTTCCGGTATGGCGGGGACCGCGTCCTCGTCGCCCTCCGCGTATTCGAGCGCGCGGTCGACCTGCGCCTGCGTGAAGCCCGTGGTCGACATGTCGACCTCGAGGGCGTGTAATTCCTTCAGCTCGGCGGCCAGCGTGGGCATGTCCCACTCGGTTTCATCCGCCGAGCGGTTGTCCATGATCCGGTAGGCCCGGATCTGGGCGGCGGTGAGCTCGCGCGCGACGTGCACTGGCACCTGCGTCATCTCGGCCGCTTGCGCGGCCAGAAGCCGCGTGTGGCCGGCCACGATGACGTCCTTCAGGTCGCATACGATCGGCTGCCGCCAGCCGAACTGCTTTAGCGAGAGCGCCAGCGTCTCGACGGCGCGCGCGCTCAGCTTACGCGCGTTCGCCGGGTAGGGCTTGGGCCTGCTGATCGGCCACCACTCGATCGCCAGCGTCGTATTCAGGGGCGCCGGTGGAATCTGGCTTTCGGGCTTTCGGGCTTTCTTGGGCGCGGCCAGTTTGTTCTCTCTCTCCTAAGCGCCGGAACATGAGCCGGTAGAGCTCGCGTTCGAAGGCATTCACGTGCCGGGCTCGGCGGACGGCGGCCAGACGGGATCGGATGGCTTCCAGGGACTCGCGGAGAACTGCGAGGCCGCGAGCGCCGCCGCCTGCGCGGCCGCTAGATGCGACTCATAACGCGTCTGGTAGAGACCGCCGCGGTCGATGTACCAAGCGACCGAGAGGTTCTTGTTATCGCCGCCCCACAATACGAACGCGGCGTGCGCGTTCGCGGCCGGCTCGAACAGTTGCTTTTCGTGGCCGATGCCGAACTGGGCCATTCGCGGCGCCGCCAGCGCGCCGAACATGTTGATCTGCCAGAGACCATAACTGCGATCGCCGGTCGCGGCGTCGCCATTGTACGCGTTAGGATTGCCGCCGCTCTCGCGGAGCGCGATCGCCGTCATCGTCACAGCGACGACGGCAGGGAAGCCCGCGGCGCGAGCGAGCGCATAGATTTCGGCGCCCGTCATTCGGCGTCGGCATCCATGCCCGCGAAGGCCACGCCGGCCACGACGCCGGCCGCGAAGGTCGCGAGCACGACAAGGATCGCCAGACAGGCAATCATGCGCCGTTCTCGACCTCGGCTTCCTCTGGCTTCGGGTATTGCGCCAGTTTGATGGCCAGGTGCTTGCGGTGCGCGTTGACGGTGCCGACCGCGATGCCGAGCGCCGCGGCGCACTCTTGCGCGGTCTTGCCTTCGACCATCAGGGCGCGGACCTCGGTTTCGCGTTTTGTTAGCTTCATTTTCGGCTCGTACAGGGCCCGAGACACTTGCAGAGATCCTTCCGGCAGGCCTTCTGGCAGCGGCCTGGCCCGTCGAGCTGCGCGTCCGGGTCGCCCGATCCGTGGCCGCCGCGTCCGCACATCATCGCGCGGCCGCAGGCGCAGGGGTGCGCGTTACCCTTGAAGTTATCGCAGGTGTCCGAGCCCGAGGGCTCCTGAAACGCGACGAGCTGCGGCAGCAGGAGCAGCGCGAGCCAGGCGAATCTCACTTCCCGACGGCTTCCACCAGTTCCAGAATCCGCGCGACTTCCGGCTGCTTGTCGAGCAGGTACAGCAGCTCCTCTATGCGGTTGGCCTTCTCGGCTTCGCGCCGCGCGTGGTGCAGGCGGTTCTGCAAGCGATCGCGGAAGGGCGGTTCTACCGAATTGCCACATTCCCCGGTCGCGATCTTGGCGCCCATGCCGGCCGCCTGCATCTTCTCGTTCACAGCTCTGCCGATGTCGTAATCATTCATGCTGCTTTGCTCTCCTTAACCAAATCCTCGGCGTCGATCGTGACGCTGACTGCACGGCGCAGAATCTCGATCTTGACGATGACGCGCGTTCCCTGTTTCGTCCGCTGGACGATGCCCTTCACGCCGGCGAGCGGCCCGCGCTCGATTTCGACGGCATCACCCTGCACGTAATCGCAGACTTTCATCGCCAGGCCGGAGTGCAGCAGGCGCCGCACGTTTTCGAGCTCGGCTTTATCAACCGGCGCGGGAGTCAAATTATCGGGCAGAACTTTAATCACGCCGGCGATCTGCGCGATTTCCGGCACACGCCGGTCGGCGCAGCGCGCGAAAAGGTAGCCGCGGAATAACGGCCGCGTGATCTCTTTTTTGCGATCGCTCCACTGCACCGTCTCGATCCAGGTGGGCAGAAACGGCTCGATGTCGAGGTTCAGCAGCGCGTCTTCGACCACGAATTCGGCGTTCGACATCACCCAAATGGCGTACCAATTAGGGAGCGTATCGGAGGGGGGAGCGGGTGGAGTACCCTGGCCCTCGTGACGGGCTCCCGCCCCGTGGGTCACATCGGGAGGTGTTCCCCGCGGCGCTTTCATGACACTTTTCTAGTCGCCAGCGTCAGTGCGACAGCTTCGCCCAGACGCTGACGGCGAGCGCGCACATTCCGAAGACCGCCGCCCCGTAAATCACCATGCGCTCGTTCGAGCGGAGGCGGTCCTCGTGGTCTTTCACGATGGTCCCGAGATCGTCCGCCATGCGCTCGAGCAGCGCCAGGCGCGTCTCGACGTTTCCTTCCACTTAAACCACGCCTTTTTCGGAAGTGCTCAGCTTGCGGGGGCCGGTCTGCGCGGTGGTGACGACGTCGTCGATTACATCTGGCTTGACGTTCTCCTCGAGGGCGCCCAGCGTGCACGTGGCGAACTTCACGAACACCGCGGCACCGATCTTCTTTACCAGCGCCTTAAAGTCGATCGAGCGCGCCATCGCGCGCGGACCGAGGCGAACAATAAAACGCGTACCCTCCACCAACCACTCGGCGTCAGGCTTCGCCGGGCACGCGGCCTGTAGTGTTTCTTTGAGCGCCTTGATCCGCGGCAGCTTCAGCTCGAACGGCGCGAGCGCCAGGGCATACTCTTTTTCGAGTGCGCCCAGCTCGTCGGCCATCGCGGTAAGAGAATTAGCTGCGGCTTTGGCGGGCTTCGCTGGCACACTGAGATAGTCGTCAGGCCGCAGTGCGGAGCTGCTCGATGGCGCGGGTGCAGATCTGCGAGACGCGGCTCTCAGCCAGTCCAAACTCGGCGCCGATTTCTCTCATCAAATTCCCTTCGGCCCATCGCCTGACGATATTCAGGCTGCGGGGCTGGAGCCGGGCGCGGGCCTCGATTGCCTCGAGTGTGATCCGGGCGTCGAGCGCGTGCTGTGCGCACGCGGCGCGGTCGTCTGGTATGCGCCGCAGCGGGCCCGGCTCATCGCCGTGGGTTTCGGCCGAGAGCGTAAAGACTGGAGCCGCCGCGCCGCGCGTGACAGCGATCCGATGATTGCGGGTGAGGGGATCGAGGTCGCGGAGGTAATCGGCCATCGCGCTCGCGATCTTCCAGCTCGCGTACGTGCTCAATTTATGGCCCTGCGCTTCGTCGAAGGAATCGACTGCCCGAATCGCGCCCAGCCAGGCCGCCGAGATCATCTCGTCGAGGTGGATCCGCGCATACGGCAGCAGCGCGTGCTTCCGGCCGGCCAGATATTTCACCTGGCGCTCGAGGCTCAGGATCTGCGCGTCGCGCTCGGCCGGTGTCACGCCGCCCGCCTGTCTGAAAGCGGCTTCGAAAGAAAAACTAAGGTTGAGCCGAAAATACTCACATTCCGGAGCAGCGCGCGGTGCAGAATGTCGAGCGCGGCGGCATGCTCGGTCGCCACTTCGACCACCGTTATCCCCAGGAGGCCGGCCACGGTCACGAAGCTGGGCGACTCGCCATAGAATGCCTCAAGGACGGCCCGCTGGCGCGCGGACAGGCGCCCGAGTGCGAGGGCCAGGGGTTTGGGTAGCCGCTCGGCGCGGAAGCCCATGCGCGGCCTTCCGACGCGCCGCGGCCGTGGTTCTAATTGAGGCTGTCTTATTAGGAACGGCTTGCCTGGCAGCGTGACGCCCTCGGGCGCGGCGATCAGTGGGCACGCGGTGTTCTCGCGCCATGCGCGCCGGCGCACCGAGTCGACCATCGCGCCGTGGATCCGCGGCCGCGCGAATGCCGAGAACGGCGTTCCGTTGTGCCGGCGCGGGCGGTAGCGGGCCGCGGCGTGCATCAGGCCCACGTAACCCTCGCCGACCAGGTCGTCGAGCTCGAAGCTGGGCGGAAGCTGCGCGTGGACGTGGCGCGCGATGGGCGGGACTAAATCGAGATGCTGCTTAATGAGTTCATCGCGGGTCCGGAGCGCGGCGTGGTTCATTCACTGGTTCTAATCGCCGCTTGAGCCTTCGACGCGCAAGCCCGCGATCTGCAGCTCGAGCAGCGCCGCGATCGAGAGAACCTGCAGCGCGTCAGACAGTTCGCGCTGATCTTCCTCGCTTAGTTTCACCGCCTCGGCATCGTGCGTTTTGCGGATGGCGAGCAGCGCGTGGCAAACCGCGTGCGAATAGACCGGGAACGCCCGCGGCTCCGCACGGGACGGTCGTGGCACTAGATACACGCCTTCGACGCGCAAGCCCGCGATCTGCAGCTCGAGCAGCGCCGCGATCGAGAGAACCTGCAGCGCGTCAGACAGTTCGCGCTGATCTTCCTCGCTTAGTTTCACCGCCTCGGCATCGTGCGTTTTGCGGATGGCGAGCAGCGCGTGGCAAACCGCGTGCGAATAGACCGGGAACGCCCGCGGCTCCGCACGGGACGGTCGTGGCGCTAGATACACGGTCGGTTGCCCTTTAGTTTCGCCCAAATCCGCGGCCTGCGGCGAGGTG